>JAXGPR010000015.1:0-39802 GCA_040766895.1 Anaerolineaceae bacterium | reverse complement strand
GTGTAATCGATTAACCAATGTTTTTCAACACCCTAAATTTCTTTAATTTATCAAGAAATCAAATAATAAACACACGGGTCAGGGGGTTGGGTTCCTCCTTTAGTCGCACAAAAGCCGATATTATTATCCAACGTGCCGCCAAACTGCACGTCGGAAAGCAGCGTCCAGTAAAACCAGCCTGCGGTTGTATCTTGGGTGTAGTCCCCAAGCACATATTGCCCATATTGATTGATCTCCCCACTGAATTCGTAAGAGACACCAGCGAGGATGGCTTGCCCAGTGAGGTTCTCCCCTTCTACTGTTACCGAGAGCGTTCCCGTGGTGTAGGGTCCTCCTTCCTGACCAAGGAAAACCGTCCAATCGCCTTCCCACCCCGCAGGCAATGGTGGAGTTTGAGTAGGCAGAACGGCCGTCCGGGTTGGAGTATTTACAGCAACAGTCTGGGTGGGAGTATTTACAGCAACTGGCTGGGTGGGAGTCGGTGTGCGGTTAGGCTCAGTAGTGAGAGTGGCCTGCTGTGTTGCAGAGCGTTGGGTTTGCAACGGGGTTAAGGGGGTTTCCTCAGCTCCACCTAATGAAACTGTAGAATTGGTAGGTATTGGAGTACTATTAGGCACCCACGCATCCGTCTGTCCGTTTGTTTCTATCTGCTGGTTGGCTTGATAAGTTCCTAGCAGCTCAGCATTGCGGGTTTGCTCAGCTGCCAATGCTTCCGGATCTGGGGCTTCGCTGCTACAAGCCACCAGGCCCGTAGTGAGCATCACTATGAATAGTACATTTATAGGTTTGAAGACCTTCATTTGTCTCCACACTTGGTTTTAAGTGTTAAAACGAACTGAATTATTTAAAGAAAACACTATTTCGATTGGCTGCTTGATCTCATTCAGCTTAAGTATTTTCTTTTTATATTATACCCATTAAATGCGCTAATGGGAGAAGAAAAAATCCACAAACGGCTAACATTATTGTTCCCCCATTCTTCCTTGCTTGCGGAACTGGGTTTCATACAGCTCAGCATATAACCCAGCCAGCCGCAACAGCTCTGCATGGCTGCCGCGCTCCACAATCCGTCCGCGATCCATCACGAAAATCACATCCGCCGAGAGAATCGTGCTCAGGCGGTGCGCAATCACAACGCTGGTGCGTTCCGTGAATACGCGTGCCATAGCTTCCTGAATGAGTGCCTCGGATTCGCTATCCAAAGAGCTGGTGGCTTCATCCAGGATCATAATCGGCGGGTTCTTGAGCAGCACCCGCGCCAGTGCTAAGCGCTGCTTTTCGCCGCCGCTCATGCGGTAGCCGCGCTCCCCTACTACCGTGAGGTAACCATCCGGCAGTGCGCTAATAAAATCATGGATATTGGCAGTGCGTGCCACGCGCTCCACCTCCTCTCGGGTAGCATCGGGTTTAGCGTAGAGCAGGTTTGCCAAAATAGTATCGTGGAAAAGGTAGGGTTCCTGTGTGACCATGCCAATGGCGTTGGTGAGATCCTTGCGGCTTAGGCTGCGCAGGTCATGCCCATCCAAATTGACGACGCCGCGGGTCGGGTCGTATAGGCGCAGCATTAGGTAAGTGAGTGTGGTTTTCCCAGCGCCGCTGGGGCCAACCAACGCAACTAACTGTTTAGGTTCAATCACCAAATTGATATCTTCTAAGGCATACTCTCTGGCTTGGTTACGGGGTTCTTCCGCCGGCAGCGGCAAGGCAATCGCGCTCTCGATGGGCAACTCTTCGATCACCAGTTCAGGGACGTTCGGGCGGTAGACTTCTTGCAATAAGCCTCTCCTGCCCTCAGGATACTTAAACCAGACGCCCTCGAAGCTGATTTGCCCGCGCACCTTCTCCAGCTGAATAGGCTCAGCCGGATCTTGGATATCAGGCTCCAGGTCCAATACCTCAAATACACGCTCAAAACTGACCAGCGAGGTAGCAAACTCCACAGGAGCATTGACCAGCGCTTGAAAGGCGCCATAGAGCTGAGCTAAGTAACTCGCAAAAGCAATAATGGTGCCCAATGTGATCACGCCGGCAATGACCATACTGCCTCCCAAGCCCCAAACCAGCGCTGTCCCAATTGCCATCAGGACGCTCAGCAGCACCATAAAAGATCGCGCGGTGGTTGCTCGGCGGATCCCCAGGTCGTGCACTTCGCGGGCGTAAGTGCTGAAGCGTTTGGTTTCATCTTGCTGCTTGCCGAAAAGCTTGACCAGCAGCGCCCCGCCTATGTTCAGCGTCTCGCCTAAATTGGCATTCATGCGCGCATTCACTTCCATCTGCTGACGGGAGATGCGCCGCAGCACCTTTCCCAGTTTTTGAGCTGCCAAAACAAAGAGCGGCACAATCACCGCGCTCAGCAACGTCAGCTGCCAGTTGAGCGAAAACATCACCGCCAGCAAGCTCGCCACTTGGATAACGTTCGTCACCAAGCTCACCAGCGTGCGGTTAACGGCGTTCTGTGCCTCGACCACATCGTTATTCAGACGGCTGATCATCTCGCCCAGGGGCGTATTGACGAAAAAGTGCAGCGGCATGCTCTGGAAATGGTCATAAAGTGCCACGCGCAGGTCGAAAATCACACCTTCGCCAACGCGAGCGCTGAAATAGCGCTCCAACAGCTGGAAGGCACCACTGACGAGCGGAACTATGAAGAGAGCCCCCGCATAAAGCGCTAATAAGTGAATGTCTTTATTGGGAAGAACGACGTCTACCAGCTGGCGCATGATGAGCGGGTTGAGCAGATGGAGCAATGTGGTGATGAGAATTGCTCCGAGTGAACCTAAAATGCCGCCGAGATAGGGCTTTGCGTATTGCCAAACGCGCTTTAAAATTTCTTTGTTAATTGCCGGCTTTTCATCGCTGGCATTGATAAAACCTCTCCACGGGTGTCTGCTGCTCATGATTCTCTCACATTTATTGTACCCTGCTAGCTAAAGCTTGGCGTTGTTTTATGCATGACTTTCTCCCAGAGTGAATCATGACTTTTCTGGGTTATAATTTTTTGCGACGAATGAATAAGGAATTGAGAATGAGGAAAATATCATTAACCGGCATCAAACCCACCGGCGCCCCGCATATTGGCAATTATTTTGGTATGTACAAGCCAGCAATTGCCCTAACTGATACATACCTCGGTATGTACTTCGTGGCGGACCTGCACGCTCTCACTACCACACCAACACCCCAAGAACTGCAAACGCTGATATACGAAGTTGCTGCCAGTTGGATTGCCCTGGGATTAGATGTGGAAAAAGCGATTTTCTTCCGTCAGTCAGCAATCCCAGAAATCCCCCAGTGCACTTGGCTGCTCTCCTGCGTCACGCCTAAAGGTTTGATGAACCGCGCGCATGCCTATAAAGCCCAAGTAGAAAAAAACATCGAGCTGGGGCGCGATCCAGATGACGGCGTGAACATGGGCTTATATAACTACCCAGTGTTGATGGCTGCTGATATTTTGCTCTATGATTCGGATGTGGTGCCTGTCGGGCAGGACCAAAAGCAACATATTGAGATTACCCGCGACATCGCCGAGAATTTCAACCGCATCTATGGGCAGACGCTCAAGCTGCCCGAAGGCATCATCCCGGAGGATGTGCAAGCAGTACCTGGGATTGACGGCCGCAAGATGAGCAAAAGCTATAACAACACCTTACCCATCTTTGCACCAGAAAAAGCCTTGCGCAAGCAAGTTATGCGTATCGTGACCGATAGCAAAACGCCTGAAGAACCCAAAGACCCGGATAGCGATAATCTGTACCATATTTACCGTTTGTTTGCGCCAGCGGAGCGCTTGCAAGAAGTACGCAACTTGTACCTGCAGGGCGGCTTAGCGTATGGCGCGCTTAAACAAGAGCTAGCCGAGCTTATGCTGGCAACATTTGCCGAGCCGCGGCGTAAATATACCGAGCTGATCGATGACCACGCATATTTGGATGGTGTTATGGCAGCCGGTGCTGAAAAAGCACGCGCTATCGCCCAACCGGTGTTAGCGCGCATGCGTAAAGCCGTCGGGCTCGATCGGTAACCCACCGCGCTCCTCAATAAATACACCAAGAAGACATAGTAGTAATGTGCAACGATCGCAGCAAACCGAGCAGTAAGTAAAAGATCGAAAATCTTGATGGCAAGCTGGCTAAAAACAAAATGGAAAATGAACAACGTAATAAACAAAGTAAATTAACTGTAATTCTTGGCTTAGGGGTTAATGCGCTCTTAGCGCTGGTCAAAACAAGCGTTGGAATTCTTGGTCAATCCCCTGCCCTTCTGGCTGATGGGATTAACTCCACATCCGATGTGGTGTATTACTTAGTGGTGTCTTTTTTCGTGCGCGCTGCCGAAAAACCCGCTGATGATGATCACCCTTATGGGCATACGCAATATGAAAGTATCGGCGCTTTGGTTGTGGGCGCTTTTGTGATCACCACAGCCATCACCATTTTTTGGAATGCTATCGATACTTTGTTTCAACTGTTGCGAGGCAATAATAATCTCGTTGGCAGCAGCATGCTGGCGCTTTGGGTCGCAATTGGCACAGTAATCCTCAAAGTTGTTTTATTCCTGATAACCTCTCGTATCGGCAAAAGCACCCAAAATCAAACTGTGATTGCCTTAGCCTCTGATCACCTCAACGATATTATGGCTGCTGGAGCTGCCGCATTGGGCATCTTCCTTGGGCGGTTGGGCTACCTTTGGGTGGATCCTTTGGCTGGGGCTGTGGTCGCGCTCTTTATATTACGCACTGGTATCTCGATCTTGAAAGAATCTACCTCCACGCTGATGGATACCGTCCCAGGGGAGGCATTGAACGAAAAAATTACAAACCTGGCGCTTTCCGTAGAGGGCGTTAAGGCTGTTGATAAAGTACTCGCCCACCGTTTTGGCCTCAATTACATCATCAACCTCACACTCAGCGTCGATGGTCGGATTAGCGTTCAAAATGGCGATTTTATCTCCAGCTTAGTGGAAAAGAAGATTAAGGAAAATATAGAAAACATCAGTGCAGTATATGTACATTACCATCCGGGTGAAAAGTACCGTGTTGAAGTCTAAGCTAACCTAAGGTACCTTACAACTCGGGTTCATTGCACTTTTACCCCCACAAAAGCTTTATTCCTCGGATATAATCCTGATATGTACAGTTTAGAAGCTGCATTACCAGAGCTTTCAGGTGTTTAAGGAGGAAACAATGATCAGCAATTTCACCTATTACAACCCCACCCGCATTGTTTTTGGAAGCGGCTCGATTCCCAAAATCAATAAGCTTATCCCCAAAAAAGCCAAGGTCATGCTGCTTTATGGCGGCGGCTCCATCATGAAAAATGGCGTTTATGATCAAGTGATCGCCGCACTCAAGAAGCGCGAAGTGGTGGAATTTGGCGGCATCGAGCCCAACCCGGATTACGATACCCTTATGAAAGCCGTCAAACAGGTGAAGAAAAAGCAAGTCGATTACTTGCTGGCTGTCGGCGGAGGTTCGGTTATTGATGGCACCAAGTTTGTCTCTGTAGCGGCTGCCTATCAAGGCGACGACCCTTGGGAAATTATTGCTGGCGATGGCATCAATAAGGTGAAAAAAGCCATTCCATTGGGAACAGTGCTTACCTTGCCTGCTACCGGCAGCGAGATGAACCATAATGCTGTCATCTCCCGCCGCAGCACTCAGGAAAAGCTTTCCTTTGGCAGCGATTTAGTTTTTCCCCAGTTTTCTATCCTAGATCCAGAAACAACCTATTCGCTTCCCCAGAAGCAGATTCGCAACGGCATTGTAGATGCTTATGTGCACGTGTTGGAGCAATACCTCACCTATCCTGTCGGGCAAATTGTGCAGGATCGGCAAGCCGAAGCGCTTTTACTCTCTTTGATCGAAGTCGCACCCAAAGCTTTGCAATTCCCGCCAGACTACAATGCCCGGGCGAATTTTATGTGGGCTGCGACCAATGCCCTCAACCACCTGATCAACCGCGGCGTGCCCGAGGACTGGGCTACCCACGATATTGGCCATGAGATTACCGCACTTTATGGTTTAGCTCATGCCGAGACCTTAGCTGCCGTGCTGCCTTGGCTGCTGTGGTATAAGCGCAAAGAAAAGCAAGCCAAGCTCTTACAATATGGTTACCGGGTCTTCGGCATTAAAACTCAAAAGTACGCAGAGCGCATCGATCGGACCATTGAAGCAACTTCGGCGTTTTTCCATAGCTTGGGTATGCCCACCAGCTTAACGGCTTACGGCATCGACCCGGATGAGGCTGCAGAAAAGGTCGCTGAGCGCATCGACAACCGCGGCTGGAAGCTTGGCGAGCATCACGACATCACCGGCAAAGATGTGGCTGCCATATTGCGCCTGAGCCGATAACAAAGCTTATACCTCAAGTAAAACGCTGAAGCGCTTATCCTGCGTTCTGTTATTTATGGGGCTTAAAGAGATTCACGAGCAGCGCTAATGCGAGCTTCAGTACCATCGCCAAGTAGTAGAACCAGTTGAAGAGAAAAAAATAATCCTTGGCAAAGTGCTTGCGGTAATAAAGGTAATAAGATCGGTGCCATTGATATATGGATTGCACAGGCTGCGCGCTGGAGCCGCCTTGTCCGCCGAAGTGGATAAGCTTAGCCAAAGGCACGTACATCACCTTCCAGCCGGCTTGGCGTGCCCGCAAACAGTAATCGCTATCTTCCTGATAAGCAAAGAACTGTTCATCAAAGGCACCTACCTGCTGCCAGGTCTCCCGCCGAATGAACATGCACGA
This sequence comes from Anaerolineaceae bacterium, assembly GCA_040766895.1. Classification (GTDB taxonomy): domain Bacteria; phylum Chloroflexota; class Anaerolineae; order Anaerolineales; family Anaerolineaceae; genus Mesolinea. The sequence continues at coordinate 33,062 of JAXGPR010000015.1, read as the reverse complement.
ACCCGAAACGGCTTTTACCTCGGCAATTTCGTCCTCCGGCAGCCAGCTTTGCAGGTAACCATTGAGCTTGCGGCTGCGCGGGAAAAGCTTACCTAAGCCTAAAAAGTAACCAAAGACTTCAACTGGTCTGGCTTCACCGCGCCGGCTTTGCGCCTGAAAACTGCCATCGGCGTTGAGCACCTTTGGAATCGCAATGCCTACCTCCGGGTTAGCTCTGAGATAAGCGACCAAAGGGGTAAACACATCCTCCACCAGCTGGGTATCTGGGTTGAGCAGCACAAAAAAATCTCCTTGTGCTACAGCCAACATCTGATTGACGGGTTGTGTGAAGCCCAGGTTTTCTTCGTTCTGGATGAGACGCACCTGAGGAAAATTTTGCGCCAGCATCTCCGCCGTGCCATCCGTGGATGCATTATCGGCGATGATGATTTCATAATTAAGCGCCGGGCTATGCCTCTGGATGGATTCTAAGCAAGCCCGCAGGTACTCGCGCGCGTTGAGGGTAATAATACAAATGGAAAGGTCCATGTACTTGGTTTTCCAATCAGGTTCTTCTGCTGGTTAAGTGTATCACGTGCAAAGCGTGGCAGGCTCAGGACTTTTGCAGCCAAATTTCCGCGCCAGTCGGCAGCTCCGGCAGCCAGAGCCGGCTGCCTTGCGCGGAAGCCCCAGCACCGCTAAAAAAGCCTACAAAAGTCGCTGAAGCCGGGAAAGCGGCTTCGGGTAGCAGTAGTTCACCCGGCGGGAGCGGTTGTGGAGCTCGGTTGGCACTCACTAAAACATGTTCATCACCAAGCACACGTTGATAGAGCAGCATGTCTTCAGCGCCATAAAGCACTTGGAAAGCCCCTTCTGCAAGCACGGGGTGGCGTTTGCGCAAGGCGATCAGGCGTTTATAAAAGTTGAGCAAATCCTGATCCCAGCTGCTCTCATCCCATGGGAAGCAATTACGGCTGCCGAAGCTTTCGGCATCTTCCAACCCGATTTCATCACCATAGTATAGGCAAGGAACACCCGGGAAGGTAAACTGGATTACCGCAGCTAAGCGTAATAGCTGTTTATCGCCACCCAGAGCCGTGAGTGCACGTGAAACATCATGGCTGCTAATCAAATTGAATTGCTGCAAGGCAAGCGCCCATGGGATTGCAGCCAAGGTCTCCTGCCAAGCTTTGAGCACCACTTCGGTAAGCCAAGGCTGCTCCGCAGCAAGCTTCCCCTTCCAGCCCACGGCGGTTTGGCTAAAGGGCTTCAGCCAGAAAAACAGCGGGTTATAAAAGCCAAAGTAGTTCATCACCCCGTCCCATTGATCGCCTTGCAACTGAGCGGAAGCCTCAAAAAAATTCTCAGCCATCAAATACGCTTCCGGCTTGGTCTGCTTGACTGCCTGCCGAATTTGCGGGATGATGGTGTGCCCTAACTGCTGATCATTTTGGCGCGCAAGCATATTCCCGGCGTCAACACGCCACCCGTCAGCCTCAAAGGGCGGGCGCAGCCAGTAGCGGAAGGCGCTCTGCTCGCCGGCAAACATGAGCTTGCACAGCTCCGGGGCGCGATAATTCAGCTTGGGCAGCGAGCCAAAGCCTAACCAGGATTCATATAAGTCTGCTTCATGATCAATAAAGAAATACTGCGCTTCTTGGCTGCTTGGATCTTGCCGAGCTTTCTGAAACCAAGGGTGCCCTATGCCGCAATGGTTAGGGACGATATCCAAAATATAGCGCATACCCCGCACGTGAAGTGCCTGGGCTAAATCTACCAAGGCTTCGTCTCCACCCACAACCGGATCCACATGAAAATAATCACACACATCATAACGGTGATTCGTAAAAGCCGTGAAGATTGGGTTGAGGTAGAGCGCATTAACCCCTAACTGCTCAAGATAATCGATGTGCTGCTGGATCCCCGGCAAATCACCTCCATAAAAAGGAAGCAAACCCGGCTCATGCGGGGCTGGCTGCCCCCAAGGGAAGGTCTGGCGGTGCCAGTTTTGATAAGGCAGCGCTTCCTGCTGCGGGTCGTTACTTGGGTCTCCATTGGCAAAGCGGTCAGGGAAGATTTGATAAAAAACGGTATTCTGCAGCCACGAAATGGGAGGTGTATCAGCTAAGAGCTTGAAGTCAAAAAGATCAAAGGGCAGCTTTTGGCTCACTCCTGCGGCATTGAGCCACCATACCACTTCCTTAGTTTGGATAGCAAAGCGGTAAGGCACACGATGTTCGAGCACGGTAAGCTTTGCGCTCCACCAGAGCCAGCCTGCTTCTTCACCTTCTGGCTGCATTTCGGTAAGCTGCTGCTCGCCATTAGGAAAGGTGCGCAGCACAACCTGCTCAATCGGTGCATTGACTGGCGCACGCAGTCGAATGGAGATTGTCTCCCCCAAAGCGGGGTACGGATTGCTTAGATAATCCCGTGTAGGGAAGTGCAGCACAGAGCGCAGCCAGGCAGGGGGTAAGTTGTTATTGGGCATAACAGTCTCCTCAGAGCGAGAATTTTACTATATAGGGAGTCAAACTAATCAGTTCTTGCACCCATCGGCAAAGGACTTGGGGTTGTGATTCAATCCTCTTTGAGGGGTTTGAAGCCTTCCCCTAAGGTCTCACTCACCTGACCCACTACCATGAACGCGCCTGGGTCAATATCATGCACAAGCGTTTTTAGTCGGGTGACCTCGGCAGAAGAAACGACGCAAAAGAGCATGCTTTTTTCCTGTTGGGAGTAACCCCCTTTAACTGGGATGATGGTGACCCCGCGCTCCAACTGAGTTTGAATAGCATTAATAACTTCATCCTGCTTTACGGTGATGATGTAGGTTGCCTTCGTAAAGTTATACCCTTGGGAGACCATATCCGCAGCTACACCGCTGACATAAATCAATATCAAACCATAAAGCGCTCTCTCCCAGCCAAACACAAAACCTGCCAGCAGCACCACGAGCGAATCGGTAATGAGGTATGCCATGGAGATGGAGATGCCAAAATTCCGATTGAGGATCCGTCCTAAGATATCCGTTCCACCGCTCGTGCCGCGCCCGAGATATACGATGCCTAACCCCACACCCAAAGTGATTCCGCCATAGAGGGTATTAAGCACAATGTCGTCCGTGATGGGGCTTGTGCCGGTAAGATAGATGAGCAAATCTGTAAACACCGAAAAGCTAAGGATTGAGAGCATCGTACGGGCAGCAAAGCGTGGACCGCCCAAATAACGCCAACCCAAAACAAAGAGAGGGATATTCCCAAGCACCACCACCAAACCAATGGGGGTGTTAAAAACATAGTTCAGCAGCTGTCCTGCGCCACTGATGCCGCCGCTAACCAGCTGTGCTGGCACCAAAAAAAGGCGCAAGCTCAAGGCTTGGATAAACGCGCCCACCAAAATAAGCACATACTCCTTGATTGAACGCGGAGAAAAATCGATTTGTTTAAAAAATTGGCTAATACTCACAGATGTATGCCTCACAATAATAAGCTGACGATGCATGATTATACGCTAAAAGAATTAAATAGGATGTTTATTAATATTAGTGTAAGAGTAAAGTGATAATGTCCTCGTGACCTTGTATGGTTCGCTGCGGGCAGGCTGCGCACTCGGAGATCGGCGAGAACAAGAGAAATAGATGACGTATATATCAGCCACTGACAGACCACTGTGATTGCGAGAAGGGCGCTCTTTGCCCGACGAAGCAATCTTTTCTAACATGGCAGAAGATTGCCTCGCCCCTGCGGGGTTCGCCCCTAAGGGTCTCGCAATAACAGACGGATAAATTTCAAAAAGTTCCATACTGGCAACTAATCCACTGAACAACGGTCCACTTCTAAATTGCCAGCATTAGCACACTTCTATTTAACCTTGACAGTTTATTAAAATCAGTAACCCTTGACAGTGAACATTTGTTCTGATATTATTTATGCAATAATTAATCAAACAAACCAGAGAAAGCAGGGTAACATGGCAAGACGCAAAAGCGGATTAAGCCCGCGACACAAAAAAATCCTCACCTTTCTGGAAAGCTATCAACTCGAGAAGGGCTACCCACCTTCTATTCGCGAAATTTGCGATTACACCGAGATAAGCTCCACTTCTGTAGTGAACTATTATCTCAACCAGTTAGCCGAAATGGGCTATATCGAGCGCAGCAGCAACGTTTCGCGCGGCATCAATCTGATCAAGAATGCAAAAGGCATTCGGCTACAAGCGGCTAAATCCGCTGCAGAACGTTTACTCGAGCCAGTCATTAATATCCCGCTGGTGGGCAATATCGTCGCTGGCGAGCCGATGCCCGTGCCCCCTTCGGATTTCAGCTACTATGACCCCGACTCTGGCGTGGAGATTGCCCGCGGTTTGCTGCCCGAAAACGACGGCACTGAGCAGCTCTATGCCCTGCGCGTTTTTGGGGACTCGATGATCGATGCTATGGTTAACGATGGCGACATTGTGGTGATGAAAAAGGTAGACCAAGCGCGTAACGGCGAGATGGTCGCGGTGTGGCTTTCTGATCGGGATGAAACCACATTGAAATATTTTTATTTAGAGAATGGCAAAGTACGCCTGCAGCCAGCCAACCCGCTGATGAAGCCCATTATCATCGAAGACCCAAGCATCGTGGAAATTCAGGGGAAGGTTGTGCTGGTCATCCGCCAGTTAGCATAATCCCACAAGAGAGCTTAAATTAAAAAAGCCGTATCCTAAAATACGGCTTTTTTGGTCTAAAGAGGAATTACTCCAAGATAACTTCAGCGCCGGCTTCTTCCAGCTTGGCTTTAGCGTCGTTGGCGACTTCCTTGCTCACGCCCTCAAGCACCTTGCCGCCTTCGGTCTCGGCTAAAGTCTTGGCTTCAACCAAACCTAAGCTGGTAAGTTGGCGGATGACCTTGATGACGTCGATCTTCTTGGGACCGGTGGATTTGAGCACCACATTGAACTCGGTTTTCTCTTCTTCTTCTTCGGCGGGTGCAGCAACAGCCGGACCAGCAGCAACAGCTGCCACAGGTGCAGCGGCGGAAACGCCCCATTTCTCTTCGAGAAGTTTGACCAGTTCAGAGGCTTCCAACACAGAAAGTTGGCTCAGTTCCTCTACAATTTTTTCTAAATCTGCCATTTTAATTTACTCCTATTTTATTTCTATTTTTTATAATATGTTAGCCTTTCAAAAAGGCATGTTGACAACTATGCAGCCACAGGCTGCTTTTCCGAGTTGGCTCGGATCACGGCTGCCAACCCGCGGGCGGGCTCGGCAATCGTGCGGACAAGTTTGCTGGCTGGCGCCAAAATTGTTCCTAACAACATAGCGCGCATAACTGGCAAAGTGGGTAATTCGGCTAAGGCTGCGACGCGTTTTGCATCTAAGAAAGCTTTATCCAAATAGCCGCCTCGGATTGCAAAGGATGCATTTTCCTTAGCAATGTCGGCAACGATCTTCGCCGTTGCCGGCGCATCTTCCGGCGCAAACACAACGGCGTTATTGCCTTCCCAGAAGCTGTCATCGTAACTGTAACCATATTCATCCAACACACGCTTGAATAAACGGTTCTTGACGATATGTAACTCTGCACCAGCTTCACGTAGACGTGCTCGGGCTGCGTTCACCTCAGGCATGCGCATTTTTTCGTATGATAGTACGAAGATTGCCTCGCTTTTCGCCAACCTTTCACGGTACCGTTCAACAATTTGTTCTTTTTCTTGTTTTGTAAAAGCCAATGTTGCTTCACCTCCTTTCGGTGAAAATAAAAAATCTCTTTCCGTTTATCCTGCGGAAAGAGATTTAAGTACGCGTCTATTATTGACAGGGTTCTCAACCTCCACCTTGGCAGGATATTAAGCCGTAACGGCACCAGCTTTCTTCAGTGAAGACCACTATTCAATTGTCTGGGGGGCAAGTATATCACATCTTGCCAACTCTAAGCTTAAACTTGCTTAGACTCCATATTCAACGCCTCGTTTGGATCCACTTTGAGACCAGGACCCATCGTGGAAGCGATGGTTACTTTACGCACAAAATTTCCCTTCGCCCCCGCTGGACGCGCTTTGCGGATGGCACTCATTAGGGCAGCCAGATTTTCTTCTAAGGCGTCGACAGAGAAGGAAACCTTCCCGATAGGAACGTGGATGTTTGCGGACTTATCCAGGCGGAACTCCACCCGGCCAGCTTTGGCGCTCTTGATCGCCTGGGTGATATCTTCTGGCTGCACCACTGTGCCGGCTTTGGGGTTAGGCATGAGGTTGCGCGGGCCTAAAACGCGGCCTAAGCGCCCCACCTTCCCCATCATATCCACCGTACCCACGGCTACATCGAAATCGGTATAGCCCTGAGCGATGCGGTTCATCTCCTCGTCAGTTTCGGCGACGAAATCTGCGCCGGCTTCGCGAGCCTCAGCTGCAGCCTGCCCTTGCGCAAAGACCAAGACACGGATTTGCTTGCCCAATCCGTTCGGTAAAACCACCACATCACGGATCTGCTGATCCGCTTGCCGTGGGTCAAGGTTCGTTCGCAAGTGCACTTCGACTGTTTCATCAAATTTGGCAAAGGCAGCCTCTTTTACAAGTTCCAAGGCTTCTCTTGGGCTGTAAACCTTATTCAGATCCAGCTGTTTTAGTGCGTTTTCATACTTCTTGCCATGTTTGGGCATCATAACTCCTTCGTGGTTTTAACGGGTAGAGCCTACCCTCCCACAACTGATTCAATTTATTTATCGACGATGGTAATCCCCATATTGCGGGCAGTACCTTCAATTTGCTTCATCGCACCTTCAATGTCGATGGCGTTCAAATCTTTCATCTTCATTTCAGCAATCTCGCGCAACTGAGCACGGGTAATGGTGCCCACTTTTTCGCTTCTCGGATTGGCAGAACCCTTCTCAATTCCAGCGGCTTTTTTGAGCAGCACTGAAGCTGGAGGTGATTTCAGTTCGAACTTGAACGAGCCATCTGAAAAGATGGTGATCTCGGCTGGGATAATCTCGCCCATGCGATTGGCTGTGCGCGCGTTATATTCCTTGCAAAACGCCATAATATTGACGCCATGCGGAGCTAACGCAGGACCAATCGGCGGAGCGGGATTCGCCTTCCCGGCTTGAATTTGAAGTTTTACAACTGCTTTAACTTTCTTTGCCACTACACATCTCCTCTGTGGTGCTAACGGGACTATATTTGTCCCTCCCACGAATTTCCGGATTCCTCCGGTTTATGCCTTTTCTACTTGTAAGAAGTCTAATTCCACAGGCGTTTCGCGCCCGAAGAAGTTCACCATCACGCGGATCTTGGAGCGCTCCATATCAACCTCTGCGACCGTGCCACGGAAGTCGTTAAATGGACCGTCGATAATGCGCACACGATCACCCTCATGGTAAGTTACCTTAAAGGTCGGCGACTCGTCCTCAGCGCGGCGCATAATTGCTGCCACTTCCTCAGGACGGAGCGGCGTAGGTTCATCGCCCATGCCCACAAACCCCGTTACGCCCGGGGTATTGCGCACTACAAACCAAGAATCTTCTTCCAAGATCATTTCGACGAGTACGTATCCAGGGAACACATGGCGCTCCACTGTGCGGCGCTTACCATCCCGAACTTCGATTTCATCTTGAGTCGGGATGAAAACGTCGAAGATCTTATCCTTCATATTCATCGTTTCGATGCGCTGTTCTAAGTTTTTGCGCACCTTATTTTCGTACCCAGAATAGCAATGGATAACGAACCACTGGCGTTCGCCTTTATGCGCATCGCCTGAGGCTTCTTCATCAGAGGCTGGCACAGAAGCCAGAGAGGAATCCTCCAGCTTTTCGCCTTCGATTTCTACTTTAGGTTCTTCGTTATCCATTAATTCTTCGTTATCCATAGCACTGGCCATTTTCTGGCCCCTTTTCTAAACTATCCAACCAGCAGCCCGATGAGTTGACTGAAGGCAAAGTCCAAAATGCCTAAAATTGCAGCCATAATCACCGTAACGATTAAAACAATCTTGGTGAGAGCCCAAGCTTCCTTAGGGGTTGGCCAAGTAACCTTGCGCAACTCGCCCACCGTCTCACGCCAATAGCGCGAAATGCCCTGAAAAATATTGTTCTTCTTTTTACCCTTTGCCATCACAATACTCCTGGTTGATAACTCAACGCCGCGGCTGGCACGGCGTTAAGTTCTTTTCTCAACAGGTCAGGTAGGACTTGAACCCACAACCCCCGCTTTTGGAGAGCGGTGCTCTGCCAATTGAGCTACTGACCTAGGCAACCTTTGCCAGCCTTGGGCTGACGAAGGTTATTTCACCTCGCGGTGCAAACGATGCTGACGGCATCGCGGGCAATATTTCATCAATTCCAAACGACCAGGATCATTGCGCCGATTCTTTTCAGTCGTGTAATTGCGTTCCTTACACTCGGTGCAAGCCAAATAAATCACTGGTCTAATATCTTTCTTTTTCGATGCCATTTTTCATCCACATGGCTGCTTCATTTCCGGAGCAGCCATGTTTCCTCCGTTCTCAAATTTATTCAATAATCTTCGTGATCTTGCCAGCGCCCACGGTCAAGCCGCCTTCGCGGATAGCAAAATCAGAACCTTGTTCCAGAGCCACGGGAGTGATCAGTTTGACCTTCAAACCGTTCACGTTATCGCCAGGCAAAACCATTTCAACACCTTCAGGCAGGGTCACATCGCCAGTTACATCCATCGTGCGGATGTAGAACTGTGGGCGATAACCGGTGAAGAATGCGCTATGGCGGCCGCCTTCTTCGCGCTTGAGGATGTAAACGCTGGCTTCAAAGGTCGTGTGGGGCGTAATGCTGCCCGGTTTTGCCACAACCATACCGCGTTCCACCTGGTCGCGATCAATACCGCGCAGGAGCAAACCAACGTTATCCCCAGCCATACCATAATCCAAGGTCTTGTGGAACATTTCTACGCCAGTAACAACCGATTTCAGAATGTCATCGCGCAAACCGACGATATCCACAGGGTCGTTGACTTTGATTTGACCGCGTTCGATACGGCCAGTCACCACAGTACCCCGACCCTTGATGGTGAACACATCTTCAATCGGCATCATAAAGGGCTTATCCAGCTCGCGAACAGGCTCTGGGAAGTAGTTATCAATCGTATCAAGCAACTCGATAATCGGTTTGTATTCCGGGGCGTTGATATCCATCGAAGTGCTTTCCAAGGCTAACTTTGCTGACCCGCGAATAATGGGGGTTTCATCGCCTGGGAAACCGTTTTTGGTCAAAAGTTCACGGATTTCCATTTCGACCAGCTCAAGCAGCTCGGGGTCATCCATCATGTCAACCTTATTGAGGAAGACAACGATGGAAGGAACCTCAACCTGGCGTGCCAGTAGGACGTGTTCATACGTCTGGGGCATGGGGCCATCAGGTGCAGAAACCACGAGGATTGCACCATCAACTTGGGCAGCACCGGTGATCATGTTCTTGATATAGTCACGGTGACCGGGCATATCGACGTGCGCATAGTGACGTTTCGGTGTTGAGTATTCCACATGGGAAATGTTGATGGTAATGCCACGCGCCTTCTCTTCTGGGGCATTATCAATACTCTCAAACGCACGAAAATCGCCAAAGCCGCGTAGAGCAGAAACTTTAGTAATCGCTGCAGTTAGGGTGGTCTTTCCATGGTCGATGTGGCCCATGGTACCCACATTCATATGGGGTTTTGACCGATCAAATTTTTGTTTAGCCATACTTATCTCCTTAACTCCTTAACATAATTACATTTTTACAATTTATTTCGGCAAAAAGCCCTCAATGGGATTCGAACCCATGACCTCGTTCTTACCAAGAACGCGCTCTACCGACTGAGCTATGAGGGCAGCCGCAAACGGGATCTTTTTAAGATCCAGATGGACGGTGAAGGATTCGAACCTCCGAAGGCCTCTGCCAACTGATTTACAGTCAGTCCCCGTTGTCCACTTGGGTAACCGTCCATGTTTCCTTGGGCGCTAGCTCTTTACCCGCTGGAGATTGAGGTTGACCATGTCAATCCCAATCGCTAACGGCTAACCTGAGCCGACGATGGGAATCGAACCCATAACCTACCGCTTACAAGGCGGTTGCTCTGCCATTGAGCTACGCCGGCGCCCTTGTTATTAAATTATTAAATATCGGCTCCTCTGTATCTAAAAAAGTATATCAAAAGCCGAACCAATCTGCAAGCCTGATTTTATTTTCCAGACTATACAGCAAGCCGTGAGTCTATCAGACCAAGCCTTATTCGTCAAGCAAAATTTTGCTAAGTTACTGATTCAAGAATTCATAGATTTGAGGGGTGCACAAAAATGAGGGCTTTTTGTGGCCTTGCATAGCACCTACGGGCAGGCTTCGCATTCAATGTTCTTCCATGCTACCCTACTGGAGGCTACGCACTCAGGAGACTGACGAGAATAGAGAATGATGGAGACCTGCGGTCAAGTTCCTCGCTCGGTCGGAGACCGGCGAGAACAAAGCTGCGCACTCGGAGAACGGCGAGAACAAGATTAATTAATATGGCGTGGTGCGGATTAAGCCTGCCTGGACCTTTTGCAGCGTTTCTTCAAACAAGCGCTGTTTCCCTTCTGTGAGGATCTCTGCATTGATCTGAGAAAGCGTTAGGCTAGCGTTTACCGCTTCCACCGGCTCACCTGCCAGCAGCCGCCCAACCATGTCAGTCAACGCGATAGACTGATCTGCGCCCAGCACGGCAATCCAGGCAGCGCTGTCATTCAAGCCTGCCTGTCCAGCCGTCCCCACGAGTTTTACACCTGAGGAGGTGAGGTAATTCACTAGCTCTGGCGAGCTAACCTCCGGCTGGATATAGACGCCCTGAACAGTGTTGGCGAGCAGCACATCGGCGGCGGCTTGCCAATCCGCCTGGCTGGTGGGGTCCGCAATCTGCGCTGTAATGGGGTAGTACAAAACTGGCCCAAAGCGCGAGTTGCACAGCCCGCAAAAATAGCGTGCCCCAACGATAAACGAACCTTCGGTCGCAGCGCCAGCTTGGGTCCCAGCCTGTGAGATTACCCCAACGCGATAGTCTGGTATGGTCAGCGCAAGTAAATACCCTGCCAAAAAGGCACGATCTTCAACCGAGACCCCCGTGTTATTCACGGGATGCACATTTGTGCTTGCTGCTGTCTCTGGTAAGCCCAAACCCAAGAATTGCACCGTAGGCGCATCCGCTGCCAGCGCACTCACCGCCTCAACGGGGGCTAAGGACACCACGACGCGCGTGCCACCTGCCAAGTCCTGACTGCTCAGATCCTGGCGCTGCTCAAAGCTCGTGCCAACGGTGCTGGCATAGCTGCTCAGCTGCTCGGAGAGCGATTGCGCAAGGGCTGCGTCGCTGCCTGCTGGCGCCCATAAGATGATAGCAGCCGCGCCTCCAGCTGTTGGAAGCGGCGTTTGCATAGTTGCAAGCGTACTTTCAATGGTTATAGCAGGTAAAGCAAAGGTGTCGTAGCCGTGGGCTCTGGAGTGAGCGAGGTTGTCCCTCCGCCACAGCCAGCCAAAAACACCAGCATTAAGAGAGCAGAAGCGATCAACTTGCTGGAAGACTTTATTTTCATGGGCTCCATTTTACCGCAACCCATTACGATGCAGAAAATCTTAAGGCTATACCGCACGCTTCCAGGATACCAATCAGCATCCCCTAAAAAATCGGGGTTCGGAAGAGGCTTTATAATCCATATAAAGAAGCTGGTTGTGTTCACCAGGTCGAAAAGGAGATGGAGATGTCTACGAACTTTTCCACCAGCCAAACAACGCCGGATAAGTTTTATCAGCAACCGCAGAAACAGAGAAAAAATCTGCGCCAGCTCATAAAAAACGCCGCCCCGAAGAAGTCGACGAATTTTTACATCAGGATATATCCTCCCCAAGGCTGCCTACCAACCAAAACACCTATTAATTTTGTTACTTAATGCTATTGTTTTTGCGATTGCCATCTTAATGGGTTCAGTGCCTTTACTTTTAGTGGTAGTCGTGAGCGCACCTTTTGCGGCACAAGTGCTCAACATCAGTTTGAGTGCAGTGATACCTTCCTTCAAACTTTTCTGGCGGGGCTTGCTTGGCACCCTTGTTACTGCGCTCTTCTATTTTGGCTCTGGCTTGGCAGCTGCTGCCAGGGCAGGCAAACATTGGTCTTCCGCCGGAGTCCCGTTGACGTGGATAAGGGAAAATAGCGTGGAAGAGGCTTTCGTCTTGACTGTAGCTGTAATTATCTTTGCCTGGCATTGCCTCAGTCAAAAAGAGTTACCACGTTTGAGCTCAGCTTTAATGGGTCTGATTTTTGCTCCTTTCGGGTATGTTGGCTGGCTGGCTTATGGCAGCTTAGAACTAGCTGGGGAAGCATTGTTTATCTATTGTTCCCTACCGCGCCTTGAGCTTTCTATTGATTTTGCTAACTTTTGGATTGCGGGGCTGCCACCTCGGCGTGCAAGGGCTGGCTAATCTTTTGCTTGGCAGTCGTACTATTTGCTGGGAGTATTATTGGATACAGCGCCTACGGCCCAGTTTTATCCCATTCGATAACACATAGTCCCTATAGCCAAGTCAATTCTTCTGAAAGCAACCGCCACCGAGCCTGTACCAACGATCAAACCAAGCCAGACGCAAGCCGTAGCCTCTCCTACAGCTGCCGTCAAGCCAAGCAACACCCCAACACTCATGCCAACCGCCACTCTAACCCCACGCCAGTTCTCGCGCTGGTGAATTCCGAGGTGGGCGTGCGCATGCGTGCCGAAGCTGATCCCAACGCAGAGGTTTTAGCTTATCTCAATAATCTCAGTGAGGTTGAGCTCTTGGGAGAAGAAAAATTGGTTGGAAATACCCTCTGGCAAAAAGTACGCGCTCCAGATGGCAAAATCGGCTGGATTGTGGTCAACAGGACGTTTCTAATTAGCCATGACAGCGCGAATTAAGCCCTATTCAATAATTACGACGATATTGGCGCGTGGTACGCGAATTACCTGCCCATCGTCGCGCTGTACTACCACCGCTTCCATCACCAATCCGCTGGCAAACATTTCTGGCTGCTCTGGCAGCTCGATGATTGTGCCCACGCTGCCGGCATAAGGTTTGCCCAGCAAGCGTACACGCCTGCCTATTTTCAACAGCTCTTCCGTGGGGAAGAGCTGTTCAGTAAATTGCGCCCTGCCTGGCAAGATCAATTCTGGATGCGTGCCTTCTAACGGATCTGGAGAAGTTGCGTTCAGCGCGACTGTTTGCCCTTGCATCTGCTTCAGCATCTGTGAACTTATCGGGTCAATTGGCAGTTCTCCAAACCCAACCAATACCATTGTGGGAATATCAGCCCGTTCTAGTTCTGGGAGGACCTGTGGCAAGATAGAGCCAAAGACCATGCCGGCAGGCTGTTGTGCCATATACCGGTTGAGCTGTGCCCGGCTTGCACAATGATCCACCACGACAATCTTACCTGCAATGCCATCCTCTTTCTCGAGGCCCGCTTCCTCACCCCAGCGTGTAAGGAAGCCTGATACATTCAACCCGTTGCCCCATACGCCTTGCAGGAGGGCACCTTGCGTCGCAACGACGGCTCCTTGTTCAGCAATAATTTCCACGACGGTGCCTGGAAATGCCGCCAGCACCTGTACCACCTTCTCACCCAATGCCAGCGTGATCTTTCCATCGCGGATTGCGACGACCATGCCATCCTCAGGAGCACGAAATATGCGCGCAATAATTCCGGATTTTTGTGCAATGATGTCGCCGGCTTTAACCGGTTCACCCACCAGGCGTTCGATATAGCGATCGATATGCCGAGGATTAATTTTGAAATTATTGACCACGTCGAATACTTGAAAACGTGCTGGCATACGAACCTCGGCGATCGGATCGCCGGCTGCAACCTCTTGTCCGATGCGTACTAAAACCGTGCCGCTGAGGGGCAAAGTGAAGGATCGATAAATTTGTTGATTGCAACCAATCTGTAAGGTTTGCATGCTCATGCTAACCACCTAACTCCCAGAGCCAATTGTAGATCGTCTGGCTGCGCTGCTCGGCATCCTGTGGCAGTTCTAAAGGTCTGCCCCGCCCATCTATCACCACGCCAACTTTAGAGCCTGGGACGGTGACCCAACCCCCCAAGCCCACATAACCCATGCCAACATCTGTAAACTCACTGGGGGAAAGATAAATGCGTGTGCGCTGATCTTGAGGGGTCTCGATGCGTTTAAGCGTGCCTTTGCGCACCTCTAATTTTTCCCGCCCCGCCTCTTCGCGATCTACCTCAATGGTAAGCAAGCTTGTGCTAGCGTGTTGCGTGCTCTCAGCGGTGATCACTGTGCCGAGGTTAACAAAAGCACCCGCATCGATCATTTGAACCGCAAGCAGCGGTTCAAGCTCAGCTAACGCGCCCAAAGCAGCCATCAATTGCCGCTCATCGAGGGTAAAGGTGGTAATGCCATGCGGGCGCAAGCCATCCAACGCTATCAGCAGGGACTGCTGTGCAGCTGGCACTCGGATCAGGCTTTCCCCAGAAAGCAGAATCGGCTCATAAGGGGCAAACAATCCCTGCTCTGGGTGGTAGGCAAAATTTGGGAATATTTCCTGAGTGTGCTGTAACGCAGCTTGCAAGCGTACACGCGTCCAAGCGTGCTCAATGGCTAAATCTTCTAAGGTATCCGGTAAAAATGCAGGATGCAAGCGCTTGTTAAGCATATAGATGCTGGCAGTTTCCACATCAATAGGCAGCGAGGACCAGCGGCAAGTCTCTTCGCCCGTCCGGCTGGAGATCTCAGGTCGGTTGATGCTGCCGATAAACTCATCGCCATGGGCAGCTAACACCGTAGTAGAGCTGCTGCCCACATCCAACGCCAAAGTGCCTTTACCATTCGGGTGGATGCGATCAATCAGACGAACAATGCGGCTCATGGCAAAAGCAGTCGGCAGCATGGAGGTGTTGCATTCCTGTTCAAGCTCCTCCAAACCCCTAAGCTGCTGCCGGCGCAAAGCAGCAAAAGCTTCCAGCATCGCTGGCCAAGCAGCCGCAACTGTTTCAACCCCTAAGCGCGGGTGAATATTGCCCGCCAAGTGGAAATCTGGACCAGCTTCCAGCTCTGCACGCGCTTCTTCCGCCAAGTCGCTATTGCCTGCATAGACAACCTGCGGGCGGATAACACGGGGCAAGCTCTGATAGACGATGCGCATATTCTCCAAAGCTGCCCGCACCGGGTGGTAGCTACCCCCATCTGTTCCTCCAGCGATCACATAGAGATCCGCATCGCTCTGGATGAGTTTTTCGAGCTGAGCCGTAGGATTGAGCTCATCTTGCAGGTCCAGCTCCAAAATCACATCCGTGTAAAAAAGGTCAACCAACCGTCGCAAGCTCGCCAAAGACAAATCAGATGAAACCCCAATCAAGGCTGTTCGCAGCGGATAGCCTGCCGAAACGGTGATGCCAGTGCCAGCAACACCTTGCAAGCCTTGGATCAAGCGTTGATCTGTATCGAGCAATTGGATGCCGCTGGTTTGTTGCAGCTGCAGAAGAGCGTGCCGCACACCGGCGCGTACATCTTGCCCAGCAGAAACTGTGGTCTGAGCCGTAGCACTGCCGGTGAGTTGATAGTATCCCTCGCGTTGTTGAAATAACCAGGCACGCGTGCGCTGGGAGCCAATATCGATGCTGAGATAAGTTTTCTGCTCCATGTGCATCCTCAGCCTGTTATTAAACTCAGAATAAAGTCTTTAAGTGTGCCCAGTTGGGCAATCAGTGCTGTAAGTGCGGTTGTGTAAAAGCCAACGAATAACATCCCAAAGGTAATGCCAATAAAAACTTGACCAATGCTGGAAAGCCCTTCTACCAGCCCGCTGCGTGCTTCAGTATCGCCTTTTAGATGAGTGCGATGATGGAAAGTGAAAAGCACAGCCACCACACCTAACAGAATGAACACAGCTTCGAGGATCTGCCCCCAAGCTGGCTCCCCACTGGTTTGGACTAAGCTTGGGCTAAAGCGGTTGACAATGCTAAGCAGCTGGGGCGCCAATGTTCCCCGGCTCACCCCGGCGATGGTCAAAGCTGCCATCACTCCCACCAGGAATGCTAATGGCAGTTTTCCAGCGCTGACTGTACGCGGGAAGAGCATAAGCACAAGCAGCAAACAGAGCAAGAGCGGTACCACCGTGAGAAGGGTAAGCTGTCCATTATGAGCTTGGATGGGTGCAATCAGTAAGGGTAAGATCACTTTAGTAATCAACACCGCCGCAATATACCCACTAGAAACTCCCACCAGCAAATAGAGGGCAGCCCGGAAGAAAAAGTTATCGCCTAACAGGTAGCTAAAGACCATCAGCGTAAGTGCAAAGCCGATCAACCCTATGATCACGTCAAGCGCGTTCATGCCTTCTCCTCCTTTCGGCGCTCGGTTGCATCTGCCTCTGCCTTCGTGATCATGGACAGGATCAGGATCACCATCATGATGATCAATCCTACTTGCAGAGCGCGTTCATGGGGCAAGTGCATGGGCTGCTGACCAAGTAATTGAGCCATTAAAGCTCCCTCTTGCGTGCCAGCAGCATAACCAGTAACCTGACCCGAGTCATAGTATGGTAGGACCATGGCGGCATCCTGTTTGGCTACAAGCGCGAGGAATCTCCCTTTACCCAACCAAGGGGCAGCCTGCTCCATCCAGACCTGAAATTGGCTGCCTGAATCTTCCAGCAATAAAATAGCACGATAGTTGTTCAAAGCGCTCAAACCCGAGGGCAAAAGCGGTGAGGATTGATTTTGATCAATCGCCAGCGCGAATACGCCTAAATTCCCTCCAGGCAGATAGACAGCCTCAGGGATTGGGGTAATCCCAGCGGTAGATGCCAGCTCCTGAGCTAACCACAGTCCGCTCGGTTGGGTTACAAGCAACTGCCAGCTTACCCCACGCTCAGCGATGAACTGCAACACCGGCACTGCCATAGATTCCATCTCACGGCTGGTAGCAGGTTGGTAATCCAGGACAACCAGCACTTTATCCCCAGCGCCAAGGGCTTGCATGGCTTCTTGCAGCGCAATGACATGGGCAGGCACAGCGCCTTCCTTAAGTGCTGGGGGTGGAACGAAAAGCAACGTTCCGATCAAGGCAGCTAGCATTAATAACCCAACCACCAAACGGTACCAGCTTTTATGCGAGCTTTTAGGCTTGTGTGCCGGTGGGAACGCCTTGCCCTCCTCCGCAATGAGGTTACGCAATACTTCTGCACGTTCTTTTTGGCTGCGCAATAAGAGCAAATCCTGCGCAACCCTTTGTTCTTCTGCGGTTTCAGATTCTTCAGGGGGCACACTCACCTCAGGCTGCATGCCCAATTCCGCGACAATCGGCTCCAAAATCTCAGCAGCCTCCTGCTCCGAACTGGGCGCTTTGGTCTGAGCTTCCGCTCGTGCTTCAGCTTGTTCCTCCGGCTGTTCTGCGGTAAGGTCTTGCTGCGGCTCGGTTGGAACGGTCTCCTCTGGTTGGGCTGCTTCTGCCTCTGGCGATGGCGTTGTTGCCCCTTCCACTGGCTGCGTTTCTTCGCGTGAAGCTTCATCCGTCTCACTTGCTCCTGGCGCAGTAACACCCTCCGAAGGGCTGCCCTCTTCGAAGGGCTCGCTCTCTATAGGTTGGGTTTCTTCACCTTCAACTTCAGGATGCAATTCACGGATTTTCTGCAGCCACTCCGGCACACCCTCAGCAATCTCGCCTTCCTCGGATGCCTTGCGGGCGCTTTGCAAAACTTCCCTCTGTTTACTTTCGCGCAAACGCTCGATCCAAGAAGTAAATTCTTTATCGATCTCAGCATGCTTCTCCCCCGAGCGCATCTGGTCCATCGTACCAGCCCGGCTGGCTAAATCCCCTGTAGCATCCGCTTCTTGGGCAGCGCGGGTACGAATGCGCGCTAACCATTCTGGTACTTGTGGTTCTTCTTTTTGGGGTAGTTGTTCTTCCCCTTCCGTCAGCGCTGGGGGCTCTGCTTGTTCTTCAGGTATTGGTGTTAATTCTGTTGGTTCAGCTGCTTTGCGCTCTTCCTCACGTAAGGACTTCAAGATTTCAGGGAGATCACTGCCTTCCTTACTTGGCATAGGCGGAGTACTCTCGATTCCTTCGATCTTAAAAAGATTCTCCAGCTCCTTTCCGCAATGGACACAATGGGTTACCTGAGGAAAGTTTTCTTTTCCGCAATGTGGGCAAACGATCATATCAGTGGTCATCTACTCACCATAGGGCCTTTCCAAGCCCAACACAATGCGCAAACCGAGGAGCAATGCGCCTAAGCCCATCCCAATCAGCAAGCCGCGCATGCCTACCAGCGGTAAGGCTTCTAAATAGCCAATCACAATATCTAACTGCGGAATCTGAAGCGCTTGCAGCCAGCCTAACCCAAGCACAAGGAATACCAAAGCACTGATGCCAAAGGAGACCGTGAGCGCTGACCAACCGCGCTGGTGAAAGAGGCGCAAAGCTGCTGCCGCCATCACCAAAGCTGCCAACCCCAGTAAGCTGGCTTCGGCGGGCTGTTGGATTGCAGCGATCCAACGTAAGTAGCTTGGGTTCTCCACGCCGGCGGTCATCCCGCCAACAAAACTGACCAAAAAAGCGCCTACGAGAATCACACTGTAAATAAACCCATACCTAACCTTAATAATCTTACGGGTATGCGCCAATAGCAAGGTTGCCAGCGCCACCAAGGCTGCCACAGAAGCAATAATCACCGCCCAGTTGAGCACAACCTCCAGCCAGCCCGCTAACTGCGGCTGCCAGATAAGCGCCGCCAAAACGAGCAGACCGCTCAGCCCTGCGATGAGTATGGGGATTGCCTTTTTCATTGCCAGACCCCCAACAAGCGCAGCACTGCTCCCAGGATTAGCCCCACAGTGATCACAATGCGCAGCAGGTCTTGTGCCCGCAGGGCTGCAGCTGCAGAGGGATTAACCTCTAAGCTCGCGCCGCTATCAAAAAAATCCTCACCCAAGCTGAGCTGAGCCGAGCTAGCCAGCAGCACCGCCTGAGCGGATAGGTCTGAAGTTAGCACAATCACGGGGTTTCCTTTACGCTCAACTAAATCAGCAGCCAACACACTTTCCGGTCGGTGGAGACCGTAAAGCATTACGCCAGCATTAGCGCGTGAAGCCGCTTGGGGCAATAAGCCAGCCAAGTAAGCATAAGAGGAAAGCCCCGCCAACAAGGCGTAATCAGGTTTGAAAAGTTCTGGCGTAACTGCCCCTTGATAGGTGCCGCGCACAACGCTTTGGCTGAGGCAAGCTAAGGTTCCACCCCCGCTGGCGGCACGCACAGGTTGATCGGTAAAAATGGAGCGCCGAGTCAGCGCCGCGAGCACGGGCAGGCTCGCCATCGCTGTGGTGCTGTCGGCAACATCCAAACCTAAGCCTATTGTCAAGCGTTTGCCTTGTTCGGCAGCTGCCTGGCTTAATATTTCAGTACTACGCACTGCTGAGGTGTGGCGCAGCCCGGAGTATGGGTGCTTACGGTGCACCAGAAAGTTCATGCCCAGCGCCACGAGTGCCAGCACGCATAAGCCAATCGCTAGCAGGTCATTGAGGCTCAAAGCTGGCATGAAACTATGCCTCTAGGCTTTCTGAAGATTTTGTGTGCAAGATTCCTCCAGCAGTTGGCGTAAATAAAGGAGGCAGACTGAACACAGCCAACAGAGATTCGGGCTGTTCAGCCAATCGTTGAACTAACAGGACGTAGCGTCTCAGTTCAACTTTCATGCACTAAGTATAGCATAATAGACCTTTTTTTCACCGCAGAATAATCGCCTCAGCGTTATTAAGCGAAAAGTACACAAAAGGCTTTTGATGCCTTCTGTGTACTCATCTCAACAGGATATCGTTGATTAGGATTTCAGAGATTGACTCTTTAGAGGTGAACCGCATGCCCTTCAGCAGCTTCTGCAGCTTCCATAAGGACCTCACTAAGCGTTGGGTGTGCGTGAATATTCTGGGCGATGGCTTCCACCGTCAGCCCGTTAGCTTGGGCTAAAGTTAGCTCAGGCAGCAGCTCGGAGACCTCTGGTCCAACCAAAGATGCGCCCAATAATTGGTTGTTGTGCTCATTAATGACTAATTTGATGTAACCGGCAGTCTCGCCATAGCCCAAGGCTTTACCGTTCGCCATAAAGGGGAATTTGCCCGTACGCACGTTATAACCAGCTTCCTGAGCCTGCTTTTCGGTATATCCAAAAGAAGCTACCTGGGGCTGCGTATACGTTGCGCGTGGGATCATGCGGTAATCTAACTTGCGTGCAGGCAGCCCGGCGATCACCTCCGCACAGATAATGCCCATGGTTGAGGCGGTGTGCGCCAGGAGCAGCTTGCCAGTCACATCCCCAATCGCCCAAATGCCAGGAATGTTGGTAGCCATGCTGTCGTCAATCTGCACAAAACCGCGCTGGTCAACCGCTACACCCACGTTTTCCAGCCCGATATTGCTTGAATTGGGTTTGAACCCAACAGCTACGAGCACAGTTTCAGCAGTGATTTTTTCCTCACCCTTTTCTCCAGCAATCTGCACTTCCACGCCGTTTTCGGTCTTTTGCACAGATTGCACTTTGGTGCCCGCGTGGATCTTCACGCCCCGTTTCCTGAAAGCTTTACTAAGCTCGGCTGCTGCCTCATCGTCTTCTGCCGGCAAGATATGCGGCAGCATCTCGACGATATGTACCTCCACGCCATAAGCGCTCCAGACGGTCGCAAACTCCACGCCCACTGCGCCAGCGCCAATTATTACCGCCGACTTCGGCAGCTGCTGCAGCAGGATGGCATCCTCATAATCCAAAATCTTTTCGCCATCCGGCTCCATACCTGGGATTATCGTGGGGTGTGCGCCGGTAGCTAAAACAATATTCCGTGTGGAGAGGGTTTGTGTCCCTCCATCAGCCGCCCTGACCAGCACTTCCCCGGGGTTGGCAACCTCGCCATGCCCCTCAATAACAGCGATATTGTTCTTTTTCATGAGAAAACTCACACCCTTCGTCAGGCGCTCAGAGACCTGCCGGCTGCGTTTGTAGGCTGCGTTATAGTCAAAGGTCACATTCTCAGCATGAATGCCAAACTCCGCTGCTTGTGTGCGCATCAAGTAGACTAATTCAGCATTGCGCAGAAGTGCTTTCGAGGGAATGCAGCCAATATTGAGGCAGACCCCGCCTAAGGCTTTTCGTTCCACGATAGCAACCTTCAAGCCCAGCTGTGCCGCCCGTATTGCGCTGACGTAGCCGCCAGGTCCGCTGCCAATCACCACAACGTCAAAGTTATCCATAAATTGCTCCTTATTTTCATCTACGTTAGGCTTAAGTAAATCACAATTCCTGTGAATATCAAATTTAATCCTTATTCTACGGTAATTTTATCAAATCACACCTATGCGCATCACAAACAGAGATTTGCTTGCAGCCCCTTGTAAGAAATGTTAAACTAAAAGGAAAGGAGATGCCCTTTTTGTTCCGGGAGCAAACTGATTGTGTCCATAGATTTGGAAGCCATCCTGACCGAAACAATCCAAAATAGCTCAGCGGTCGCTGCCGTACTGCTCAAGGATGGGCAGCTTTTTAGCAGCAGTCGCCCAGGGGTTACTTTTGACCCAACGGAATACCTGCCAATGGTTCAGGTTGGCACAGATAGCCAGCTCTCTACCCCAGAGTTTCACCTCCTGCCTTTTGAACAAACGGATCGAGAGCCAGTTTTGGTCCTGACACAAAAAGTGGACACTGATGCTATTTGCCTGCTGATCTTTCCCCTCAAAACCAGCTTGAGCACTGCCGAGCAAGCCTGCCGACAGCTTCTGCAGCAGCTTAATATCATCGAAAGCCCTCAGTCAGGCATACCAGATCTTTCCGGGCTGCGGCTGCGTCAAGCCGTGACTGCAGGTAGCGGCTCCTGGCAGGATGAGCTTTTCCAGTTTGAGGCAGGCAGCAATGCGGTGGAGCACTTGCCGGCAGACCCAGCAGCTGACTCTGCAAAAAAAGCTTCTGGTATCAAGTTTTTTGATGATCTTTGAAGCCGATCGAATGCATCTATAAACCGAGGTTACCATGCCTAAAATACTCTATCTGATTGATGGTCATGCCTTAGCTTACCGCGCTTACTTTGCGCTGACTTCCGGTGGTACCGCCCGTTGGGCAACCAGCCATGGCGAGCCTACCGCCGGGGTCTATGGCTTTGCCAACACATTGCTGCACATTCTTGAACAGGAACAGCCAGACTACTTGGCTGTGTCTTTTGATACCGGCAGAACATTTCGGCACGACCTCTATCCTGAATATAAAGCTACGCGCGCGAAGATGCCTGAGGACTTACGCGGACAAATCGAGCGCATCCGTGAGATGATTGATGCTTTCAATATCCCGCGTATTGAGGTGGAAAACTACGAAGCGGATGATGTCATCGGCAGCTTAGCAAAGTGGGCTGCAGAAAAAGAAGGTTTAGGCGTCAAAATCATTACAGGGGACCGTGACTTGCTGCAACTGGTGACCAATCGCATCGTTGTCTCGCTGCCAAACAGCCGCACGAACACTACTGAAGAATATTTTCCAGAAGACGTAAAAAGAAAATTAGGTGTTTACCCCGAACAAGTGGTTGACTATAAAGCTCTGGTGGGCGACCCTTCCGACAATATCCCAGGCGTCAAAGGCATTGGCGAGAAAACTGCAATCAAATTACTGGAGCAATACTTTAACTTAGATGAAATCTATGCTCACGTAGATGAAATTGGCGGGCGCACGGCAGAATTGCTGCGCGCAGGTAGGGATTCTGCTTATCTTAGCCAAGACCTGGCGCGCATTCGCACCGATCTAAACGTCAAACTGAACCTTGCTCAAGCAGAGCTCTCGCGCTTTAACCCCGAAGCCGTCGAAGACCTCTTCCATAAATTGGAATTCCGCACGCTCACTCAGCGCTTGCATACCATCGAAAAAAAGCTGCAGCCTAGCCTTTCCAATGCCAGGCAAGAAGTGCTTTTTGCTGAAAGGCAATCAGATGAGGACCAAATGGGTAAGGAAGAATTCAAAACAATCACTGTGGATAGTAAAGAAAAACTGCAAGCTTGCCTGGATGCGCTCTCTGCCTGCAAACGTATCGCATTCGACACGGAGACAACCAGCACCATCCCTACACAAGCTGATTTAGTTGGCATCTCCTTAGCCGGTGACCCTCAGGTAGGTTATTACTTGCCGGTTGGGCATAAAACGGGCAAGCAGCTGCCTTTAGAGACCGTGCGGGAAGCGCTCAAGCCCCTCCTTGAGAACGCAGAAATTGGTAAAGTGGGGCACAACGGCAAATACGACCTGATTTGCTTGCACGGTGCTGGCTTTGATCTACACCCCATCACATTTGATACGATGATCGCCGAATGGCTGATCAACCCCGATTCGCACAGTTTGGGGCTCAAGACCTTGGCTTGGCAGCGCTTAGGTTTGGAAATGACCCACATCGAAGAGCTGATTGGCAAAGGGAAAAAGCAAATCAACATGGCTGAAGTGAAGATTGAAAAAGCTGCTCCTTATGCGGCAGGCGACGCTGTGATGACGCTGCGCTTAGTGGAACCTTTAGAAAAGGAATTAGAAGACAGGAACGCCAGCCAATTGAACGCAAATGTGGAAGTCAAACTAATCCCAGTATTGGCTATGATGGAAGAAAAAGGCATCTTACTGGATAAGGACTTTTTCGAGGCATTCTCCAAGGAGCTGCAACAACAATTGGAGCTCCTTGAAGACAAAATATACGACCATGTGGGTGAGCGCTTCAACATCAATTCTCCTCAGCAGCTTTCAGATGTGCTTTTCAAACGATTGGGCTTAGAACCACCCGACCGCTCCCGCCGCACCAGCAGCGGCAAGCTTTCCACAGCGGCAGGTGTGCTGGAAGCTATGCGCGGGCAGCACCCCATCATTGGCGAGATCTTGGATTACCGCGAGCTAACGAAGTTGAAATCCACTTACGTGGACGCCCTTCCGCAGCAAATTAACCCGAAGACGGGGCGTGTGCATACTTCCTTTAACCAGACCGGCACAGTGACCGGTCGGATTGCCTCTCAAGATCCGAATTTGCAAAATATCCCCACCCGCACAGAGTTAGGAAACCGCGTGCGCCAGGGTTTCATCGCGGCGCCAGGGCACAAACTACTCTCGGTGGACTATTCTCAGATTGAGCTGCGTATTGTCGCACATATCTCACAAGATGAAGCTATGATCGAAGCTTTCCGCAAGGGGCAGGATATTCATGCTGCCACCGCCGCCGCGATTTACCGCGTTCCCTTAGACCAAGTTGATAAAAGGCAACGCCGGCACGCCAAGGCGATCAACTTTGGTCTAATTTATGGCATGACCCCTTACGGTCTTACCCTTTCTACAGACCTCACATTAGCAGAAGCCGAGAACTTCGTCAAGACATACTTCGAAACCTTTCCTAAGGTGCGCCAATGGCTCGACCAGACCAAACAATTAGCTGCCAAGCAAGGTTATGTGGAGACGCTTTTAGGTCGCCGGCGCTACTTCCCCAACTTACAGAAAGGCACGAATAACGCGCTGCGCCAGCGTGAAGAGCGTGAGGCGATTAACGCGCCTATTCAAGGCACGGCTGCGGATATCATTAAGTTAGCTATGATCCAACTTCCGCCAGCTTTTAAGCAAGCTAACTTGCATGGAGATATGCTTTTGCAGATTCACGATGAACTGATTTTCGAGGTGCCTAAAGATGAGCTGGAGAAAACCGTCCGGGTTGCCAGAGATGTGATGGAGCACACTATGCAGTTAGATGTGCCGTTGGTTACCGAAGCGCGGATTGGCGATAACTGGGGCGAGTTGGAGCCGCTTAGCGATACCCTCTTTGAGGTTCTGGAGAATACAACAGAGTAGAGGCTTTAGCCAAAGATTTGCTCGCTCAGCTGTAAAACCTGCCGGCGGAGGCGCTCATCTCGGTCCATCATGTTGGCGACTTTATCGCAGGCATAAATCACCGTGGTGTGATCGCGCCCGCCTAACTCCTCGCCGATCTTTGGCAGTGATATACCCGCCTGCTCGCGCAGGAGATACATAGCAATTTGACGTGGCAAGGCAATATCTTTAGAGCGGTCTTTGCTGAGCATTCTCTCGGGGGTCACGCCAAAAAACCGCGAGACAGCTGCAATGACATCCTCGGGGGCAACATCTGGATGCTGTGGGAAGAAGTCGGCTAAAGCATTATTTGCCATCTGCAGTGTGAGCTTTTCTCCGGTTAGTTCAGCATAAGCCAGAACGCGGTTCCAAGCGCCTTCCAATTCACGGATGTTGCTTTGGATCTCGCGGGCAATCATTTCGATCACATCTGCGGGCACATCGCAGTGACCTTTTTCGGCTTTGGTGCGCAAAATGGCTAAACGGGTTTCGTAATCTGGCGGCTGGATATCTACCGTCAATCCCCACTCGAAGCGTGAACGCAGTCGCTCTTCTAAGGTGCTCATCGATTTGGGTGCGCGGTCGGAGGTCATCACGATTTGTTTATCCTGTCCGTGCAAGGTGTTGAAGGTATGGAAAAATTCTTCTTGGGTGGAATCTTTTCCAGAGATGAACTGAATGTCATCGATGAGCAGTACATCCACCTGACGGTATTTCTCCCGGAAAGCGGCGGTTGTCTTGGTGCGGATAGCGTTGACCAAGTCGTTGGTGAACTCTTCTGAGGAAACGTACAGCACCTGCAGCCCACGCGGCAAAACCGCATTGCCAATAGCATGTAAGATGTGTGTCTTGCCCAGCCCAACACCGCCATAGAGGAACAGCGGGTTATAAGCTCGGGCTGGCTGCTCCGCCACAGCCAAGCTGGCAGCATGAGCTAAACGGTTATTCGGACCCACAACGAAATTATCAAAGCGGTATTTAGCCGCGAGATGCGTCTCGAAGCTGTTTGTCTCAACAGGCTGGGAGATTTTCTGGGTGATAACTTGCTCCTCTTCCTGCTGGGCAGAGGGGGCAGCCCATACTTTGAAGCAAACTTCAACGGGTCTAGCCATCATGCCACTAAGTTTGTTGATCAGTGTAGACTTCAGGCGGCTTTCCAGCCAATCACAGGCATAAGCATTGGCAGTTCCTAAGGTAAAGGTGGCAGTTTGTGGATCGTAAGCGATCAGCTGTGTGTTTTTCACCCAGGTATCATAAGCTGCACGCGAAAGTTCCATCTGCAATTGTCCGAGGGTAGCCTGCCATGCCTGTTGAGCGTTCATTATGCCTTCTCCTTAATTCCCCGCGCCTATAAGGGGGAGAGTTGTCCTAAAAAAATAAACACTTAATAGAGCGTATCGAAGGTAATTAATTTATCGCGTTCGATCCGCTGGTGAAATGCGATCGAATGTCTAGATTGAAATCGGTGCGTAGATTCTAACACCGACTCAACTCAGAAACAATAAAAACAGCTGGGCTGTTGCTTAAAATTTGTGGTTTCTTTAAGATTCAAAAACCTTAAAAAGCTAAACTTTTGTTAATCCTATTAATTTATTCTTAATTTCTCTTTATTCTCAGCCTAATTAGCAGAATGCACATCCGTTACACCCCCCATATATAGGTGTATCCATTCGATTTTAAACAGTGACAGCCGTTATCTATGTATTACTAAAAATGGAACTGAGGAACCAAGCTTAGCCCCATTTCTAGATAGTAAACCCCAGTTAGGAATCAAGATTAGATTAGAAAATAACCTATGCGCTGAGTGATTTTTATTCCTCGAGCATCATTCGTGCTGCACGGCGCCCAATTTCCACCGCAAAATTTGTGCCCCTGTCCCAGGGGTACACCTGGCTCATGCTGGCAAAGTAAACCCCGGGCACTGGGGTCTTGATGGCAGGGATATTCTTGGAATGATTCACCAGCGGAATGGGCTGGGCATAGGGGGTCTTACTGACCCACACCTTTTTGACCCAGTCCGGGCTGAATTGCGGGTTGATTTTGGTGAGGTGTGGCAGAAACTCAGCCAGCAGTTGTTCATCGCTCTTTTGAAAGTTGGGGTGATCCACCTCGAGGTAATCCCCAATATAAAGTATGTGATCCCCGCCAAAGTATTCCGGTTTAAGGAAGTTGGTGTGCTCCACCAACGAAAGAAACGGAAAACCGACTTGCTTGGGGATGTTGTACCAATAGTAGCCTTCTGGGGAGAGCGCATGTGAGAGCGAAAGCGTCATCACCACCGCGCCCATATTTTTGAGGCTCAGCAATCCATTGAGGTAATCCTTCGGCAAATCCGGGGTCAGCTTTGCCATCATCCCTGGCGAAAGTGTCACCAACACTTGGTCATACAGTTGTGGCGCTTGGTCCTTAAGCTGTACCTGCAATTTGCCATCTTCCTGCCGAATGATGCTTTGCACCGCGCTCTGGTAACAGAACTCTACCCCGCGGCGTTGCAGCTCAATAGCGAATTTATCGGCAAAAGCTTGGAAGCCACCCGTGAATGTGCCCAATCGCGTGCTGCGCGAATGCAAGCGCGCCCACATCCAAGCCATGTTAACCTCTTTGGCATAGCGCTCGCCAAACTTGCCTACCATCATTGGCTCCCACATCGCTTCATAGACTTTATCGCCGGCTTTGGCGCGCATCCAAGCTTCCGTGGTGGTTTTTTCCAGCTCACGCCAGTTATTCGTCAGGCGCAAGTAAAGCCCCACAAACCCGAAGCGGATTTTATTAATGCCCCAGCCCAAGCCGGGGTACATTATCGCCGCTGGAATGGAATCAAAGGGGTAAAACTTGCCCTTGTAATACATAACGCTGATGGGTTTAGGGAAAATTACCTGGTCTGACCAGCCCAATTCATCAATCAAGCCGAGCATGTATTTATCGGAGGTAAACCAGTGATGGTAGTAGCGCTCCACAGACCAATCCCAATGCGGTTCTTTGAAGCCCGTGGCTAAGCCGCCAGGGTGATCTGACGCTTCGTAGATGACCACATTTTTGCCAGCATTGGTCAGGTCATAAGCAGCGCTCATCCCGCCGACACCAGCACCTACAATCGCGATGCGTTTGCTCGTTTCCGCCATACCCTAATTCCATTCTCCAGATTAAATTTTTTCTAGCCAAAAAGCAAGTGTATTCTTATCGATTATGGCAGCAATGCTCCGACTAAGGCGACGTTTGCAATAACAACGATGATTACCGCCACAATAGATATGACGTACATAATCCCGAAAAATCTGACCCAACGGTGAATACTTTTGACATTCTGATTAATCTCTGCGATTTCTTGATAATTTTGGTCTGACATAGTTGCTCCTTTATAGGTTTCTACTTTCTTAATTAAATTTGCGGCTCATGCGAGCCATCCGCATACTCCGTTTGTAATTTAGCGACATCGGTCGTGAGCGAGAAGCCCTCGCGCACAAAGAGAACGGCACCCAGCACCGTGATCGGCAGCCACAGCGCCACGCGCAGCAGCAGCGTGTATCCTAGCGCCAGTTCCGAGCCAACCCCAAAGACTTGCAGCATGGCTTTGCCGGCTGCATCGAAGGTGCCCAAACCTCCCGGCGCCGCCGGTATCAGCAGCACCAGGTTGACCACGCCATTGATCAGCATCAAGCTCATAAAGCTGAGCCGGATACCCATGGCTTTCATCACGCCCCAATAGAGCCCCGTCTCGCAAGTCCAGATGGCAATCGAAAACAGCAGCACCTTGAGCGTCTCACCAGCAGAGCGCAAGCTGGAGAGCCCTTCAATAAAGCGGGTGATAAAATCGGAGATGCCTTTGCGCAAGCGTGCGATGACAAGATGGTTGATGACCCAATCCATGGCTTTTTGGGTCGGCTTGGGGAAGAGCACGAGAGCTAAAAAGAGCGCAAACAGAGCCAAGAAAATCACCGCCCCCCAGGTGGCTACGGCACGGATGGCGCCGACGTAACTTTGTGCGGAGGGCAGCGCCGTCAGCTGCGAAAGGTTCAATAGCACCAAACCCATAATCACCAGCGCATCGAACAAGCGCTCCACCACGATTGTAGCTAAGCTCGCCGAAATCGAGATCTGGTCTTTTTGCTTGAGTAGCACTGCCCGCAGCAGTTCGCCGGCACGCGCAGGATAAACGTTGTTGCCCATGTAGCCAATGGCGACCACCTGAAACAGGCGGGGGATGGAAAGCTTTTTTAAGGGGTTGAGCAAGATCTGCCAACGGAAAGCGCGCAGCCACACCCCGATGAAGTAGAACACCAACCCCAAAAGCACCCAGCTCCACTGCGCGTGGGTTAGATAGGACCATACCTGAGAAAAATCAACCTCGCGGAAGGCTAAATAGAGGAAGACTGCACTAATTGCAAATCCTAACCAAATATGCCATTTTTTCAATTTCATAGAGGTAATTTTACCATCTTAGCTTAGCCCTTGTTTTTTACATAAACAATCAAAGTACTCTGTGCTTCTGCTGATATACTCATAGCATGCCGCTTCTGACCGCCACCAACCTGAGCAAAGCTTTTGGCGCGAATGATATCTTCGCCGGGCTTACCTTCTCTATCCCGGAGCGGGCTCGCATTGCCATTGTCGGGCCTAACGGCATCGGCAAGACCACCCTCCTGCGCATCCTGGCAGGGCTCGAAGAGCCCAGCAGCGGCAGCGTGCACCGCGCCCGCGGTTTGCGCTTAGGTTACCTGCCGCAAGAAGCAACCCAAATCAGCGGCGGCACGCTGTGGGAGTATTGCCTGCAAGCCTTCGAACCTCTGCTCGCGCAAGCTGAGCAGCTCAAAGCGTTCGAGCAAGCCATGCAGTCCCATGAGGCTGACACCAAGCTCGTGGAGCAATACGGATCTGTGCTCTCCCGCTTCGAGCAGGCTGGCGGCTACACTTACCCTACGCGCATCAAGCAAACGCTTGCCGGCTTAGGCTTTGAGGTTAGCGATTACGTGCGTCCCCTCGCACAGCTTTCGGGCGGGCAGCGCACGCGCGCCATGTTAGCCCGCCTGCTTCTCGAAAGCCCTGATCTGCTCCTTTTGGATGAACCCACTAATCACCTCGATATCAGCGCGGTAGAGTGGCTGGAAGCCCTCCTCCAGGATTGGAGCGGCTCGGTGCTGATTGTCTCCCATGACCGCTATTTCTTGGATCAAACGGCCAGGCAAATTTGGGAGATGACCCCAGCGCTGGAGATGTACCGCGGCAATTACACCGCTTACCTAGGTCAGCGTCAGGAGCGTTACGCCCGCCGCCTGGCTGAATACGAAGCGCAAGTTGAGTACATTCGTAAGCAAGAAGAATACATTCGCCAAAACTTAGGCACGCAAAATAACGCCCAAGCTGTGGGAAGGCAGCGCCGATTGCAGCGCTTGTTAGCCGAGTCACGCCTCAGCGCCCCTACGGCTAATCTCCGCCCGATGCACTTGCGCTTAGCCATTGCCGGCCGTTCCGGTGAGCTCGTTTTGCGCACCTATAGCCTGCAGGTAGGCTATGCCGATGAAGGCAAGCCGCTTTTCAGTGCACCGGATCTGGTGCTCAAGCGCGGGGAGTGCGTGGCTATCATCGGACCTAACGGCGCTGGCAAGACCACTTTCCTCAAGACCATTTTAGGCCAGATTCCACCCTTCGCCGGTCGATTGGAGCTGGGCGCCAGCCTCAAGGTTGGCTATTTTGCCCAAGCGCATGAAGACCTTGGCCCAACCAATACTCTTGTCGAAGAAATCAATCGCGTGGCGCCCGCCATGTTGCCGGCAGAGGTGCGCAACTACCTGGCTAAATACGGCTTTACGGGTGATGAGGTCTTTGAACGCGTAGAGACCCTTTCAGGCGGCGAGCGCGGCAGGCTGGCTTTGGCAAAGTTAGCCCTCTCCGATGCCAATTTATTGCTGCTGGATGAGCCTACCAACCACTTGGACCTGACCACCCAGGAGGTGCTGCAACAGGTGCTCGCTGAGTACCCCGGCACCATTCTGCTCGTCTCGCATGACCGTTATCTGATCGACGCTTTAGCTACGCAAATCTGGGAGGTAACGCCGCAAGAGGAAGCACTGCGTGTATTTACCGGCAGCTACTCTGAATATCGTCAGGCAAAACTCGCCGCATCCGCTCCAGGGCTTGGCGCGCAAACGAGAGCGAAACAGCCCAAACAAGTTGGAAGCCGATCAAAACCAGAAACGCTCAGCCGCAACCGCCGTCAGCAACTGGAAAAGAAACTCGCCGCGCTTGAGGCGCGTATTCATACCCTCGAGAGCGAAAAGGCACTGCTGGAAACCAAATTAGCTAACCCGCCAGCCGATGGCAGGAAAGCTGCTGAGCTAGCTGCTCAATATAATCATCTGCATGCCAAGCTCGAACCGCTGCTCACGGAATGGGAGCAGCTCGCCACCCTTCTGCAGGAGGATCAAGCATGAGCGCGCAAGCGCAGGAACAAGCCAGCACGCTGCCTATAGAGCCAGCTGGACTGCGTGATTTGTGGAAGCTGCGCCGTTTTGAAAAGCTCACCTTTAGCCGCGAGGATGCCTGGCCGCTGGTGGAGCTGCTGTTCGTCTTGGTCTCACCCCATATCGTGCGCCTAAAGATAGATTATGACAACCAAATGATTGCCTTCGTGGCAGGCGATACGCGCCTGAATCAGGGTGCCGGTTGGATTATCACCCTCGGGGTGGCACCGGATTGGCGTCTCATCGGGTTGGGCGAGCGTTTGCTCGCAGCTGCCGAACAGGCTATGCACATGCCTGCCATTCGCCTGACGGTACGCGCCTCTAACCAAGCCGCCATTGCCCTCTACCAGAAAGCCGGCTACCATCAGGTGGGCGTCTCTTCGCGCTATTACGTCGGTGGTGAGGATGGCTTGATCTTCGAGAAGCGTTTCTTGGAGAGTTTGGTAGAGCATTCGTCCAAACAGAATGAGAAAAAGCAAATTTGGGGTTGAATTAACAGCGGAATAAGATATAATTAAATCACCATGAAGGAGTTGGCTTAATACGAGATGATCCGCGCAAGCCAGGCGCAGCGGATTGGTATGCGGGGCACACGCCGTAAGTTACGCGTGTGTTTTTGTTTAAATATCCATAGAAACGGAGTATAGAACAACATGGACAGTGGAATGATCGGTAAGATTGAAAAAGCTAAACGATACGCCCAAGAAAAGGAGCGCTTCACGCTCAACAATTTCCAAGCCACCATCAAAGGGGATAATAACGACCACGTGGTGCATTATGTGGATGGCAAGTGGGATTGTGATTGCAGCTTTTTCCAGACGCGCGGCGTATGCGTGCACACCATGGCGCTCGAAATCCTCTTGAACGGGATGATCCAAAAGGGCGACCATCCGGAATTCTAAGTGAACAGTATACCTATTTAAGAGCAAAGAGCCCTCCAGCGAGGGCTCTTTGTGTATTTCAATTAGTATTTTTCAGGCGGAGAGAGTGGGATTCGAACCCACGGTAGCCATAAAGACTACAACGGTTTTCGAGACCGTCCCATTCAACCGCTCTGGCATCTCTCCGTACGCTTAAATTATACCTGAGTTAAAGCGCGAACACCTCACCCTTTTGCGGGTATGCCATCTCGGGCAAGCCGGCGTGCTCATCCAAGCGCCCGCGCAAGGCGCTGTAGGCTTTCTCTTCCCCGTGCACGAAGATGATCTTTTTAAGCGTTTCTTTACTGGCTAAGGCATACTCCACCAGCAAATCCTGCCCGGCATGCGCGCTCAGCCCGCCAATCGTAACCACCTCAGCCTTGCGGTAGTATTCCTCGCCAAAGATGCGCACCTTGCGCTCCTGGTCAGCCAGCCGGCGCCCAAGGGTATCCGGCGCCTGCCAAGAGATAATCACAATCGTATTGCGCCCGTCTTCGATGTTATTGGCTAAGTGGTGTTGGATCCGCCCGCTTTCTGCCATACCCGAAGCGGAGATGATAATCATCGGCTCGTGGTAGTCATTGAGCGCCTTGGATTCGTCCACACTGCGCGTGTAGATGATGTTCTCGAAATCGATAGCCGGGTTGCGGTGCTCAGCAATGAAGCGCCAGGTTTCCTCGTCAAAGCACTCAGAATGCTTGCGATACAGCTCAGAGGCATTGGTTGCCAAGGGGCTGTCGATCACCACGGGGATATCCGGGATTTCGCCCCTTTCGATGGCTTGGCTCAGATAATAGGTGAGCATTTGCGTTCTGCCTACGGCAAAAGCTGGGATGATA
>JAXGPR010000014.1:0-41265 GCA_040766895.1 Anaerolineaceae bacterium | reverse complement strand
TCAAGCCGAACGCAAACGCTTGGAAGAAGAATACCGCCAGAAATACCTGAACCCTTATGCCGCAGCGCATGCCGGCTATATTGATGAGGTCATCGAGCCGGCGCAAACCCGCCAGAAACTCATCGAAGCCCTGGATGTGTTGGCTAATAAGGTGGAAAGTACCACAGCGCGCAAACACGGCAACATGCCCGTCTAAGGCAGCAGACCATGACGAATATCTTGTTACAAGGTTTAGCAATCGCTGGGATAGGCATGGGATTGGTGTTTTTGATGATTTTAGCGCTCTGGGGGATTATGGCACTCCTCGTTTTGCTCACCACACGCACCAAACCACCAGAAGTAGAAGCCGTTGAGCAGCCCGCAGTGCCTCCAACTGAAACTGATTACAAAGCCGAAGCAGCCGCTGCAGCGGTGGCATTCGCCCTTGCACAAGAGCGGAGCCGCAGCCAGCCGCAGCTGAAGGCTGGAACAACTCCAACCAGCCAATGGCTGCTCACGGGTCGCCTGCAGCAAATCAACCAAGGGATGAGAGGACGGAGAGGATGAATATCAACGTAACCATTGCAGGGAAAACTTATTCGGTAAAAATTGAGGATTTACACGCCAGACCGATTAAAGCCGAAGTTGATGGGCAGGTCTTTGAGGTTTGGCCTGAAGAAGAGGCACCACAGCCCGTACAGGCACAGTCTGTTCCTGCAGCGGTTTCTGCGGCAAAAACAACGGCTGCTCCAACCCAAACCGCTATCAATTTGCAAGAAGTTCGCTCACCTTTGCCAGGTGTGATTGTAGCCATTGAAGTGAAACCGGGCGATGCGGTCAAGGCTGGGCAACCGCTTTGCACATTAGAAGCCATGAAGATGAAGAATGTGATTCGCGCAGGCAGAGATGGCACGATTGCGGAAGTGCACATAAAAACCGGCGACCAAGTACAGCACAACCAGTTGATGTTCACCTACGAAGGCTAAAGGAATGCCCACATGGATTTGACCAACCTAATTACCGAACTCTCCAAAGGTTTTGCAGCATTCACTTGGGGTAATGCCGTAATGATCCTCGTTGGGCTGATTTTAATATTTTTAGCTATTGTTAAAGAATACGAACCGGTGCTGTTGCTGCCGATTGGGTTTGGCTGCTTGATGGCGAACTTGGGCATGTCTAACCAGGTCGGTTTTATGAAAGTTATTTACGACGCTGGCATTAGTACGGAGCTTTTCCCGCTGCTGATTTTTATCGGCGTCGGTGCAATGATAGACTTTAGCCCGCTGCTCTCACAACCCAGCATGGTGCTCTTAGGCGCGGCAGGTCAGTTTGGGATTTATGGCACTTTGCTGCTGGCTTTAGCCTTAGGCTTTCCGCTCAATCAGGCTGCTTCCATTGGGGTGATTGGCGCAATTGACGGCCCAACGGCAATATTCGTGGGCACAAAGTTAGCTCCGGAAATCGTGGCGCCTATCGCTGTCGCAGCTTATTCCTATATGAGCCTGATCCCCATCATTCAACCGCCAATTATGAAATTATTGACCACACGCAAAGAACGTCTTATCCGTATGGAGTACAGCCCCAAGCCTGTTTCCCGCCTGACGTTGATTATTTTTCCTATCTTAGTTACGTTGCTGGTAGCGCTGGTGGCACCCGATGCGGCACCGTTAATGGCGGCACTCATGCTCGGCAACCTGCTGCGCGAAGCGCTTGTGGTCGAGCGCCTGAGTAAAATGGTGCAAAATGAGCTCATTAACATCGCCACGCTCTTTTTAGGATTAGCAATTGGCTCCACAATGACTGCTGAAAGCTTCTTAAATTGGACCACATTAGCCATTTTAGGTTTAGGGCTGCTTGCTTTTGTGATTGACACCGTAGCGGGTTTGCTTTTCGGCAAGCTGATGGCTGTCATTACGCATGGCAAGGTGAATCCGTTAATTGGCGCTTGCGGGATTAGCGCCTTCCCTATGGCTGGCAGGCTCTCGGCAAAGATGGCATTGGAAGAAGACCCCTCGAACTTCATCCTCATGCACGCGATGGGCTCTAATACTGCTGGGCAGTTGGGCAGTGTGATAGCCGGTGGGATTTTGTTAGCTCTCGTCACAGGGATTCCATAAGGAAAAGTGACTTTTTAGAGGCTGCAGTTAAGACATTGCCAGCCTTTTTTATTTTCTTCGATTGATACGAGCACAAAAAAGCCCATAGAAGGGCATTGAAAAATCTATTTGGGAAATGAAAAGTTTTTTACAAGTCAAGTTTATAGCCGACAGAGCGCACCGTTCGGATCAGCGCCGGATGATGTGGATCGTCCTCGAGTGCGCGCCGCAGCCAGCTGATGTGCACATCTAAAGTGCGCGTATCGCCGATATAATTGGTTTCCCACACTCGTTGAAAAAGGACGTCGCGGGGCAATACCTCACCAGGTTTTTTCATCAACTCAAGTAAGAGCTGAGTGAGCCGAGGTGTGAGGGAAGTTTCTTTACCATTATAGGTAACTTGATTTGAAGCAGTATTGAGCTGCAATGGACCAACCGTGTAGATATTTTCCTCACTATTGTGCTGAAAGAGGCGCATGCGGTTGATCAGCTTTTGAACGGTGAAAGGCAGCTGGAGGACAATGTTGACTTCGGGGCTCTCAGCGAAATCAGCATGATCGGGGACAATCAAAACAATTGGGCATTTTGGCAAGCAATTGCGAAAGCGCTTGATAATGCGGGAGCCATCTGTGCGCAACGAGGCAGCGTTTATGATAACGATCGATGGGGTGAAATCTAGAAGTAAATTTAAGCCTGCAGTCCCATTTTTGGCAGATTTCACCCAATAACCCCGCTTTGCGAGTTCATCGGCGAAGGCAAAATTATGATTTCTTTTACCTTCAATGCATAAAACTTTTACTTGATTATTTGCTAACAAAATACCTCATTTACGAGCTGGTGCGGTAAAGTCGATGACTAAACCAATTTTAAGGTAAACACAATAGCGCGCCTTGAGTTGGCGAAACAAGCAATTAAAACCCTGTTAGCAAAACGAAAAACTTTGTTTAAGCTTGCGCTCATATTATAGCTTAAAAAAACTGAAGCCAAGAAGAAAAAGGGTAAAAAAAACCACCATCTCATAATTAATCTTTGGTCATTAACAATCGAGCCGAACTTTCCATCATTTTGGATTGCTGTATGTCAGTATCATAAAAAATTAGTGTAAGCAAAACAAGCGTTCACCTTACTTTGTAGACAATTACCTTCTCATTAATCCCGAAGGGCGCTGAAATACAGGGTAAAATAGAATTACAGTATTCAATGCCGTGTTAGAATAAAATTCTAATTTCAGCTGTCATCAAAGTTAAGTGAGTGAATATGGGCAAAATGAGAGAGTGTGTCATCAACAGTGTAAGAGTCAGCCTGATCAATCAAGACCGCATTGTGGTGCTGAAGGATAAAGAAGATGAGCTGTACCTGCCGATATGGATAGGTCTCTTTGAGTTCGAATCCATCACGATTGCCTTGCAGAAGATCGAAACGGCGCGTCCATTGACGCATGACCTGATGAAGAATTTGATCAGCTCATTGGATGCCCGCTTGATTGCGGTAGAAATCACTGCTTTGGAGTCGGATACCTATTACGCCAACTTAATCATCGAGCAGGATGGCGCCCAAAAACGGATTGATTGCCGCCCATCGGATGCGATTGCGCTTGTGGTCCGCACAGGTGTGCCAATATTTGTGGATGAAGATGTGTTGGAACGAGCCGGCATCCGGCCTGAACCTGAAACCTCCGAAGAGTTGGAAGAAGGCAGCGAAAGTGCTGAGCTTCCTGGTGACCTTTCAGTGTTTGAGGATTTCTTGGATCAATTGGGCAAGCAAAAACCGGAAAAATCCGAGGATGAGGACGAAGGCAGTAGCCCAGAAGAGGATCAAGGGGATAGTGAAGATCTTAGCCCCCAGTAGTATCCTATTACCGTGTTCTAAGCACATGCCACGTCAGGGTTAGGAGCAGGGATGAGTGATCAAGATCAATATATGAGCAGTGAGGGCGATTTACTTCCCGGGCAGCTGTTTGATCGGGAGATGGAAGAAGCGCTGATAGGCGCAGTCCTGATTAATCAAGATGTTTATTTGGATGTTTCCCAAATCGTTGAGGCAAGTGATTTCTACTATAAGAGCCATCAATATATTTGGGAAGCGATCCAACACCTGTATGCGACTGAGCATATTATTGATGCGCTTGCGATTCACAATGAACTCATTGCCCAAAATCACGCTGATGACACAGGTGGCATTGATTATCTCGCTGGTTTAGCAAATCGCGTGCCATCCTCTTTACACGCTGAGTATTATGCCAAAAGCATAAACGATTTAGCCGTCCGCCGCCGCCTGCTCGCTTCTGCCAATGACATTGCCAAGTTGGCTTACCGTAAAGATTTTGACATCGATACGACCATTGAAATGGCAGAGCGATCGGTGTTCGGAATCAGTGAGAGCCGCTATAAGAGTGGTCTAGTCCCGGTTAGCAATGTGGTCCGGGACTTCATCGAACGGCTATCCGAAAAGAGTACACACACGGGCGAATTGAGCGGTTTAGGCACAGGCTTAAAGTCGGTGGATGTTGTGCTTGATGGGCTGCATCGCTCGGATTTTATTATCGTTGCTGGAAGGCCAGGCATGGGAAAAACGGGTTTTTTAACAGGTATTGCCCGGTATGTCGGCTTGGAACTTAAGCGTAACGTTGCGATATTTTCACTTGAAATGTCGGCAGAACAAGTGCTCGAACGCCTTTTAGCTCAGTTGACAGGCATAGACTCACAAAAACTGAGGTCTGCACGCATGAGTAACAGTGAGATGGATTTGGCTATGCATGCCTTGGAGCTGCTCAGCGAAGCGCACATCTACGTGGATGACACCCCTGCCATCACCCCCATGCAATTGCATACCAAGTGTATGCGTCTGAAAGAGCAAGGACTGGATCTCGTTATTGTGGATTATTTACAATTGATGTCTGGCGGGGTGCGCACCGAAAACCGCGTGCAGGAGGTTTCGTATATCTCACGTGCCCTTAAAGGATTGGCGCGGGACTTGGATATCCCCGTCCTGGCAGCCGCGCAGCTTTCCCGCGCGATCGAAAGCCGCCAAGATAAAAACCCGGTGCTTTCCGACTTGCGTGAATCGGGCAGCTTGGAGCAGGATGCTGATATTGTCATGTTTATTAACCGGCCTCATCTAACCGAAAAAGACAACCCTGATCGAAATAAAGCCAAATTATCGGTTGCCAAACATCGTAATGGACCAGTTCACAGCGGCATTGAATTAGTATTCATTGAACCACTGGCAATGTTCCACGATTTATACAAGGGTAATATCCCTGCATGATAGAAGGCGCATGAGTGTAAGCAAAACACCACTGGGTTTTGAGCGTGATCAAACCAAAAATTTGGCATTGCCAGCTGATTTCTTGCGCAGCTTAGCCCAAAGCCCCCTCGACCGTGAGGCTATTTTGATAGTGCTAAACCTGTTTGACCTGCTGGGATCAGCCGATAACCTTGCTGTGGAAAGCTCAGTGATGCTGGAAGCAGCCGAAATGCTCTTTGATGGACAAAAGGAAACCTGCCAACACGCGCTCGAACAAGCCTTGCAAGCAGGCTTTATCCTCAGTTATAAGGATGAACAGAACCAGAAAGTTTACTTTCTACCCGGCACGCCGCAAGGGCGGAAATGGCTCGAGAGGCTTACCTCCGGGCAGGAAAAATTAAACGGCGGCTTGGTGATTTCCAAGCTGCCCTTGGAAGAACGCCCAAATATTTATAAGCTATACGAAGCCCATATCGGTCCGCTTACGCCAATCATGGCAGAAATGCTCAAGGAAGATGAAGCTGAATATCCATATGAGTGGATAGAAGCTGCCGTGGCTGAAGCGGTGGAGCGGAATAAACGCAGCTGGCGCTATGTGCGCGCAATCCTAAACGCCTGGAAGGAACGAGGACGTGAAACCACAAGCAAGCAACAAGAAGGATCAATCGTTGAAGAATATCGCCGCCTCTATCAAGAGCAGCGAAAACGCCGCAGTGGAAAATCAAGCTGAAGGGGAACTTTCTTCAAAGCATCGTTACAGCTTGGGTGACCCGAACTGCCCGATTTGCCATGGATTGGGCTTTGTCAGCACAGATGTCCCCTTGGATGACCCCCGTTTTGGGAAGTTAGAAATTTGCTCCTGCCGCATAAAGGAAGTTACGGCTATGCGGCGGGATCAGCTCTTTCAGCTGAGCAACTTAGGCGCGCTTAAAAATCTTACCTTTGAAAACTTCAAACCGCGGGGGAGGATTGGCTTAGGGGCGCTTCAAGCTGATTCCCTCGAACAAGCTTATAACAGCGCGATGAACTTTGCCGGCACCTTACGCGGCTGGCTGCTGCTCTTGGGCAAATATGGCTGTGGTAAAACGCATCTGGCTGCGGCGATAGCTAATCAAGCAGTCTCGATGGGCGTCTCGACTTTATTTTTAACCGTGCCGGACTTGCTCGATTGGCTGCGCTTTTCCTACTCTGAAGGCAGCGAAGATAGCTTTGAGCAGCGCTTCGAAGAAATCCGTAACATCCCTTTGCTAATCATGGATGATTTTGGCACGCAAAACGCCACCAGCTGGGCGCAAGAGAAGCTTTTTCAGATCTTGAACTATCGTTATATCAACCAATTAGCGACGGTTATCACCAGCAATAACTCGCTCTCGAGCTTTGAGGGCCGCATTCGCTCGCGGCTGATGGACCCAGAGCTCGTGACCCGCGTGGAGATTTTAGCGCCGGATTATCGCAACCCGACGGATGATATTGGCCACCCGGAGCTTTCAACGCTTAGTTTGCATAGTAAGCAAACTTTTGGCACCTTTAGCTTGCGCCGAAACGAAGATATTGATCCAAGTGACTTAGCCTCATTAAAAGAAGCTTTCGAAGCTGCCCAAGCCTTTGCCCAGAACCCACAAGGCTGGCTGGTATTTTTAGGCCCTTACGGCTGTGGAAAGACCCACTTAGCCGCGGCGATTGGCAATTACCAAGCCGGGTTGGGCTTTCCACCCTTGATGGTGGTGGTGCCGGACCTGCTGGACCACTTACGTGCTGCATACGCCCCGAGCAGCCCAGTGAGTATCGACCAGCGCTTTGAGGAAATCCGCCGCTCGCGTTTGTTGATTTTAGATGATTTGGGGACGCAATCTGCTACACCCTGGGCGCGGGAAAAACTCTATCAATTGTTTAATTATCGCTATAATGCAGAGTTACCCACAGTCATCACTACAGCGAGTATGCCCGGAGAAATCGACCCGCGGCTGCGCAGCCGTATGGCTGATACGCGCCTTTGCCGAATGGTTTTTATGAGTGCGCCTAGTTTTACGGGCAAGAACTGAAACTTTTACGCGGTTTACACCTCCGCAAAGAAAGTATGATAAGATTTAGGTCGTTTTGCAGGCAACTGCAAACTTTAATTTAACGTTGCCTGATGTATATATTTATATAAAAAGAGTTGATTTATGGAAAAAATTATCCGAGAGATACCTAACAGTTTTAACTTGCCTTACCGCATCAATAAACTGGCTGACCTCGCCCACAACCTATGGTGGGCATGGAACCCCGAAGCAGCCCGCATGTTTAAGGAGATCGATCCGCTGCTTTGGGAGCGTTCGCACCACAACCCCGTGGTTTTTTTACGCTCTGTTGACCCAACGACCTATGATGGCTTGATCAAGGATCGATACTTTTTAGGGCGCTACGACCGCATTCTGCGTGAATTTAACACATATATGAAATCTAAGGATACCTGGTTCAGCCGTACTTATCCTAATCTGCTGGATGACGAAATTGCCTACTTTTCGTTTGAATATGGGTTGCATGAATCCTTGATGGTATACGCCGGTGGGTTGGGCGTGCTTTCGGGTGATCACCTCAAAGAATCGAGCGACTTAGGTATTCCCCTTGTGGCTGTCGGTTTCCTCTATACCTACGGCTACTTTTCACAAAAAATCACCGAAGATGGCTGGCAAGAAGCACGCAACGTCCAAATTGTTTATGACGACTTACCTCTCATTGCACTCTATGATGCCAACCATGAACCCATCAAGATTTCTGTGGAGCTGCCAGGCAGGACAGTCTACGCTCGCCTGTATGAGCTCAATGTTGGCAGGGTGAAATTGGTGCTTATGCAAACCAACATCCCTGAGAATAACCCCAATGACCGCCAACTGACTGATCGGCTCTACATCAGTGACCCAGAGCTGCGCATTTCCCAGGAGATCTTGCTGGGCATCGGCGGCTTCCGCGCGCTGAAAGCTTTGGGGCACAACCCAAGCATTTATCACATGAACGAGGGGCATTCTGCCTTTTTGACGCTGGAACGCACAAGAGAGCTTGTCCAGCAAGGCAAGACTTTTGATGAAGCGATAGAACTTGTCAAGCGCTCCAGTATTTTTACCACGCACACGCCTGTCCCTGCTGGGAACGATGAATTCCCTATCTGGATGGTGGAGAAATACTTTGCCAATTTGTGGCCACAATTAGGCTTGAGCCGCGAACAATTTATGGATATTGCCCGTACCAAGCAAGACTGGGGTGGGGAAGCTTTTAGCATGCCAAAGTTAGCACTCAAACTTTCGAACTTCCGCAATGGTGTATCAAAAATTCATGGGCAAGTTTCCAAGCAGATGTGGCACGAACTCTGGCCGGATAAACCTGTGGACGAAGTTCCGATCACCTACATCACCAATGGCGTCCACACGCGCACATGGCTAGCACGCCGGCTCGCCTTACTATACCGGCGGTACCTTGGTCCGGATTGGTATGAACATATTGATGACGAGGAAATGTGGCAACGCGTGGACTTAATTCCAGATGCGGATTTATGGCGCGTGCGCCGGCACCTCAAACGAAAATTGGTCGCTTACATGGTCAACCGTGCGCGGGATGCTTGGCAAGCCGGCAGCGTTCACCCCGTACAGACTGTTGCCAGCGGGGTGCTGCTGGATCCATACGCGCTCACGATTGGTTTTGCGCGCCGCTTTGCTACCTATAAACGGGCTAATTTGGTCTTTACAGATGTGGACCGCCTGCTGCGCATTGTGACTAACCCACGTAAACCCGTTCAGATTGTCTTTGCTGGTAAAGCCCATCCATCTGATGAGCCTGCTAAGCTCTTGATTCAAGAAGTTTATCGGCACGTGAAGGATGCGCGCTTTGGCGGCAGGTTAGTATTTTTGGACGACTATGATATGGATATGGCGCGTTATTTGGTGCAAGGTGTGGACGTTTGGCTCAATACCCCTCGCCGCCCGCGCGAAGCTTCTGGTACAAGTGGACAAAAAGCTGCGCTGAATGGCACTCTGAACTTCTCAGTGTTGGATGGTTGGTGGGCGGAAGGATATAATGGCGCAAATGGCTGGGCAATTGGCGACTCTACCGTTTCGGATAACCAAGACGAACAAGACAAAGCCGATGCTGAGAGCCTCTATGACACCCTCGAAAATGAGATTGTGCCCCTCTACTACACCATGCGCTCTGCTGACGGCTTGCCCGGAGATTGGATCGAACGGATTAAGGAAAGCATCAAGACGCTTACCCCACGCTTTTCTACCACCCGTATGGTCAAACAATATGTGAATGACCTCTATTTACCCGCCATGCAAATGACAGAAGAGGAACCAGAACAAGAGAAAGCCTGAGAATAATTAAAAAACGAGGTACCGATTATGCCTGATTTCCTTACAATTTCCCCTTGGCTCGGCGCTTTGATCATTTTTGTTTTGCGCGTGATCAATATTGCCATGGATACCCTGCGCGTTATGTTGACCATGCGTAATATGAAGGGGATTTCGTGGGTTCTTGGTTTCTTCGAGACAATTCTCTTTGTGATTGCCATGGGGGCAGTACTGGATAATCTCAATAATATCCTCTATATCGTTGCCTATTCTGCTGGCTTTGCAACGGGCAACGTGGTTGGCATGGAAATCGAGAAACGCTTAGCCCTAGGCTATTCCCATATAAGCATCATTAGCCGTGCCCATGGCAAGGAGATTGCACAGGCGTTGCGCGAGAATGACTTTGCGGTTACGGAAATCCCTGCACAAGGAAAGGATGGCACGGTCTTGCTGTTGCATTGCTCTATGCAGCGCAAAAGAGCAGACCAAGCCCAAAAAGTCATTTTGGATGTGGATCCTAACGCCTTCGTAACTGTGGAAGATATCATTTTGCAGCGCCACGGCTATTGGGGAAATCGAAGTCTTCGTTGTTGAAACACGCTCAAGGTAATTACTTGTGAATGGCGCGCTGATTTTTGATTTTGATGGGCTTATCTTAGATACAGAGACGCCCGAGATGCGCATTTGGCAGCGCTTGTTTGCCCAAGCCGGTGGTGAGTTTGACGTTAAAGGCTATCAAGCTATCATTGGGACGTATGGCTCGGAAATCTACCGACCAGCGGAGGCGCTTGCCCGCTTGCTTGACCATGGAACCACGCCCGAGGAGTTATGGGCATTGGTACAAGCAAAGAGCATCGAAGTGATCAACCGGGAACCGGCTTTGCCTGGCGTTGTCGAGCTCATCGCTAAGGCGAAAAAGGCAGGGCTTTCCTTAGGGGTTGGTTCCAGCTCTCCACGGGATTGGGTGCATAGACACTTACAGCGTTTAAGCCTTCTGAGTCAGTTTGATACTATCGTGACCATTGATGATGTGCATGTGAGCAAGCCTGAACCAGATATCTTCCTGAAAGTATTGGAAAACTTAGCTATGCCAGCGGAGCATGCGCTTGTATTAGAAGATTCCTATAACGGCATTGTGGCAGCCCAAAGGGCAGGCATCCGTGCGGTCGCAGTTCCCAACCCGGTGACGCTTGGTCAGGATTTCTCTGCAGCGGAAGAAGTTTTACCTTCTTTGAATGCCCTGCAGCTTGAAAAATACTTCTCTCGCTCCTGAACATCGGCACCTGAAACTGGCATATTAAACCCAAAGCGCTCTCTCTTTTAACTGCGTTTGCGTGCAGCTCTTGAAGTATACTTATTCAAACGACCTAATCTTAGCAAGGAGCCCCATGGCTATGAATTCTTCCAAATTCTTTTTTGGCTGCGAGTACGACCTGGCTGCCAAGCAAGCCTTAACCGAAAAACCCATCTTTTATGACCCTGCCGATCTGACGACCCATGCGGTTATCACCGGCATGACTGGCTCTGGCAAGACGGGCATGGGCATTATCCTCCTGGAAGAAGCTGCCCTGCAAGGCATCCCTGCGATCTTGATTGACCCTAAAGGCGACCTCACCAATCATTTGCTGCATTTCCCGGATCTTTTACCCGAGGATTTTGCCCCTTGGATCGAGCAGGATGCGGTGGCACGTGAAGGTAAAACAGTGGAGCAGGCTGCTGCCGATACCGCTGCCACTTGGGCTAAAGGCTTGGCAGATTGGGGCATCGATAAAGCCCGCATGCAGAAATTGGCTGAAAATGTCTCCTATGCTATCTATTCGCCCGGCTCCAACTCGGCTATTCCGGTTAGTATTCTTTCCTCGCTCAAGTGTCCACAATTGCCATGGGAAGAGAACAAGGAAATGCTGCGCGAAAACATTTCCAGCACGGTAACGGCGCTGCTGGA
This sequence comes from Anaerolineaceae bacterium, assembly GCA_040766895.1. GTDB lineage: Bacteria > Chloroflexota > Anaerolineae > Anaerolineales > Anaerolineaceae > Mesolinea. The sequence continues at coordinate 29,677 of JAXGPR010000014.1, read as the reverse complement.
GCTGGTAGGGTTTAAAAACCTAGACCCTGTGCGCTCTCGTGAGCATATCTTGCTGGCAAATATTTTTGAGGCTGCCTGGAGCAAGGGGCAGGACCTGGACCTGGAGAGCCTCATCTTACAAACGCAAAACCCGCCGTTTGAAAAATTGGGCGTTTTTCCGCTCTCCAAGTTTTACCCAGAAAATGACCGCTTTGAATTAGCGATGATGCTGAACAACTTTTTAGCGGCACCGGCTTTTGAAAGCTGGCTGGAAGGCATGCCCTTAGATATTGGCGCCTTCCTTTATACACCCGAAGGCAAGCCGCGCCATAGCGTCTTCTACTTAGCCCATTTGGCGGATGAAGAACGCATGTTTTTTGTAACCTTACTATATTCTGCCATTGAAACTTGGATGCGCAGCCAGCCTGGTACCTCAAACCTGCGCGCACTGGTGTATTTTGATGAGATTGTGGGTTATCTGCCGCCAGTGGCATCTCCGCCCAGCAAGCCGATTATCCTGCGTTTGCTCAAGCAAGCACGCGCTTTTGGTGTGGGCATGGTATTAGCGACACAAAACCCGATTGATCTGGATTACAAGGCGCTTTCAAATACTGGCACTTGGATCATCGGGAAGCTGCAAACTGACCAGGATAAACAACGCTTGCTCGATGGTCTGGAGAGCTTGGAAGGCGTTTTAGATCGGAGTTATTTCGACAAAACCATCTCAGCCTTAGGGAAGCGTGTGTTCTTGCTGCATAATGTGCACGCAAAAGCTCCGGCGGTATTTACCACGCGCTGGGCAATGAACTACCTGGCAGGTCCAATTACGCGTAACAAACTACAGGCGTTAAACGCTTTGGTTGGCGCAACGCCTGAAGGGCATGCTGCCGGTGCCGTAAAGAAAGAAGAGATCCTTGGTTCCAAGAGTGCCGCCTTACCTGGTAAGCCCAAGGAACCTAAGCTGACTTCCCAGGTGGAGGTTTATTACCTGCCACTTAAGCGTACGCTCTCTGAGGCACTAAAAACCCAAGGCATCAGCCTTTCAGGGGCAGCTTCTCAAGCCGTTGTGCATTACCAGCCAGCGCTTTTAGGGCAGGCTAATGTGTACTTTGCCAACCGCACCTATAACCTGGACACCCAGGTGAAGGTGAGCGTGCGCCTGCCAAAGCTGGAGACCCGCGGATTGGTGCGCTGGGAGGATTACCGTGTGGAGCCTATTGACCCCGTTGAGCTGGAAAGCCAACCGCTGCCCGAGGCGACCTTTGGTGATCTGAGCTATCCTTTTGATGATGAAGTTAACATCAGTACGCTGAAAAAAGATTTTATCGAATGGGTTTACCGCACGCAAACGCTTACGCTTTTCAAAAACGATGCTCTCAAGCTCGTCTCCGAACCTGGCGAGAGCCGTGAAGCCTTCGAAGAGCGCTGTAAACAAGCCAGCCAGGGAAGCAGCGCAGAAACCGTTGAGAAGATAAAGCAGAAGTATGCCAAACTAAAGAAGACCATCGAAGATAAAAAGTTGCGCGAAGAGCTGGAATTGGAACGGGATAAGGATGTGTTAAAGCAGCGCCGCTCTGAAGAGGCAGTCAAAGGGATAGAGAATGTTGCTAAACTGTTTAAAGGCAGAAAGAGCAGCTTGAGCACATCGATGACAAAACGCCGCCTAACTTCGACGGCAAAAGCAGGCGTAAAAGAATCTGAGGAATTGATTAAGAAGTACGAGGCGGAATTAGCTGACTTAGATAAGCAGATGCAAGCTGAAATTGACGCACTCCAGTCGCAAAGCACTCAGTCGATCGGAACCATCCGAGAAGTATATGTTCAGCCCCTCAAAAAAGACATCGTCGTGGAGCTATTCGGTTTGGCATGGCTGCCCCATTATGCCATTAAGAGCGGCGACGATTGGCTCATGATTAGCGGAGATGATTAAGGGATCTCACGCTTATTGTGCTGGCTCAGCGGAGACCACGCTGTTGAACTGGTTAATTTCAAGGTACCAAGTACTGCCTGGCTGCGCTTGTAAATACAAACTTTCATCAGTTGTGGAATAGGTAAAGGTGCCTCCGGCTGTGGAGAAAGTGATTTCGTACTGTTCTGAGGGATTTCCCGTCCGCTGATCGTTGTCGAGCTCAAAAGTTGGCCAATAGGGACTCAAGTCCTCGCCAGCTGTGGTCAGAGTCTCAACCGGCAGCCAGTCCATCGTTGTGTAGGTACAATAGTTTTCGTAGACCCGGTAAACACAATCCTGAACAACTTGACCCAAACCTGTACCCGTATCAATAGTGTAAGGTTCGCCGCAAACTTCGGTCGCGATTGGTTGGGGTGTATCGGAATCGTACCGATATTGCAGCTCACAACTCACTAACGTTGCATCGGAGGGAATCGCGTCTTCCCAGCCATTGCGGTCAACGCGTTGATATTCCTCAATGACTTGGCTGCGCTGCCAAGAAACGGCGCTTACTACCGCAGTCACCTGGTCTGTTCGGGTGAGGTTGATGATCAGGAATACAAACCCAGCCACTAACGCAAGAAGGATAACGATGAGAAAAGGCGCAGGGCGCTTTTGGGAGACGGGTGGTTTTTGGTTGTTTGCCCGAGTTTCTATTGCCTCCCCACTTTCGCGAGCCTTGGCGCCGCTAGTGATGTCACTTCCACATTCCACGCATGTTTCGGCGTCGATACTGTTGCGTGTGCCACAATAGGGGCAGTGTTTATCGGCACCCTTTTGTGCCATGCGGATCAAGGCTTCGTCTTTAATAAACTCGAAAGTTTCCGCATCGACTTTTTCAAATTGGATATCAGGAGCTTGCGGCGCGCCGCATTGCGTGCAAGATTTGATTGCCCCGGGGTTTTGTGTGCCGCAATAACTACACGTCCAGATAAGTTGGATGTACCCGAGCACTTTCCTTGCCATAGTATTCTCCTGATAAAGGTTGACTATAAGAATGGAATGACTTAATTAATTTTAACACAGCTTATATGGAAAAGCGGTTCGAGTTTAGGAGTGTGAACTTGGATTACTAGCTTTGGTGTAATTCTGTACGCAGAGGAGCGCGATCAAGCTCATCAGTGCAGGCGAACCGATCATCAAGGGGATGAAAAAGCGTACCGAAAGTAACATCAAGCTAAAAGCCAGCAAGCCAGGCAGGAGCACAAGCAGCGGTTCTGTAAACAGCACAGCAAAGCCATTTTTCCAAGCCAGCTTTAAGCTACGCTCGGCTTGGAGGAAATAGCAAGCTAAAGAGATAAATTGCCACACAAACCAGCTGAGGGCTAAAACAGAAATCAGAATGACCAGATAAGGCGCCAAACTGAAGCTGCTGTTGGCGTAAAACCACAGGGTAAAGGCGAATATCGCCAATGCAATTAAATTGAGCAAGCCCCATAGCAAACTATCTTTGAGGTGCAGTTTGACCCCCTCCCACCAGCCGGCGATGCCCGTGCGAATGCCGCGCGTCAGATCTAACGCTTGGTGAAAGACGCCGAAAAGCGCCGGCGCAAAACCCAGCACCGTCAGGCTGAGCAGAATGAAAGCCAAACTGACCAGTTCTTGGTTGCTCCAATCCTGCCACCATAAGCTGAATGCTTTGCCAATGACCTGCAGCCCTCTGCGGATATCTGTCACAGTTTTGCCACCTCGGTCTGATTATATACCTATAGGATATATAATCTACTTATTCCTTTGTTTGGTGGGAATTATAATGGGATTGGTTCTTATAATAATGGATTGAAAGGGACGTGTAAAAATGTATGTTAACAATTGAAAATACTATTTTAATTGTCATTGATACCCAAGGACGCTTAGCGAGGGTGGTGGCTGAAAGTGAGGCTGCCATTGAGCGCATTGGCATCCTCGTGCAGGGTGCAAAGCTGCTTGAGGTTCCAACTCTGCTCACAGCGCAAGCCCCCGAAAAAATTGGGCACACCATCCCAGAAATTGCGAGCTTGCTGCCAGAGCAGGCAGATCTACCACGTATGAGCTTCAGCATCTGGCGTGACCAATCGGTCAGGCAGGCTGTGCAAGCCCTTAGCCGCAAGCAAATGCTGCTTTGCGGCTTTGAAGCGCATATTTGCCTTTACCAAAGTGCAATGGATCTGCTTACACAGGGGGTTGAAGTTTACTTGGTCACTGATGCTGTTTCTTCGCGCCGGCTGAGTGATAAAAGTACAGCATTAGCAGAGCTCTTAGCTTGCGGAGTGCATCTGACTACGGTGGAAATGGCACTCTTCACTTTGATGCGTGATGCCCAGCACCCTGCGTTTAAGCCTGTTTCTGCACTCATTAAGTAACATATAGGCTCATTTAATTATTAACCCGGGTAAAAAAGGCGTTGTATAACGCATATTAATAAAAATCCGATAGTTCAATGATAAATTAAGACAACTTACACATTTTTGGAGAAGATATGGCTGAAGAAGTAAAAACACAAAAACGGAAAAGAAGCGGAAAAACTATCTGGACGATCGTTTTAATTTTGGTCGTTGCCGTAGGGATTTATGCTTTCACGCAGTACCGGCAATATCAACAAGGGCTGCAAACCTTAGCTCAATTGGAGACAGTTCCCTACAGCCGCGAGACTTTTGTTAGCAGCGTGAACGGGACCGGAACAGTGCGCCCCGAACATCAAGCTGTGCTGATTTGGCAGACCAGTGGCACGGTAGATCAATCCGATTTAACCGTTGGTGATGCCGTGCGCAAAGATCAGGTCATTTTAAAATTGGATGAAAATGATTTGCCTGTGGATATTATTCAAGCGCGTGCCGATAAAATTTCTATCGAAAAATCTCTGGAAGACTTAGAAAGCAACACAGCTCTGCAGCGCACACAGCTGCAAGTCAACATCGCCCAGGCACAGACCTCGCTTTCTTCGCTTCAGCATGAACTGGAAATCTTGGAAGAGCGCGAATGCACCGTCTGGCGTTTGAATAACTTACGCACCAATTATGAAGATGCGTTAGAGACTTATCAAAATAACCCCACAGAGCAAAACTTAGCCAAAGTGCGTTCCACGAAGGCTGAGCTCGATTTTTGTGATCCAGAGGTGATTAACCAGCAAATCGAAGAGCTTAATGCCCAAATTGCTGTGCAAAACCAAAGCATTGAGGATGCTCAGGCAACGCTCGAAAAAATCAAAAACGGTCCGGATCCAGATGAAAAAGAACGTTTAGAGTTGCAATTAGAAGCGACCAACAAGCGCTTAGCTTCGGTTGAACTCACAGCACCTTTTGACGGTACGTTAACCGCCCTCTATACCAAACCAGGGGATGTAGTTTCGGCTGGCACACAGGCAGCCCAACTCGCAGACCTGAGCCAGCTATATGTGGACGTGCCTATCTCAGAAGTAGATATCCCCCACATTCAACTGGATCAGACCGCAGAATTGGTTTTTGACGCATTTTTTGAACAAACTTTCACAGGTAAGGTCGTAGAAATTGATCATGTAGGCGATGCGCGCACCGGCGTCGTAAGCTATCGGGTAACCATTGCGTTAGACAATGGCCAAGATATGATCAAACCTGGCATGACGGCTGGTGTAACCATCCTTACAGAAGAACGTCAAAACGTCTTCACTGTTCCGAGCCAAGCATTGACGACTTATCAGGGCAAGGATGTGGTTTACGTGCTGCGGGATAATATGCCTGTTCCGGTTGAGGTAAGCGTGGGCAGTTATTCCAACGAAAAATTTGAGATCACCAAAGCGGATATCGAAGAAGGTGAGTTGATTATCCTCAATCCGCCCAGCGGCTTGCTTTCCATGATTCAAAATCCATTCGGGAGATAAGCAATCATGATGGAAACGCATGATGCACAACGACCGGTAATATTAATCCGTGACCTGCATAAAAGTTATTACATTGGTGAAATTGAAGTACCGGCTTTGCGTGGCGTTGACTTAGAGGTTTACCCGGGCGAGGTCATCGCCATCATGGGACCAAGCGGCTCAGGGAAGTCTACCCTGATGAACATGCTGGGCTGCTTAGACTCCCCTACAACGGGAGAATACCGCTTAGAGGGTCAGTTGGTCTCGGAATTGGTAGATGATGAACTCGCTTTGGTACGCAATGAGAAAATTGGCTTCGTATTCCAAAAGTACAATTTGCTCCCGCGGGCAACGGCAATTGAGAATGTGGAGCTTCCATTGCGTTACAGTCAGGATCAATCTCACATGCGCGAACGCAGCCGTGAGGCACTTGAACGTGTTGGCCTGGCTGACCGCATGCTGCATAAACCCAACGAGCTTTCGGGCGGTCAGCAGCAACGCGTCGCTATTGCCCGCGCAATTGTTAATGAACCGGCAATCATTTTGGCTGATGAGCCTACTGGAAACTTAGATTCTAAATCAGGGCAGGAAATTATGGACTTGCTCATCGAGCTTAACACGCGCTTAGGCACAACTGTGGTAATTGTGACGCACGACTCTAAAATCGCTGAACAGACTCAGCGTATTGTCCATTTACAGGATGGCGTCATTGTTGATTATATGGAGGAAGCATGAACTTATTGCATGGCCTCAAAGAAGCTTTGAACAGCATTGCTGCCAACCGTATGCGCTCTTTTTTGACTATTTTAGGGATCATCATTGGCGTGGGCGCCGTGATTGCGTTACTTGCTATTGGGCAGGGAGCTCAAGCCTCCATTGCTGGTCAAATTGAATCCATTGGCACCAATGTTCTTTATGTGATGCCCGGCAACCTTATGGAAGATATTACCAACCCGCAAGATTTGACTTTGAGCGATGTCTCTAATTTATCTAACCGAGCGAGAGCGCCGCATATTGCGCGTGTAGCCCCCGTGCTCTTTAGCTCGACGACAATCACTTATGGAAGTGACACACTTTCGACCAATGTGACGGGCTCCACACCGGATATTCAGCAAATTCTTAACTTGGAGATCCAAGAAGGTTCCTTTTTTACAGAGAGTCAGCAATCATCCAGAGCCTCGGTTATCGTGATTGGTCCGCGTGCAGCTGAACGCCTCACGGGCAAATCCTCTGGCATCGTGGGAACTGTTCTACGTATCAATGGGCATCCTTTCCGTGTGATTGGAGTTACCAAGCCCAAGGGCGGCAACCAGTTCAGCTCGCCGGATTTTATGATTTATATGCCTATTTCTTCCATGCAGATGCGCGTCAAGAATAGCGCAGGATCCGAAAAGGTGGACTATATCATCGTGCAAGCGCAAGATAGCCAGAGCATGACCTTAGCGATCCAAGAGACACGCGAAATTATGCGTTCCGCTCACCGTCTGACCCCGCGCCAACCTGACGATTTTAATATCACTAATCAAGAAGATTTTCTCGCGATCGCCAATAGCATTACCCAGATATTGACGATCATGCTAAGCGGAATTGGCGGGATCTCACTGCTGGTCGGCGGTATCGGCATTATGAACATGATGCTTGTGACGGTGACCGAGAGGACCCGAGAAATCGGCTTGCGTAAGGCATTAGGTGCACGGAAGTCAGATATCCTCCTGCAATTCTTGACTGAATCAGCCTTACTGAGCCTGATTGGCGGCGTGATCGGCATTGCTTTTGGCTGGGGGCTCTCTTCATTGGTCGGTTTGATCGCGGCTAATTCGGGAGCACCGCTTACGCCAGTCATCGGCGTCAACTCAATCTTACTCGCGACCCTATTCTCCGCTGCTGTTGGCGTGTTTTTTGGTTGGTACCCTGCCCGCCGCGCAGCGAATCTACAGCCCGTGGAAGCATTGCGCTACGAATAAGATCCCTGTGTTAGAATGCGTTAGACATAATCACTAGGAATAAATAAAGCGGCTGCTTTTGTAAAAGCAGCCGCTTTATTTATTTAACAATCTATGGTTATGGCCGGCTTCCTAAAGTGACTGGTACTTCCAATTGTTCGCCGTCACGCAAGATCGTAAAGGTAATCACATCTCCAGGGGCTTTGTTCAAGATCATGTAGCTGAGTAGATCGCTGAACTCCTTGACCGGATGTCCATCTACGGCGATGATAAGGTCGCCCCCAGCATAGAGCCCAGTGATATTCGTGCGGCGCGTTCCTCCACGAAGCCCAGCCTGGTCCGCAGGTCCGCCAGGAACCACATCGGTGATGTATGCGCCAGTTTCTTGCGGGAGACCCAAGGTTTCGATGACCATCAAGCTGAGGCTGTTGAGGGCAGTAAGACCTAAGTAGGGATAATCGTAATAACCATTTTCGATCAGTGAAGGCAGCACTCTGCGCAGGATGTTAGAAGAAACCGCAAACCCAATACCAGTATTCGCAGCTTCACCGGTGAGCGTTATACCGCTGGTTTGAATAGCACGGTTTACGCCGATTACTTCGCCGTTTAGGTTGAGTAAGGGTCCACCAGAATTGCCTGGGTTAATCAACGCATCAGTTTGGATAACATCACCGGCAGAAAATGCTGTTCCACTCGCCGTTGTACGCAAGGAATCGAGAATTCTGCCGCGCCCGGAGATAACTCCTAAAGTTGTTGTGCCGCTCAAGCCGAATGGATTGCCAATCGCGACCACTAACTGCCCGACCTTAGCAGCATCCGAGTCACCCAAAGTCAACGGCATAAGTTCTTCCTCGGGCACATCCACGGAAATCACAGCCAAGTCGGAGTCGGGATCAACCCCAAGGACTTTGGCATAGGCTTTTTCACCGGATGCAAAATGGACTTCAAGCGAATCCACATCCTGCACGACGTGGTAATTAGTCACAATGTGACCTTGTTTGTCAACCACAAAGCCTGACCCTAAACCTTCACCTTCCGTGGTACTAAATTGGATAGAAACCACACCAGGGCTCACCTTTTCATAAAGCGCTACCAATGTGTCATTTAAATCTACAATATTTGGTGCAACCACATTAGTCGTTGGGGTTTCTGTAACCTGAGGTTCTGGATTTGGTAATTCTGGTGTCGGGGTTGCTGTCCCTTGACCTCTAAGAACATACTGTAAACCGAATGGGGAGCATGCCAGAACCACCATTGCGATCAGGAGGATGACAAATACTTTTCCAGTTTTATTTTTCATATAAGCCGCCTTTAACACTTTGAGAAACTATGATTGTAATAATTGTAGCCCTCTGTACCCTATAGTCAAGAATGAGCCTAAAACCTTAAGAGAATTCATAGAATCTTTCCTTGAGATTTCTTGAAACTAAACTAGAAGCCGCCAGAATTACGCTGGCGGCTTTGGATATTTTCAGGGGATAGGTTAGCTCAAGCCCAGGATGCGTCCAGTCGCAAAGTCGATATCGATATCGTAATAGGCTGGCCGTGTGGGTAAACCCGGCATGGTGCTCATCGTACCCAGCAGCGGGTAAAGGAATCCTGCTCCGATTGAGGCGCTCACATCGCGAATGGGGATGCGGTATCCTTTAGGCACGCCCTTGAGCGCCGGGTCGTGGCTCAGGCTGAGGTGGGTTTTAGCCATGCAGATCGGCAGCTGATCGTATCCCAAGCGGGTGTATTCACGAATACGTTCTTCAGCTAACTCACTATAATCGACACCATCAGCGCCATATACTTCGCGGGCGATGATTTCGATTTTTTCCTTGATTGGAGCTTCCAGTGGATAGAGGAATTCAAACTTGGAAGGTTCTTGGGCAGCTTTCATCACAGCTTTGCCCAGTTCGAGCGCGCCAGCTCCACCCTTGGCATAATGATCACAAATTACGGCATCGGAAACCTTGCCTTCTTCGCGGGCAATCTTCTGCACCAGCTCCAATTCAGCTTGCGTATCGGTAGGGAAGCGGTTAATCGCGACCACCACTGGGATGCCAAATTTGGCGGCAATCCGGCAGTGTGCTAAGAGGTTCTCGGCACCTGCGCGTACCAGGTCTAAGTTTTCTTCAGTGTATTCAGGTGCGAGCGGAGTACCTGCGGTCACCTTAGGCCCGCCGCCATGCATTTTGAGCGCACGCACCGTCGCCACAAGCACTACAGCGTTGGGGATATTGCCGGAATAGCGGCATTTAATATCGAAGAATTTCTCCATGCCCATATCCGAACCAAAGCCAGATTCGGTAACCACGTAATCCGCTAATTTCAGTGCGATCATGTCGGCGATGATGGAACTGTTGCCGTGGGCAATATTAGCAAACGGGCCAGCATGCACCAGCACTGGTGTGCCTTCCAGCGTCTGCATTAGGTTGGGCTTGATAGTGTCTTTCATCAAAACAGTGAGCGCGCCAGCCACGCCTAAGTCTTCCGTCGTGATGGGTTCGCCGTGACGGCTGAGACCAATCACGACGCGCCCAATCCGTGCGCGCATATCCGTCAGGCTGGTGGAGAGAGCCAGAATCGCCATTAATTCACTGGCTACAGAGATATAGAAATTGGTCTTGAGAGTGAAGCCCTTCTCCTCAGGACCTTGGCCGACGGTAATGCCTCGCAGCATACGGTCATTAACGTCCACACTGCGCCGCCAAGTGACGGTTTCGGGGTCGATATCCAGCCGGGCGAAGCGGGCGCGTTCCTCCAGGCTGAGCTTTTCTGGGTCGCTCTCAGTGATGCCCAATTTTTGCAGGCGGCCAAGCATGCCGATGGCAAAATGCCGTTGACCGTGTTTATCCGGCGGGCAGAGACGATTGAACAATGCAGCATCACTCTGCTGTGCTTCGTGGAACATGCGTGTATCAATGGCAGCGGCTAATAGGTTGTTAGCTGCGGTAATAGCGTGAATATCGCCAGTCAGGTGCAGATTAAAGTCTTCCATAGGGATAACTTGCGAATATCCACCGCCGGCTGCTCCGCCTTTGATGCCAAAGGTGGGACCTTGGGAAGGCTGACGGATGCAGGTGAAAACGCGCTGCCCTAAGTGCGCCCCTAAGGCTTGGCTAAGGCCGACTGTGGTAGTGGTCTTGCCTTCGCCCAGCGGCGTGGGGGTGATAGCCGTAACATCAATGTACTTGCCATCGGGCACATCTGCCAAGCGTTCGAGAACGCTTAGCTTGATCTTGGCTTTGTAATCGCCATACAGTTCGATTTCTTCTGGCAACAAGCCGGCTTCTTCAGCTACTTGGGAAATGGGTTTAAGCGTGGCTGCTTGCGCAATCTCGATATCCGGCGGCACAGGGTTTTTGGGGTTGATTGGCGTGGGGATAAAACGACGCAATCCGGGTTTTTGTTTGAATGAAGTCACAGTTCTCCTTATCGTTCTGTATTGATTTATTCTCCAATCACAACACCGGTGGGCAAAGTCACCGATGCAGCAATGGTTAGGTTTTCAGGGTTACCGAGGAATTCTACAGGCACATCTACCTCAAGCGTACTTCCAGCAAGGATCGGACCGGTGAGCGCTTGCCCACCGCCAACAATGCGCCCAAGCTCATTTTTAAGCACTACAGTAACTAAAGTGCCGGAAAGGCTCGCATTAAGGTTGTTGAGCACCTGAGTTCGGACTATGGGAGCCTCTTGCTCCTCCAAGAGCAGCGTGCTTTGGGTGATCGAAAGCGGATTATAAGCCAAGGGGTACTCGCCAAATTCTCCCGGCACGATAATCATATCCACTTTAGCTGCTTGAGCCGTGGTAGGCGGGTAAAGGATCCCTGGGGAAAAGTTGAGCGTTTCCCCCGGGAGCAGCATGTGGATAAAGCCGCGGGAAACAGCGCAAACACGGTCATAAGCATCCGCGATGGTGATGATGTAATAAGTGCCCGTGAGCACTTGATCGGTAACATTCGTGAGTATAGCTCCACCAGAGACGTGCCCGTCCTCGCTAATGATGAAGTCCCAATCCTCAACCTTGATGTTTTTCCACCAGCTGCCGCCTTCTAATGAGGCTGTGTAGGAAGAGATCCATGGGTAAATTTCCACGAGCACCGGCGCTTCAGAAACGGTTACTGGGATGCTCACGCCGATGCGGTCTTCCTCTGGAACAAATTCGCTGAGGATGCTGCCGCCGCCAACAATTTCACCTTTGGCGTTATAGCCAATAGCGTTGACTTCCACCTCTGTGTAGGTTTGCTTATCCTGGTTTTGCAGCCAGCCGGTCATCACCGCACCGTTCAGGTCCACAAAGAAAGCGGGGTTGATGACCTCGAAAGGCGACTGAAGTTTTAGGTCGCGGTCTTGCGTGCCGGCGCTAAAGCGCACCTCGACGGTTTCAGCTTGCACGCCGGCTTGAAGCTGAAAACTACGAACCAAACCCATAGTTTGTTGCGGGATGAGAAAGGGGATCACGCCGGCTTCTTGGGCGATGCGGTTGCCAACATCATCTAATGCCAAGACTTCGTAGTTGACATCGCGCAAGAGGGCATCTGGAAGGATATTCTGGAACTTGACTGCAACCACCAGCTCGCGCTGCACTTGCACGTGGGCTAACTCAGTAATTTGGACTGGGTTGGGTTCTGCTACGTTCACGGTCGGCGTGGGATTAATGGGCTGGGGGGAGGGCGTCCAGGTGGGTTCGCCAGGCAGGGGGGTGCTGAGTAGGGTGGGTTGGGGGAGGGTAGCTAAGGCAGTCGGAAGGGTTGCTGTTGGGCAGCAGCTAGAAAGGATGAAGCCAACAATGAATGGAAAAACCAGCAAAAGCTTATGTTTAAGCATTCAGCACCTTTTCAGAAGATGCTTGCAGCAAGCGGATTGGTCGGGTGCTGATTTTAGAAGCGAATGTGGTAAGCATAGGTAGGTGTATTATGCCATTGTTAGCTCTCGGGCTTTTCTAGCCTAAAAGCTCTACATAGGGCGGGTGGGACTTGAACCCACACGGTGTCTCCACCGACGGATTTTAAGTCCGTTGCGTCTGCCTATTCCGCCACCGCCCCGTGTGAAGTGCACTTATTTTACCATGATTGCAAGCTTTGCAACAAAAATTTACATGGAGGGTGTTGCAATAATGATTGTCAAATTGACCCTAAAACAGAATTACAACCCAAATACTGTCATTCTGCTAAGTGAAGTAAACGAGATGGGGGCTTGAGATGTTCGAAGAGATGTTAGCTGAGATTGTGCACATTGCCTTAGAAAGTGGGGTGCAATTTGGGTCGATACAAACTGTGAGGAGCGTGCAGATCATTACCAAGGTAAGTATCCCACAAGGTAAAAAGCGCGAGGAGGAAGGGAATAGCCCCCATGACCCAGCAACGTACTTTTCGTTAAAGTACCTCTGCAACAACAATTGAATGTTACGGAACGCTGCAGGTAATACTAAAGTAATCGCCTTAATTTTGCCTATTCCTTAGGCACCTCTTCATCGTTCCCGCTGCCTAAGGCTTTCCCTTTCTGCTGGTCGGTGCTCAAGCGTGGGAGCTGCCCACCCCGCAGGTGCACTTGGTCAAACCACTCGGGCTTAATGGCAATCTCATTCCCGCTCAGCAATCCAAAGATGCCTTCCTGCGGGTCAGTCTCTGACGGCTTGTAAGGAGCTATCAGGCTCTCGCCCGGCTCCTGGTAATCATCCGGCTCGGCATAAGCCGAAATGTAGCCCTCAAAATTTCGCAGGACGACCTTATCACGCGAGGCGGAAAGCACATAATTGGGCATCACCGGGATCTTCCCGCCGCCGCCCGGCGCATCAATCACATAGGTCGGCACGCACAAGCCGGAAGTATGCCCACGCAAAGCTTCCATAATCTCCAAGCCCTTAGCCACCGTGGTGCGGAAGTGCCCGGCACCCTCCACTAAGTCGCACTGATAAATGTAGTAGGGGCGCACGCGGATGCGCACTAAATCCTGTACCAGCCGGCGCATGAGGTACGGGTCGTCATTGACGCCAGCCAGCAGCACAGATTGATTCCCGAGCGGGATGCCGGCTCGGGTGAGTTTATCGCAAGCCTCAGCCAACTCTGCCGTAATCTCGTTGGGGTGGTTCACGTGAATGTTGAGCCACAGCGGATGAAAGCGCTGCAGCAAATCACAAAGGGCATCATCGACGCGCTGGGGCATAAACACCGGCACGCGCGAGCCGATCCGGATGATCTCCACATGCGGGATTTCCCGCAAAGCTGTCAGCACACGCTCTAGCATCTTGGGCGCCATCGTAAGTGGGTCGCCGCCAGAAATGAGCACATCGCGGATCTGCGGCGTGCGGCGGATATATTCAAGCTGGGCATCGAAATCGCGGCTGGAAATAGCTTGGTGCGGGTCGCCAACCAAGCGCGAGCGCGTGCAGTAGCGGCAGTAACTGGCGCACTGGTTCGTCACCAGCATCAGCACGCGGTCCGGGTAGCGATGCACCAGCCCTGGAACCGGCGAGTGCTTATCCTCCGCCAATGAGTCCTCCATCATACCCGTGAAGGGCAGAATTTCTTTTTCGGTGGGGATTACCTGCCGGCGGATTGGATCCAGCGGGTTAGCAGGGTCGATCAGCGAGGCGAAATAGGGCGTGATTTCTACGCGGAAGAGCCCAGGCGTGCTAAGGGCTATGCGCTCGCTCTCGGTGAGGGGAAAGAGCTGCTCAAAATCTGCGACGGTATTGAGGCGGTGGCTGAGCTGCCAATGCCAATCGTTCCATTGCTCATCGGGAATATCCTGGAAAACTGGCGCGCGCTTGGATGGGAATGGGGTGTTGGGCATATCCTCTCCTTGGTGAGTTTGTAGTAATGCAATTGTAACTTAAAAGGGGATAACTCGGTTCGCGCGCGGTCCTCGGATCGCGACGGTCTCCTGACAAAAACACCATATGATTAACATATAAATCGTTTTAAGATTGTAGACGGAGTTTATGTTTATTTTGTCACCTTCACCATCAGAGTTCCTTTCGTTTTTGGTGTTACAAACCCTATTATCAAGGAACTCTCTTTTTTTGCATCCCTCTAGTCTATGGACTTTTGAAACAGTAACCGCCATTTGTGTAAAATTGCATTCGGACGGGTTTTGTCCTATACTTTTTGCATTGGAGTCATACCCGTTTTTGTGTGATTTTCAGCTAATAATTTGTTAACTTTATACGTTTATGTGAACAGAAAGAAGAAACAGTCAAAGTTTCACCCCGTTTGGGTGAAAATGGTTTAAAATTGTTGTTAACGTGGATTTTCGATATCATTCATTAATCTCTTTTTGAAGAGCGCGCAGCTTGCTGCGTCAATTCAATGCTTGAAGAAGTGGCTGATACTCTTGCGATTCCGTAATACCGCGCAGGCTTGCTCCGCGTAGGAATTGCTAAACCACCGATATTTATTGATCAAGAGTAGAAAGGATAGCCATGAAAAAACATCTAATTTTCTTATTCTCCCTGTTACTATGTTTGATATTTGTTATAACTTCATGCACGAATACACCCCCTGCTGTCACCCCTGAAATTGAAACCGAAACGCCTGTTGTGACGACTGCACCAACCGAGGAGAACATTCCAACTGAGGAGCCTGTTGTGACGACTGCACCAACCGAGGAGAACATTCCAACTGAGGAGCCTGTAATCCCCTGTACGATCACTTTCGAATCCAATCGAGATGGCAATTGGGAAATTTACCGCATGGCGCCAGATGGCAGCGAAAACATCAATCTCAGCAATAATCCAGCAGATGATACGAAACCGGCTTGGTCACCAGACGGCACCAGGATTGCTTTTGTTTCCAATCGAGCCGCTTCTGAAGAAGGTAGTCAGCAAATATTTGTGATGAATGCAGATGGCAGCGGTATGCTTCAACTGACTTTTACCTACTGGAGTGATTCGCCCTCCTGGTCGCATGATGGCAGTCAGATTACGTATACAGGTGATAATGATATTTTTGTCATCAATGCAGATGGCAGCGGCGAACCGGTCAACCTGACCAATAGTACAGAAAAGGACGTAAATCCGGTTTGGTCTCCTGACGGCAGCAAGATCGCCTGGTCAACTGGTGAAGATGGGAATTGGAATCTTTTTGTTATGGACCCGGATGGCGGCAATAAAAAACAAATAACGGACAATGGTCAAGTTTTTAGCGCAGTCTGGACGATTGATGGGAGATTGTGGACCAATTGGGGCTGGAAGGACAAGGAGGAATTCTGCCAAAACTGTGTGGTGACTGCTGATGGTATGGAGATCGTTGACGGGGGCGGAAAAGGAACAATTAGTAATTTTGTCCCCTTTGTCACAGCCGATGGTGACCGTGTGGAACTTGCCGCAGTAGATAGCTTTGAAGGAAATCCCGAGATTTATATAATAGGTGATAAATTGCCTGATACCCTGGGGATTGGCATTGGAATTATTAACCTGACCAACAACCCTGCAGACGATATTAATGCCGACTGGCCGCTGAAATGTCTGGCAGGGATTGAGGTGAGCCCGATTGTAAGTGAACCAACAAAACTAGAACCAGAACATGAAGAGTTTGTTTTTGGTTACGCCTCTTATGATCCAAATCAAGGTAGACGCGAGGCCAATTTCCAGATGGCTTGTAATGAACTTGGCATCCAGTGTGTTTATGGCGAAATTCGCGAATTAATTGACCAAGATGTTGATGCGATCATCCAGAATTCAGACAACATTACTGTTCCTGGGTTGCATACTGATATCTTGAACGCAAGGGATGCGGGTATCCCCGTATTTCTTTTGGATGCTGAATCGATCACTCACGGAGCCTATAGCATTACCATTGATCATAGTAAATGGGCGAAAACCAGTTTCGGTTGGCTGCTTGAGAAGATCGGTGGAAGTGGAGAGATCGCCTACTTCGACCTTGATCCATTTAACCTGTACACTGATGTGATCAATGATCTGTTGTTAGAATACCCGGGGATAAAGGTGGTGGAGTTTAGGGATGGAAAATATGATTCTTCAAAGATTAAACCAGAAACCAGTGATTTTGTTTTTACATATCCTGACCTAAAAGCCATTTGGAGCAGCTACGATAACAATCAAGCTATGTGGGGACTTGAAGGAAATGGGATTCCTTATGACCAATGGCCTGTAATGATCTGCGAAGCCAATTTAGATGGCCTGCTTCTATGGGAACGTGCAAAACAGGAGTATCCAGATTTTGATTGTTTTGCCGTTGCCAATCCTCCCGGCATTGCTTATGATGCAGTCTATGCTGCCTATTACCTGGTTTCAGGATATGAAATTGACGAGTCTGTCTTGAGTGGGCCTTATGGACAATCTTTATATGTGGATTTCCCGGAGATTACCAATGATAATTATAAACAAGTGCTCGAGGATATGCAAAAGATGAATTGGTATGAAGTGGATCAATTTATGACCCCTGACGAGATCAGGGAAAAATGGTTTCTTGAGTAATAAATTTGCACGACGATGAAAAAATACCGCAATAGTCAGACGAGAGACTATTGCGGTTTGTTATAGATCCCCTTATCTATGCTCAATTGCAGTAGAATTCGTGCGCCTCATTGCTGCCAATCGTACCCGAATTGTAAGCGCCCCGCATCCCCAGGCTTCGTAAGAATAACTTCCAGAACAAATATTTAGAACAGTGACACCGGTCCCTAGATTAAATTTGAATGAGGCGGGGCCAGCAAGTTTTAATGATAATGGTCCAACGGTTGTGTTATCGATCTCGATGGTGGAATTTAAAGACAACATCCTCCGCCGTCATGCTGACATCGCCGTGCTCCGCAACGAAGAAACGCATCATCTCCTCTGATCGCGCCCCGGTCAGGAGACCGGTGCAATCCGAACCGGGAGACCTTACGGTCAACCTCCGCGCACGGTACCCTACGGGTAGGCTACGCACTCGGGAGACCGGCGCGATCAGAGAAAAATATCTATATGATGAATTTTAGGTTGCGGATTAGCAAATGAATATTATTTAAAAGTTGAGAAATAGTGGTCAATCTCTGGCCTTAATTCAATACCCACTCTCTCGAAACAATCTAAAAGCTCCTCATAAGCACCTTGACCGCCGAGAAAATCCCAAAATTCATTGGCAACTTTTAATTCTTCTCCCAAATCAAGCATTCCTCTGAGCGTCCACCGTTCATAAGGCTGCGGTTCATACGGATTGTAAGGAATAGCTATATACGAATGAACATCAGCATCCGGATGATCAAATAGATAAATAGCAACCCATTCTAATAGTGTTCTTTTAAAATCTTTAAAATTGCTTATATTTGGTTTGGCAGTTTTTAAATCAAAAAAATGGATCGACCCATTTTCCTCCTTTACACAAATATCCACTTTTACTGTTCGTAATTTATTTATTGAGCCCACTTGAGAAACTTTTCTAATCCTTTCTATTTCTTCTTTTTTGTCAGGGCTTTTTCCGAAAGATAAATCATTCATTATTTTTTGGATTTCTTTTTGAGCCTCTTCAGCTATCGAATTACCAACTGAAAACTGCTTCTGAGCAAATTGAAACCTAATACTAGCTAAAGTTTCCGCTGCAGGCTCAAAAATCGATGTTCCAAATGTTGTATTCAAAGATTGAATAAAAGAGTATAGGGCCATTCGGTCTTTACCAAGCAAGCGAAAATGGAAAGGCATATTACTTGATTCAGGTTTATATGCATAAAACTTATTTTTTAAACTCTTTTTGATTACATTTTCAATCTGCATAACTTGGTATTCAGTAAGGGACATCTTATTTTTCCTTTAAATGAAATATTGTCTCTGAATATGCACCATTTCTGTCTTTTTCGACCCTATTTAACACAGGCCTCTTAAATTTATCTACTATTCTCATAGAAGCTAAATCAGCAATCTTAGGATATATATCGAATTTATCGTTGGCTACTAAGAATATGTCATAATCATCCTGGAGAAACTTCTTACAATTTAACAAAACACAAGCAACACCTTTAATATAAGAGTTCCTTGCTTCTAATCCATTACCTTTATAAAGAGGTCCAATCTCTAATTCATCTCTTCGATTAAAGCCTAAGAGCTCATAAGCATAGGCATGTTGCTCGTGGTAATCTATTAGTCCAACATATGGAGGACTAGTGAAAATTCCCTTTATTTTTCTACTTGAAAGAATTTTCGCTAATGCTGGATCACGTTTTTTAACTTCCTCGTAAATGTCAGAAGTTCTACTATCTCCAGGTAAACAAATTTGATGAGTATCAGTTCTTATCTTATTAAATTGTTGTAATCGTGTAATTGTGTCGATTGTATATCTTTGCCACCACCCTTTAATCGAGAATAACGGTTTACATATTTTTCCATGTTTTTTGCAATAATATGTAGTTGTTACAGGTTCCTTTAATGTAGCTAAATCCGCATGAGTCGTAGCCCTACATGATCTTACAGTCCTGCTCAGGATGATTGCTAAAACGCTTTTTATATCCTTATCATCAATCTTCCTAATTTCATTAAATAAAAAATCAATTTCTTCTCTAACAGGGAATAAAAACCATTTATTTAGAAATGTGTCTTCACTATCCTGCTTAACTTTTATTCCATATTCTTTAATTAATGCGTAATAAAATTCTAAAAATTCTTCTTCTTTTTGCTTTCCATAATCCGCCTCATTTATCTTTCCATTTTTTATTTTTCTTTTATATTCTGGCGATGGGAAGTATTTACTATTAAATATTGCAAGTTCATTTAGTAAATGTTCTTCAAACATAATATTGTTTCTATTATTTTCGAAGTCATTTAGTTTTTCATTTAGTTCTTGGATTGTTTCAATAAGTAATGAAATATTATGCTTTCCAACTTTAACATTACTAATTAAACAATTGAAAGCAGAGACATCCATTCCGATAGCATGCATTCCTAATTCATTGGCTTGAACTAGGGTTGTTCCGCTTCCACAAAAGGGGTCCAAGACAATATCCCCTTCATGAAAATAGACTTCTCCCTTGAATTCATCTGTGTGGGAATCAAGAAAATATTCTACTAACTGAGGAATAAATTTCCCCTTATAGGGATGCAATCTATGAACATGTTTTGTTCTTTCCGATTCTTTATATTCTGTAAAAGAAAGATGCCAATTGATGTCATCTCCCAATTTTTCTTTCCATTGTCTCTCTTTATCGTTTTCGTCGTAGTATTTCTTAAGCTCATCTATATTTATTAATGGCGTACCAGTTTCACCATATTTATTAATTCTTCCATATTGAACTAAGTAAGAGATATTTGAAATCGTTATGTTTTTATTTAAATATTGGGACGCCCAAGTACTCGCTCTTTTCAAATCCACGAACTGATCTTGTTCAATTTCAAATAAAGTTTGTTGGTTCACAGTTTTCCTTACTAAGAATAGTCTAATAAATTGTTATGGTTCATAAAATTATCTTGTTTGTCTCAATGTTCTGTCATTGTTATTTTATCACCTAAACAAGCAATTTTGAACTTCGCTTCCTTATGCTATAATACCCACTAGCTGCCAAATCTGGCGCAAGCCGGTTTGGCACGATTTAATAAAGGAAATACCTAAAGCATGTTCAAAAAAATTAGCAACATTTTCGCGGGAGACTCGCAAAAACGCAGGCTCGATAAGCTGGTCACCGTGGTGGATCAAATCAACGCGCTCGAGCCTACCTTCGAAGCGCTCTCCAATGACGCCCTGCGCGCTAAAACAGATGAATTCCGCCAGCGCCTCAGCCAGGGCGAAACGCTCGATGACCTGCTCCCGGAGGCTTTCGCCGCCGTGCGCGAAGCCAGCAAACGCACACTCGGCTTGCGCCACTATGATGTGCAGCTTATGTGCGGTATCAACCTGCATCAGGGCAACATCTCCGAGCTGCGCACAGGCGAAGGCAAAACCTTAGCCGCCACACTGCCGCTCTACCTGAACGCGCTCGAGGGCAAAGGCGCGCACCTCGTGACGGTCAACGATTACCTCGCCCGGCGCGATGCCCGCTGGATGGGACCCATTTACGACCTGCTGGGTTTACGCGTGGGCGTGCTGCAAATGTCCACCAGCGCTGATGGTAACCAGGTGGCTTACATCTATGATCCTAACGAGCACTCCCTGCGCGAGGAGACCAACCTGCTGCGCCCAGTGCGCCGCGCGGAAGCCTATTTGGCGGATATTACCTACGGCACTAACTCCGAGTTTGGCTTCGACTATCTGCGCGATAACATCACCATGAGCTGGGAAAGCCGTGTCCAGCGCGGTCATCATTACGCCATCGTCGATGAGGTGGATAACATCCTCATCGATGAAGCCCGCACGCCTCTGATTATCTCCGGTCCTTCGCATGAGGACGCCGAGTATTACATCCGCATGGCGCAGATTGCCAAGGCGCTCAACCCCGAAGACTACGAGGTAGATGAGAAAGACCGCACCGTCAGTCTGACGGAAATCGGGGTGGCGCACGTGGAGGAAATGCTGGGCATGCCGCTCTCGGATCCAGAGCGCCCGGAGGATATCTCCCCGGAGCAAGCCCACCTTTTAGGCTTTTTGGAGCAGAGCTTACGCGCACAATTCCTCTTCCATCGCAACAAAGACTACATCGTGCAAAACGGTCAGGTGATCATCGTGGACGAATTTACTGGCCGACTCATGCCCGGCCGGCGCTGGTCCGATGGCTTACATCAAGCCATTGAAGCCAAAGAAGGCGTCAAGGTCCAAGCCGAGAACGTTACTCAAGCCACCATCACCATCCAAAACTACTTCCGCATGTACAAGAAGTTAGCTGGCATGACGGGTACCGCCATGACAGAGCAGGAGGAGTTCTACCGCATCTATGGGTTGGACGTGCTCGCCATCCCGACTAACTTAGAATACCGCGCCATGCGCCCCAATTCGGATTTGCTGGAATTAGAAGCCAAGGACGAGGATGGCTATAAGTACAGCTACTACGCCTATACCACCGACCCGCAGAAGAAGCCGGTTTACTTCAAGCGTAAAGATTTCCCGGATGTGGTTTACCGCACAGCCGAGGGCAAGCTGCGCGCGATTGTCCAAGAAATCATCCACTATCACGTCATCGGCAGGCCACAGTTGATCGGCAGCGCCTCCGTGGAAAGCTCTGAGCGTCTTTCGGAGCGCCTTTCCGCCGAGCAAGTGCGCCGACTGTTGCAAACCCTGCTCATCCGCGAAGCCTGGAAGATGGAGAATGACCCTAAGGGCGAAAACTTTACCGCCCCGCCGGAGTTGGAGATGCTCAATCAGCCGCTCAATGCGCTGCGTATGCCCGAACTCCGCAGACTGGCGAGCAATTACGGCATCACCACGCTCGACCTAAGCGACGAAAGTAACCGCCCGCTGTTGCTGCGCGCGCTCAAGCTGGAAGATAAAGATTGGCCACGTCTGCAGACGATATTCGACGCCGGCATTCCCCATCAGGTTTTGAATGCGCGCAAGCACACCGAGGAATCCTTGATCATTGCTGGCGCTGGCGCTTACGGCGCTGTAACCATTGCGACCAACATGGCAGGCCGCGGTGTGGATATCAAACTTGGCGGCGAGATCCCCGAGAGCCTGCTTGCGGAAGTTAATCAGGTCTTAGCCAACGTTGCCGGCGTAGATCCCTATAACATGACCATGGAACAGCGCTTAGCTGCTTTGCAAAACCTGAACGCTAAGCTGGATGAGGAACAGCAAACTGCGGTTACTGAATTTATCGAGCATATGAACAACATGCGGAAAGTGCGTGAGCTTGGCGGCTTGCACGTGATCGGCTCTGAACGGCACGAAGCCCGCCGTATCGATAACCAGCTGCGCGGCCGGGCTGCCCGCCAGGGTGACCCAGGCTCCTCACGGTTCTACCTCTCCTTAGAAGATGACCTGATGCGCTTGTTCGGCGGTGACCAAGTGCAAGGGTTGCTCAACCGCTTCAAATTTGATGAAAACATGCCCATCGAAGCAAATTTGATCGGCAGGCTCGTGGAGCAATCGCAAACCCGCGTCGAAGGCGCCAACTTTGATGTGCGCAAGCACTTGTTGGAATACGATGACGTGCTCAACGACCAACGCCAGCGCATCTATGCCCAGCGCGATGCAATCTTCAAAAAGCCAGATTTACGCGAAGATGTAACCGAAATGCTGCACGCAGAGCTTGGCACGCGCGTGCAGAATGCCATGGAAGACCCGGAAGGTCCCTGGAAGCTATTAGCTTACTTAGAGGAAATTCAGCCTGCGATTGATACACCTTGGGCGAGCTACCCCTCTTTTCCCTTCCGCTTAGCGCTCGATCAACTCGGCACCCCCGCGGATGAGGAAGAATTGGTAGCAGCATTGCTCAAGTTAGCCGAAGATGCCCTCTCGGCTGAGGATGCGCACATGCTGGAGAGCGTACATGCTTTACTCGATAAAACTGAACAAAGCTTCAAAGCGCAATTAGCTGAGCGCAATGACAGCTTAGATGCTTATCTGGATAGCTTTGACCCGCAAGATCAGCATGATTTGCAGAATGAGCTCTCATCCATCCTGGGGATGCCTGTGCGGCTGTCTGCTTCCCAACAGCGAGCGCTGCTGGATGATCCGTGGGGGCAAAAACCTTGGCTGCAAGATGCCTTGCGCACAAACCTTATCACGCTGTACATACGCCGCTTGCTGCTGACGCTCGAGCGCCGCTTCAATGAATCTTGGCCGCTTAAGGCAGCGGATTTGGCAAGCCAACCTTGGAAAGAAATCCGTACCCAGGTCTTAGCGCAGATCCAAAGCACAATGGAGCGCCGCAAGCAGCGTCTGCTTGGCTCCGAGGGTGAGATCGCACGTGATTTGGAAGCTAACCAAGAGAATTTGACCGCTGCTCTCACCGATGAAAACGAGCGTTTGCGCCTCTTACAGCTTACCACCCAGGGCATGCGCATCACCTTTGACCCGAAGTCTCACCGAAAGCAGCTGACCACTGCCCCGCGCCTGACTTATGTTTTCTCTATGGCGCAGCGGCTCGAAGCGCTGCCTGCTCAGCGGGTAACAGAACAAGTTTTAGCCCACCTGGAAGAAGCTCAAGCTGTCTTCCAGACCATCTTTGGGCATGCCGAGTGGGAGCACTTGCGCAATCAAGAGGTTACGCTTAACAAATTAGCAGCAAATTCTAAAGATATCTTGGCAGAAGAGGTTGGCAAGGAGCGCTTCGAACAGCTTGAAAATTTGCCATTAGATGAAATCCCCGCTGAAGACCAAGCGCCGCTAGTCCAAGCGCTGGGCAAGCTTGCCCAAAACCGCATCTACCGCCAGCTGCTGTTAGCTACCATCACCCAAAGCTGGGTGGAATACCTCACCCGCATGGAAGCCTTGCGCGTCTCTATTAGCATGGAATCCTATGCGCAACGCGATCCATTGGTGCAGTATAAGTCCCAAGCCAGCACAATGTTCACCGAGCTGCTCTCTGAGGTGCGCCAGACGGTTATCAGCAAAATGTACCGCTACCGCCCTTCGCTGCCGCCAGAATACACCACCAGCCTGCGCAGCGCAGCCAGCGCTCAACCACAGCCAGCTTTAGTTGGTGTAGGTGAAGCTCGCGTGAATGACCCGCCAGACAAGTCAAAGAAAAAACGCAAACGCCATTAGGAGATAACCATTTATGGAGATTTTAGTCACAAATGATGACGGCGTTCAGGCGCCTAGCTTGCTTGCTTTAGTGCAAGCCCTGCGCAAATTAGACGCAAACATCACCGTACTAGCGCCAGAGCGCAATTGGTCTGCCTCCGGGCATGTCAAGACCATGCACCGTCCGTTGCGCCTCTCGCCCACGGTGCTGGCAGATGGCAGCTCGGCGTGGCAATCCGACGGCGCACCTTCCGATTGCGTCGCCTTGGCTATGATGGGAGCACTCGAACAAGATTTTGACTTACTTGTCTCAGGCATCAACCCTAACGCGAACATTGGCTTGGATGTAACCTACTCTGGCACGGTCACAGCCGCAATGGAGGCATCTATTTGGGGTAAGCCTGGGATTGCCGTCTCGCTAGATGCTCCTGAGAACCACCACGGGCGGTTGGATTTCCGCTCAGCAGCCGAGACGGCAGCACAGCTCACGTGGCAGCTTGCCGAACGCGCTAATGGTACCCATCCCGCACCGATCTACAACATCAATATTCCCTATCGCCCAGAAGGAGATTACGCTGATGTGATGATCACGCGTCAAGGCGTGCGCATTTACCGGGACGTGCTGGAAAAGCGCCTTGACCCGCGCGGCAAGCCCTACTATTGGATCGCCGGCGACCCGCCCTCAGGAATTAAGGAAGACGGCACCGACTTCGGCGCCCTAGCTGAGGGTTACATCTCCATCACCCCGCTCAAGATGGACATGACCGACTTTGCGCTGCTTGAGAAGATGCGTGGGGAACAAGCGCTTCATCTTTAATCAGCCTTGTTCTCTTTGCTCTCGCCGGTCTCCGAGTGCGCAGCCTACCCGTAGGGTACCGAGCGAGCGAATTTGACCGAAGGTCTCCTTTATTCCAAGCGTTGTTGATCGCCAGTTGTCAGATTATGATAGTCAATATCTTGGAGACCTAAAGGTCAACTGCCTTGCATGGTCAGGAGACCATGCAAGATCATTTGCACTTTATTGATATGACAATTTTTTCCTAATGAGGGCAGATTCTGGTTTGTTTATCATGTTCCTCATTAAGTCCCAAATTAGAAAAACCAATAAACCCAAATATAAAATCGACATTATTTTGAAATCAATAATGGGGCCAAATCCATAAATGGCAGGAAGATAAGCATTAAAGTTGATAAACCAAATAATAAATGGAACGAAGATCCTGTTTGGATAAAGAAATAAATATATTACTGATATAACATCTGCGGCAAACATATATCGTTCGTGCATGGAAGGAAGAAAATATACGCAGAGCATTATCGTAATTAGAAAAATCGTTATATAATTTTTTTCGTCAATCTTAGTATTATTTTTTAGTAATAGAGAGTAAAACATAATTAACACACTTACTGACAAGAATAAACCTGCGGTCGCAAAAAAGTCATAATTGTCAGGTAATAAACTATAGAGATTAGAAAAATTTAGAACGAGTGATTTATACTGTCCAATTTGCATTAAGTAAGGATCGAAAATTTCTGCGAGAGGCTTTCCGAGTATCCATGCTGGAATGTAAAGGATGAAATCCACAATCGGTATCCACAAAAAATTCAAAATGGAAAACTTTTTTTCTTTAAAATACATAAATATATATACTGGCAGAACAAAAATTGCCTGTAGCTTAAAAGCTAAAGCAATCCCATAAGCAATGAATGTCCCTACATATTTCTTTTCAAGAAAAAAGTATATAGAAAGCAAAATAAAGCATGTATATATAATGTCGCATTGGCCCCATACTGTTCCATTCAATACTAAGGTAGGAATAAACAATGTGATTGCATAGGCTAAATATGGAATAAGGCTGCTCTTCGACGGTTTTATTAATTTTTTAACAATTATCATCACAAGAAATGCCGTAATAAAATCAAAAATGATTGAAACTAATTTGATCTTTGCAAGGGTAGAAGACGGCAGATATGTTATAAAAGCAAGAATGTATAAATAAGGCATATTGTAATTACTCTCTAATGACTTTAAGCCCAAAAATCCTCCATGTGCCTCCAGATAATCTGTCCAAGGCTTTAGAGAATATACGTAATCACCTGATTGAAAATATCTAAGATTATTTCGCATTAAGAGAGCTAAGATAGTTATTATTATAAAAAAGAAGAGTTGATAGTTTTTCTGAACAAAGTAAATAACTTTTCGCTCAAAATGACCTATGTCTAATATGGACTGTTTCATTTTTCCTCTTTTATTTCACAAATGTTTAGTGTTTATCACTTTTAATAAAAATTAAACCCGTTTCATCGCGGTAAATTAATTCATAACCTTTTAAATTTCCTTCATTTGCATCCCTGTAAAATTTCTGACTGAGTTCAAATTCCTTTGGGTCAATTCCTTCTATACCCTCTTGTAGATAGTCCATAATTCTTTGCTTCTGCAAAAGGAGTACATCAAATTCCTTTTCTTGAACAAAAAAGTATGTCAATAAATCGTAGGAGGTTTCCTTAATCCAAGCATTGTCATCCGGTACATAAAGCCGGTAATCAAAATAAACATGTAGGCTTTCTTGCGTTTTTTCCCCTAGTATTACCTTTACTTTTTCATAAAATAAAATGCTCGCATTGTTCTCTTCACGTATCATTTGAGAAGATAAAATTTTTACGTCACTCATCGTGAAAAATGCAAACTGAACAACAAAGATAGAGCATAATATGAGTGATAGAATCTTTTGCTTTTTAAATTGGAACCTAAATTCTTCTGGAAAAATTAAAATCCAATTTGAATAAAGAGGAATCGCAACGGGTAGCCAATATTGATATTTAAAATGAGTGAAGAAAAAAACATATATAGTGAGTGGTATAAACCAGGATAATATTAAAGTATGCAGAAATGGTTGCTTTGAATTGAAAATCGAAATAATGGAAATAAATAGAGTTGCAATGAGGAAAATGGCTCCGCCATAGCAGCTTTTCAGAATTGGCCAAAGACTCCGCAAACCTTTCCCATAAACAACCCCATATCCCTCAGAAAGGAAACTAGCCTGTTTTTTAGCCGTAGTGATGTATTCAATCCTACCCCACTTAGATAAAAGAAAGGGGTTAGAAAGGATAAAAAAGATCGCCATGATGAAAATAAATTTTGCTGAGGATAGAATTGCTTTTTTCCAAGTTGATTTCTTTTCAATGAGCGACCAAATGACCGTAACTCCTACAGCCAGAAAAAAGAAAGCCCCAACTAATTTGGTAGCTATAAGAATGCCACAAAGCGCGGAGGCAATGTAGAAGTTTTTCCCTAACCTCCGCTCATCTTTCCATAAAAAATATAGTACCAATACGGAAAGTAACAAAACCATCCCATCGGGATGAAGCCACAAGCCATTTTTTATAACCGCTGGTACGCTGAGGAGGAAAACATAGAGCAAAATAGAGCGGTATGTTCTGAAGCCATCTTGCATATAGACTAGTATCAGCAATGCAACAAGCATCGGTAAAACGCTGATAATCTGTCGTAATGCCAACATCGTCATTGGAGTATTATCAATTTGCCCTAACCACTGAAAAGGCAACAGGACTAAAGCTGAAAGGCCAAAAAATGGAAAGCCATAAAAATAATATTCATAAAATACAAACCCCTTAATAAAGTCGACAAAATTATCTTTTGGAGTGACCATTTTCTGAAGCACGGGAAGTACAGCCGCCTCATCTGGTTCAAAAATTCTTACCATCGCCAAATTGTCAGATCCGGTTGAATTGGGAAAGCAATAAAGGAAAAAAACAACCAAAGAAATGAAAATCAAACTCCTAAAAACAGATTTATTAGCGTTTTTATTCATTTAAGAACATTGCCTTCTTGCTAATTATACTCAGTACGCATCTGCTTCTAAGTGTAACTTCGTGGAAATGATTGACATTAACTTATAAAGTCGGTAAACTATGTTATATAACAGGTTCTGATCTAAGCCAAAGGAGCAGAAATGGCTGAACAAAAATTCCTTATCACAATGCGCTCCGGACCTACCCCGGGGTCCAGTTATTATATAGAGAAAGACGAAGTCTACCTCGGCCGGGACCTGAGCAACGACTTACCCGTCCCCGATCCCGAAATCTCACGCCGACACGCACGCTTCTTGCGCAAACCTGACGGCATTTACATCGAAGACTTAGGCTCTACCAATGGAACATTCGTCAATGGCGTGCGCCTTACTGGACCACAGCTGCTGCAGCATGGCGACCTGATCACCTTAGCCGAAAACACAGTGATGAGCTTCGAGGTCAAAGAGGAAGCCACGCAACCCACACGCGTCAGCACGCAAACCTTTGAACCTGGGCTTTATGAAGTGCCCAAGCCTGCACAAGCTGCTAAGAAAGAGTACGAGCCCGTGGCAGCGCCTACACCGCAGCAACCCGTTGCACAAGCCCCCAGCGTGGAAAAACCCAAAAAGGGCATGGGCTGGTTTGCAACGCTCTTGCTTGTGCTGCTCATTGTGATCGTCATCGTTGCACTCGTGCTAATCTTTATGCCAGCTTCATGGTGGTGCGCGCTAACCTTCAACCAGCTACCCGGCTGCCCTATTTACTGATAACCCTATGCTCACTTTCTTAAGGCTGATGTTTCCATCAGCCTTTTTAGGTTGGGATTTGAGTGCGTCATAGGGGAAATTTGAAAAATCGGCTCAAATTTTCGACTTAAGGCAATATCACAAGATGTTTTTACATAAACCTGCTTTTCAATAATCCCGCTGTTTTTACGCCTAAGGGCAAAAATGCATTTTAAGGGTATAATAATAAGGTTAGCGATTAATCAAACAACGAGAAAAGATATGTCCGAAGAACCTGAAAATCCTGAAATTCCTGAAAACGATAACTCCGGCAGCTTGCAGCAAGTCGATATCGACAGCCAAATGCGCTCGGCTTATCTCGATTACGCCATGAGCGTGATTGTAGCGCGTGCCCTACCCGATGTTCGAGACGGCCTCAAGCCTGTCCATCGGCGCATTCTCTATGCCATGTGGGATATGGGCAATCGCTCCAATGCCCCCTACCGTAAGTCTGCCCGCATTGTTGGCGAAGTATTGGGTAAGTATCACCCGCATGGCGATGCTGCGGTTTATGAAGCGATGGCGCGCATGGTGCAAGATTTTTCCATGCGTTACCCCCTCGTTGACGGCCAAGGCAACTTTGGCTCGATCGATGGTGACTCACCGGCTGCTATGCGCTACACCGAAGCCCGCTTAGCCCGCACTGCTGAGGAACTCCTGCAAGACTTAGATAAAGAAACGGTGGATTTCGTTGATAACTTTGATGGCTCCCTGCAGGAGCCGGAAGTGTTGCCGGCACGTTTACCCAACCTGCTGATGAACGGCTCCAGTGGCATTGCCGTCGGAATGGCAACGAACATCCCCCCGCATAACTTGCGTGAGCTGGTCGCGGCGCTCAACTTGTTGATCGACCGTTA
>JAXGPR010000013.1:0-49372 GCA_040766895.1 Anaerolineaceae bacterium | reverse complement strand
ATATGTTCAAGCACGCTGTTGCTCATGGCATAAGCAAAACTCCGTTCGGGCAGTGGCAAGGCAGAACCATCCGCTTGCACAAGCAGCGTGTAAACCTCCCGGCTTGCGGCTTCATGCAATGGCTGCCACCATGGATCAATGCCCAAGATTTGCTGACCGGTGAGGTAAGCCTGGGCAAAATGCCCATCGCCCGCACCGATATCCAAGATAGGTCCGGGAATATCAAAACGGGCATACAGGCTATGTTCAACAGCTCTCAGCATCCCGCGGAAGTAAGGCAAGCTGGAAAGATGCTTCCAGCAAATCTCATCCAGCTCATTGGCAGAAAGCTCCCTCATGAATGCAGCACCTCTTTGAAGAGTGCTTGATATATTAGAGCCACTTCCTCCTTGGCAAATCTTTTCAAATAATCCTCTGCGTTGGGCAATTTAGCCTTGCCCTCGTCCAATGTAACTATGATGGTTTTTGCTAAGGCATCAACGTCGCGTATGGGCACGATTTTACCCATGCCCGTGTTCAAGACGGGCTGACGGACGCCGGGTAAATCAGACGCAATTACCGGTGTACCTTGTAGCATGGCTTCAATCTGGACAATCCCAAAAGATTCTGTGCGGTTCAGGCTAGAGAAAATGAGCGCGTCACACGCCCCAAAAAAGGCACGGAATTCTTCATCAGGCAGGTAGCCTAAAGACTGCCAGTGTTTGCCGAGTGGCTCAAGCATCGCTTCGATCTTTGCCTGATACGCTTCCTCACCCAGGACGCCCTTCCAAGTACCGGCATGCACCACCCGAGTTTGTGGGTGGACTGCTAACACCTTTGGCAATGCTTCAATCAGATATTCGTAGCCCTTCTCTGCAGCCACGCGCCCAGCAAGCCCTAAAATGCGCTCATCCGGCTGTAAGCCATATTTTGTTCTAAATGCCTGTATTTCCTGAGGCGAGGTGCGCACCCAATCGATCGGGGTTGGTACTTCTCGCACCTTTGCAAGGTGCAGCTTGAGCCAGGAGGAATGCTCTGCATAATCCATGGAGTTCTGCACAATGATATCTGCCTGGCGCAGCACGCCAGATTGACGCTGCTGGGTACCCCAGCCGGCCAACCGGTCGAGCAGACCAGCACTCATTTCAAGATCACAGTGATAAGTGACCACGAGCGGTTTACCTTGCCGCCGGCATTCGCGGGCAAAGCTTGGCGACTCAAATTGCGGCAAATGCAGGTTCACCACCTCCGCCCAGCCTACCCATTGCCGAATGGCTGCACCCAATCCGCGCATAAACACGCCCTTGGAGGCACGCATGCCCACCGGAAGGCGCACCACCTTCACCCCCTCCAGGTTTTCTTCGAGCGCTAAATCTGGCTTGAATTGTGAAGTCAACACTACCACTTCGTGCCCTAATTGCACCAATCCTTTCGCTACGCGCAAAGCATAAATCGAGAGCCCAGATTTATAGGGCTCGAAGTAGGTGGCGGTCATGAGGATCTTCAAGCCGAATCTCCTGGCTGCTTGCGCCAATGGGTAGCCTTACTTGCCAGGCTGCCAAAGCTTTCACCAAGGATATAAATGCCCACCATACCGAGGAGGCTGGTTCCAATAAATTGCACTGCATGTAAAATGAGCGCAATAGCCAATGCTGTGGATTGCTCTACGCCCAATAAACCATAAAGCGCTACGTTGGCTGCCTCGTATACCCCCAAGTTAGCTGGAGCAGCGGGCAAGGCGTTGGCAAAAGACCCGCCAGCAACGATGAATACGGACCACCAATCTTGGCTGGCGGGTAAGAGCGCTCGCTGCAACACCACAACGGATCCCATCGAACACATCCAGCTGGTTGCCAGCAATAATAGAGCATACAGAAATCTTATCGGATCGAGCAGAATCTGAAATCCCGCTAAGAATCCATTTATCCTGGGCAGCCAGCGCAACAGACGTGGTTTATCAGCCCAACGGGTTTGGAGTTTAGCGTTTATATTCTTCAAATTGCGCGCAGCTAAACCTGCCACAATGAATAACATTACAGTAAGCGCCAACACTATGCTGGCTAAGGTTTGCATCGAGCGTGCACTTACCACCCTCGGGAGCATCAACAAGAAGTAGGTTGCGGCTAAAAAGAAATCCAGCGTGCGCTCAGTAATGATGCTAGCAAGTACTTCCATAAAACCAGCTTTAGTCTTACCTTTTCCAGCCAGTAAGGCTGCCCGTCCAAATTCGCCTAATTTAAAAGGCAAAACGTTGTTGAGCAAGTAGCCGGCATTAATCCCAAAAAAAGCTTCCCAAAAGGTGAATTTACCTTCTAACAAAAAAAACCAGCAAATCACGCGCAAGACAAGGCTCAAAAGAAACAGTCCTGCCACGCTTAGAATTGTGGTGGCGTCCACGCGGCGGAAAGCAGCCCCGACCTGACTGAAATCAACCTGTTGACTGAGAAAGTAAATCGCAGCGGCTGTAATTACCACTGGCAGCAGCCAGCGTAAAACACTGGAAAGATTAGCTTTTTTAGGCTCGTGTGGCATTAATCCTCTAACCTCAGCATCGCCATAAAGGCTTCTTGGGGGATTTCGACGCTGCCTACCATTTTCATACGTTTTTTTCCTTTTTTTTGTTTTTCAAGCAGCTTCTTTTTGCGCGTGATGTCACCGCCGTAACATTTAGCCAAGACGTCTTTGCGCAAAGCTTTAACATTGGCGCGGGAAATTACCTTGCCTTGTGAGTAGGCTTGAATTGGGATGGTAAAAAGTTGTTGTGGGATGAGCTCTTTAAGTTTGCTGACCAGCGCTTGGCCTTTATGATAGGCATCGTTTTTATGCACAATGGCGGTGAGCGCATCGACTTTATCGCCATTGATGAGAATCTCCAATTTGACCAAGTCACCTGCACGATATTCTAAGAACTGATAATCCATGGAAGCATAGCCGCGTGTTCCAGATTTGAGCAGATCGAAAAAGTCGACGATGATCTCAGAAAGCGGGATTTCGAAATTGAGTTGCACACGATTAGCTGATGGGTATTCTTCGCTAATGTAAATACCGCGCTTGCGCTTGACTAAGTCCATCACCACGCCGTAATATTCCGATGGCGTAAAGATGTTGAGGGTTAGCCAAGGCTCGCGAATTTCAACAATGCGGCTCTCATCTGGAAGGTCGGCGGGAGAATCAATGATGATCACATCCCCATTGGTCAAGAGCACCTGGTATTCAACCGAAGGGGCTGTAAAGACCACATCTAAGTTATATTCACGCTCCAGCCGCTCCTGAATAATCTCCATGTGGAACAAACCCAAAAATCCGCAGCGAAAGCCAAAATTGAGGGCTTCGCTCGATTCAGGCTCAAAACTTAGCGAAGCATCATTGAGTTGCAGCTTCTCGAGAGCATCTTTGAGGTTAGGGTAATCCTCGCCTTCGGTAGGGTACACACCGGCAAAAACCATGGGTTTAGCCTTGCGATAACCCGGGAGGGCTTCAGCTGCCGGCTTTACCGCATTGGTGATGGTATCCCCTACGCGGCATTCAGAGACAGTTTTTAGCCCCGTAGCGATGTAACCCACATCACCAGCTTCCAATTTATCTATCGGACGTAAATCAGGCGAAAAGACACCTATTTCTACAGGCTGTGTGCGGATGCCATTCGCCATCATCATGATGCGATCGGTAGGCTCGAGTTTTCCATCAAACACCCGTACGTATGCGATCACACCCTTATAAGGGTCATAATGAGAGTCAAAAATTAGTGCACGCAAAGGCTGGTCAATATTTCGGGATGGCTGCGGTACCTTTTGGGCAATTGCCTCGAGTACCAACTCCACATTTTGCCCCGTTTTGGCGCTGATGGGGATAATTTCTTCTTCAGCTACACCTAAGAGGTTTACTAAGTCTTTTTTGACCTCATCCACCTGTGCACTGGGAAGGTCAATTTTATTGATTACTGGAATGATGACCAGGTTAGCATCCAATGCTAAGTAAAGGTTAGCTAACGTTTGTGCCTCAATCCCTTGGGTTGCATCCACAACTAAAACCGCACCTTCACACGCATAAAGTGCTCGGCTGACCTCATAATTAAAGTCGACATGCCCTGGGGTATCGATGAGGTTAAACTCGTAATCCTGCTCATCCCTGGCATGATAGACCATACGCACAGCCGAGGCTTTGATCGTGACGCCCTTCTCGCGTTCCAATTCCATGTTATCCAACACCTGCTCAGTCATCTCACGTACAGAGATGGTGCCTGTCAATTGGATCATTCGGTCAGCTAAAGTGGATTTGCCGTGATCGACATGGGCAATGATGCAAAAATTACGGATATTTTCCATGAGGCTTTAGTGGCGTTCGCTCCTCCCTATTCATTTTCCTGCGAAATCACCTGAGCTATTGCCTCGGGAATGGATATATGATCGGAATTACTACCTACGCGTAGCGCCAGTAAAAATTCAGTGTTTCCGTCTGAACCTTTGAGCGGTGAGCGGATGAGCCCAGCTAAGCCATAGCCCAGTTTTTGAGCTAAAGTCATTACCTGCTCTAAAACCTGGGCGTGTACAGCGCTATCCCGAATGACACCGTTGGTGTGCTTCACGATTTCCCGACCGGCTTCAAACTGAGGTTTAACCAGAGCTACCACTTCACCAGGTTTACCTCCAAACCAGTTAAGCACCACTGGCAAAATATAATCCAAAGAAATGAAGGAGACATCGATAGTTACGAAATCAACTGGTTCGGCTAGGCTCTTGAGCTGCCGAGCATTGGTATGTTCCATGACCACAACGAGAGGATTGTTACGCAAGGATTCGTGCAGCTCTCCTTGCCCAACATCAATGGCATAGACCTTGCGAGCGCCATGTTGAAGCAGACAGTCGGTAAATCCGCCGGTGGAAGCGCCCACATCGGCACAGATTTTATTCAGTGGGCTCAGCTTAAAATGTTCTAGGGCGGCTTTGAGCTTCAACCCAGCCCGTGAGACAAACTCCGGTCTGGCTATAATGGATATATTGCAATCTGGAGTCACCATCTGCGATGCTTTACTCGCTATAATGCCATCGACTTTAATCAAGCCTTCATCGATGGCGCGCTGGGCACGATTGCGACTCTCCACTAAGCCTAAGTTCACCAAGTGTTGGTCTAACCTAACTTTTCTCATGGCTCTATTCTAATCGGTTTTTTCGAATTCTCTCCGCATTGGAAGTTTACAATTAATGATAATATATCCTGCATGCAAGCTATCCTCGAAACTTTGCGTCCTAAACAATGGATAAAAAATCTGGTCATTTTTGCCGGCTTGGTCTTTGATGGACAGTTACTTAACCTGCAGCCATTCTTGCGCGTGCTATTCGCAACATTGATCTTCTGCCTCATCTCCGGTCTGACCTATACCCTCAATGATTTATTCGATATCAAAGCAGATCGCTTGCACCCGCAGAAGAAAAACCGCCCAATTGCGTCTGGACGCCTAAGTGTTCAGCGTGCAATCCTTTTGGCTGTTATTTTAGCGCTAATTGCTTTTCCAGCAGCATTTTTGCTCTCCATTAAATTTGGATGGGTATGTTTAACATACACCTTGCTTATATTGGCTTATTCCAAATGGCTCAAAAAGATCTTAATCTTAGATGTGATGATCATCGCTTTCGGTTTTGTTTTACGCGTGATCGCCGGCGTGGTGTTGATTACGGTTAATTACTTCTCACCATGGCTGTTCCTCATCACCACCTTGCTCGCGATCTTTTTAGGTTTTGGCAAACGCCTCTCCGAGCTGAAGATGTTAGAAACCCATGCCAGCGAGCACCGTAACGTCTTGGCTGGATACTCTATCCCGCTGCTCGAAGATTATATTAATATTGTTTTGTGTGCTACTCTCATCACTTACTGTCTATATACCTTTTCCGCCCATCCAGCCGTGAACACATACGCGATGATGTTGACCATTCCTTTTGTGCTCTATGGTCTCTTCCGATATATGTATATTATCCAAAATAGTCACTTGGCTGCCGCCCCAGAAGAAGCCCTGCTCCGGGACCGCCCATTGCAGCTGGTGGTGCTTTTTTGGGCTCTGGCTGTTATTGTGATTATTTATTTTATCTATTAAGGAACAAATGCCAGTTATTTCTTCCAGCGCCTGTGCTAAGCTCATCCTCTTAGGAGAACATGCCGTTGTCTACGGTCAGCCCGCTTTAGCCATACCATTTTCAGGGCTGAAAGTGCGCTGCGTGATCGAGCCATGGATAAATGGCCTCACCGGCACACTGCATATCAAAGCTCGCGAGCTTCAGCTGAACCAACCCTTACAAGTGCTGCCCGAGGATAACTTCCTGCGCAAAGCAGTAGAGTTGGTTCTCGTTGAATTAGGGGTTTCCCAAACGCCAACCTGTAAGCTGACGGTTTATTCTGATATCCCCATATCAGCTGGATTGGGAGCCAGCGCTGCAATTGCAGTGGCTACGATGCGGGCACTTTCAGCTTTTTTAGGCCATCCTCTCGAAAAGGAAACGCTTAACCGTTTAGCCTTTGAGACTGAGAGGTTGATGCATGGCAACCCATCTGGCATCGATAATACCGTAATTGTTTATGACCAACCGATTTTGTTTCGCAAAGGCGAACTCATCGAGTTTGTTTACCCAAGCAAGAACTTACATTTTTTGATCGCCGATAGCGGGATCAAAAAGGCGACCGCAGATACCGTGGCTTACCTTGCGCAGCAACGTAAACGAAACCCCCAGTTTATTGAAGCTGCGCTTGCGGAAATCGGAAGGATTGCTCTTTTTGGCAGGAAAGCTTTTGAGCAAGGAGACCTATCCGCTTTAGGCGATGCGATGAATGCCAATCAAGCTCTTTTAGCACAGCTCGATCTCTCGTGTGAAGCACTGGAAAAACTCATCGTTGCTGCGCGGCAAGCCGGTGCTCTGGGCGCTAAGCTGACCGGCGGTGGTAAAGGCGGAAACATGCTCGCCTTGGTCACGCCAGAAACCCAGGAAGCAGTCAGGAAAGCGCTGCTCTCAGCCGGGGCAGTCAGCATTTACCAGACCAACCTAAAAGGGGTGCAAGACAATGACTGATCTGGATCCCAATCTGCTGTTTATTAAGCTCGGTGGTTCCTTGATTACTGATAAAGACCAGGCAGAAAGCGCTAGAGCCGATATAATCTTTGCGCTGCTTCAGGAAATACGTCAGCTACTACAACGCGAGCCAAGCTTGAAGATCCTGATTGGACATGGATCAGGCTCCTTTGGGCATCATGCCGCGCGTAAGTTTGGCACTCGCCAAGGCGTTTCTACACCAGAAGACTGGCAAGGGTTCCAGGAAGTTTGGCTAAGCGCGCGCGAGCTGAACCAGATTGTCGTCCACCTCGCCGCAAAAGCGCGCTTGCCAGTGATTAGCTTTCCCCCTTCGGCTGCAACCTTCACCGCCAACCATATTGTGCAACAATGGGAGCTAACACCAATGCGCAGCGTGCTGGCTCATGGGCTTATCCCCTTGGTTTACGGGGATGTGGTTGTGGATACGACGCTTGGTGGCACTATCCTTTCAACCGAGGACCTGTTTGTCTATTTAGCCAAGCAGCTGAAACCAGCACGCATCTTCCTCGCGGGCAGTGAAGAGGGTGTTTTTGCTGATTTTCCGGCTAATACTCATCTAATTCCTATGATTAACCGCGATGAAGACCTTTCAAGTATCCTGCAGGGTTCTGCCAGCCAAGACGTGACCGGTGGAATGCTCACCAAGGTGAACCTGATGCAAGCACTTTGCCGTGAGCTGCCAGGATTGGAAGTTCGTATTTTTAGTGCTGAAGACCCAACCATTTTAGGCGAAATAATGCAAGGCAAACCTGTCGGGACGTTAATCCACTGAGGTATAGCGATATCACTCTCAGCTTTTACATTTGGAAAGCCTTTTGAGCATTACACACTATAATAGCGGGAGTGTGGTTCCCTGATAGGGTACACCGAGAATTTTTAGTGCAGAACTTAGCGAAAAGGAATGCAGGATGATCTATACCAGGCAGCAACTGGAAGAATATGAGAGCCAAACCTTGGCGTCTTATGCTGTTCACAGCAAAGATTCAAAAGGTCGGCTTCACCCAGAAGAAGAGGCTGACTTTCGGCCTCGTTTTCAGCGTGACCGCGAGCGCATCCTGCATACAACCGCATTCCGCCGTCTGGAATATAAAACCCAAGTGTTCATCAACCACGAGGGCGATTATTACCGCACTCGCCTAACCCACACGCTTGAGGTGGCTCAAATTGGGCGCTCGGTCGCCCGCTCTTTGGGGCTGAATGAAGATTTGGTCGAGACCATCTGCTTAGCGCATGACCTTGGCCACCCGCCTTTTGGGCACTCCGGCGAAAGTGCCCTCTCACGCCTGATGAAGGACTTCGGCGGGTTTAACCATAACAGTCAATCTTTACGCATTGTTACCATGCTCGAAGCGCGTTACCCGGACTTCCCCGGTCTAAATTTGAGCTGGGAAGTATTGGAAGGCATGGTTAAACACGAAACAGATTATGATATCGCTGAAGCGAAGCAGTTCAACCCAGAGCTGCGCGGGCACTTGGAAGCGCAAATTGCCAATTTGGCTGATGATTTGGCTTACACATCTCATGATTTGGATGATGGCTTGCGTTCTGGTATGATCACACCGAACCAGCTGGATGGCATTGCCCTTTGGGAGATTATCAATGAGAGCATCGGTCGGCGACGCAGTGAAACTTTGGATTCCCTTTCCCGCCATCAGATTATCCGCCGCTTGATTAATTTTGAGGTCACAGACCTCATCCAATCCACCGATCGCTACTTGCGCCGCAGCAACGTCAAAACAGCGCTCGACGTACAAAAGCTGCCTTTTAATGTGGCTGGATTTAGTGAAGACATGTACCGCCGCAATCGCGAACTTAAGGATTTTCTCTTTTCGAACCTCTACCGTCATTATCGCGTGGTGCGTATGGCTGCCAAATCAGAAATTATAGTGACAGAACTTTTCAATATTTATCAAGCCAATCCGAAAACACTGCCTACAGAGGTCCAGGAATTTATACCCGAGCGGGGGTTGGAACGGACGATTTGCGATTACATCGCCGGCATGACCGACCGCTTCGCAATCGATGAATATAAACGCCTGTTTGATGCAGACGTATTACCATAGGAAGTTTATCAATGATAGGAAATGAGCAATTTATTACACAAGCAGGAAAACTTAAATTAGAGCAGGAATTAGCCGAATTAGAAGGTCCACGCCGCCAAGAGATCTCCCGTCGTCTCAAGAGTGCGATTGAAATGGGCGATCTTTCTGAAAATGCGGACTACATTTCTGCGAAAGAAGACCAGGGGTTCCTCGAAGGCCGTATCCAGGAAATCAAAGCCATTCTCAAGAACGCAACGGTTGTTGATGAAAACAATACCAATACCCACGAAATCCAGATTGGCAACAAAGTTACGCTTCAAGAAGGCGATTACCCTGAAGAAGTCTATGAACTGGTGGGGGCTAATGAAGCTGACCCGAAGGCTGGCAAAATTTCTTACGAATCACCCTTAGGTGCAGCTCTCATCGGCAAACACAAAGGCGACACCATCATCGTAAATGCACCTGGCGGCACGATACGTTTCAAAGTCATTAAAATTGAGTAATAAGGCTAAATCAATGCGAACCGGCTGGAAGATTTACTTAAGCTCCAGCCGGTTTTTTCACATTTTAGTGTTTTTACCGACGATAAACAGCTAATTCTACCGTCGCGCGTTGGAAATAACTCTGCGGTGGCAAGGGTAAATCACCATAAGCCATGTCCACGATGCGAGCTTCCATGCGCAGCGTTGCAGTCTCCAACTCAAATAGTTTGCCAGGTTCAGCTAAAACCGGTTCGCCTTTAATTTCCAAGCGTTGACGGAGATTGGGGTCATTGAAGATATGTTCGCTCATCATTACTTTCGTGACTGTCTGAATGTCGTTTTTATCAAACAGCCAGATTTCAAAAGCAGAAATCTTTTTGGGATCACCGACACCGATCGTATCAGAAATGCTTACGCCGCATTCTCCTAAGAATTCACCATTAGGCGCATCAAAGGTAAAAGAATCATCATATAAGTCATCTCCAAACATATATGTGGTCATAAACTGGGCTATCGGTTTTTCCTGCACCATGGTTGCACGGTTTGGTTGAGCTTTAGTCGCGGAAACAACTGCAGGAGTTGAGACCGAGGCATTCCGTGTGGCAAAAGGCACAGCTACGGGTTGGTGATTAATTGGAATGCTTTGAGTGGAAGCGCTCGCGCGAGCCGTTGCAGGCACTGCCGCAGGGCGAATGTTATCCAAAGCGCCAGGATGTGTT
Source organism: Anaerolineaceae bacterium (assembly GCA_040766895.1). Lineage (GTDB taxonomy): Bacteria > Chloroflexota > Anaerolineae > Anaerolineales > Anaerolineaceae > Mesolinea. The sequence continues at coordinate 39,074 of JAXGPR010000013.1, read as the reverse complement.
TTTACGCGGTTGCTATAGAAAAAGAAGTAAACGAAAGCTGCGCCCGCCACAAGTAAACCCAGCAACATCAAGCCTAATTTAAGCAAAGGATTCCCGTCTTTCTCCGCAGCTGCATCGGTATTGGTCTGCTCCCCAGTAGCTGCTGGAGATAGCGCAACTGGTTCAGCATTAACGGCTGTAACAAAGCGGTTAATTTGATCTTGATTGAGGAAACCTGGGTCCGCCTGGACTTCAGCTAAGGTTGCCTCGGCTTGGCTGCCCAGTTCTTGATAAAGCTGCTGCGCTTTAGCTTGGTCAAAAGTCAAGTTGTAATTGGTAATAACCATGCGCAGGTAATCTACGCGCAGGTCCGGGCGCATAGTTTCGGCATTGGTATCCACCCATTGTACGGGCCAGATCACCCAGCCGATGAGTAAACCCACAAGTAAGCCTAAAATTGCAGCTGAAATCGCTAACTTTTTGGGTTCCTGTAGTTCGGTTTTGATGGTGTCGATGATGTTTTCCATGTTCCTGCACCTCTTTTAATAGTAAAACTATTCCTAAAGATGCAGGATTCATACCAATTTAGCTTTCCTGAGGTTGCAGCTCTTCAAGGTCAAACACATTTTCGCAATTGAGGCAGCGGGCATGATGTTTATTTTGTGCCACCAGCGTTCCCGCGCAATTGGGGCATGCTTTTTCTAGCGGTTGGTTCCAAGATGTAAAGTCGCACTCTGGGTAGCGCGAGCAGCCATAGAAGACCCTCCCTTTACGGGTGCGCTTTCGTACGACTTCACCTTCTTTGCACTTGGGGCATTTGATCCCAATGGTTTCTAAGTAGCTTTCGGTATAGCGGCAGGTTGGGAAGTTGCTGCAGCTAATAAACTTGCCAAATCTCCCATTACGCAAGACAAGCTCATGGCCACACAGTGGGCATTCACGTCCGAGCCTTTCTGGTTCGATTTTAGTAACCGGCATATTTTCTTTGGCATGTGCTAAGCTGGCTTCGAAGGGACCATAAAATTCCCGCATCACCTCCACCCAATCCACTTTTCCATTGGCAATTTCATCCAGCTGCTCCTCCATTTCTGAAGTAAAACCGATATCCACAATCGCGGGGAAATACTCTACGAGTAAGTCGTTGACGATAAAACCGACTTCTGTGGGGACCAGACGTTTCTTTTCCATGGTGACGTAACCGCGTGCTTGAATGGTCGAAAGGATCGGAGAGTACGTGGATGGACGCCCTATCTTATTCTCTTCCAAAACCTGTATGAGCGAAGCTTCACTGAAGCGTGGCGGCGGTTGGGTAAAGTGTTGCGATGGATCCACCTTAATCAGCTCTTGCTTTTGACCCTCCGCCATTTCCTCCAAGGGCAAATCCGCTTCTTCTTCCTGTTCGGACTCGTCCTCATTTTTGGCTTCTTCATAAACTGCCTTGAAGCCATTGAAGATTAACTTACTTGAGGTGGCACGGAATAGATAATTATTCTTTTCCGACTTTCCGGAAACCTCTACTGTGGTAATCTCCAAAATGGCGGGTGTCATTTGCGAAGCGACAAAGCGCTTCCAAATCAGGTTGTAAAGCTGGTATTGATCATTAGTCAGATACTGCTTAATGTCAGCTGGTTTATACATTACCGAGGTTGGACGGATAGCTTCGTGAGCTTCCTGTGCGGATGCGGCTCGGGTTTTATACTGCGGCACTTGCTCAGGCAAGTATTCATCTCCGAAGTTCGCTTTAATATAAGAGCGTGCCTCGATAATGGCTTTAGGTGCAACATGCACAGAGTCCGTACGCATATAGGTTATCAAGCCTGTTTCACCGCCATTGCCAATATCGATGCCCTCGTAGAGCTGCTGTGCAACCGCCATGGTCTTTTTCGCTGAAAAGCCCAAACGCCGTGAGGCATCCTGTTGCATGGTGCTGGTGATGAAAGGTGCAGAGGGTTTAATATTCTTTTGCGACTGTTTGATGGAATCCAACTGGTAAGCTGCTTGAAGTAAATCTTTCACCACTTGGTTAGCAGCATCTTCATTAGGCAAGTCCAGGTCTTGACTATTGATTTTCTTTAGGCTGGCTGTGTAAGTTTTTTTGCTGCCCTCAGGAGTAAAAACCGCAGAAATCAACCAATATTCTTGGGGGATAAAATCTTGAATTTCACGTTCGCGCTCCACAATCAAGCGTAAAGCCACCGATTGCACTCTGCCCGCCGAAAGCCCGCCATGAACTTTATTCCACAAAATCGGGCTGACGCTATAGCCAACCAGCCGATCGAGGATTCTGCGCGCTTGCTGTGCGTTGACCAGATCCATATCAACCTCGCGTGGATGAGCAAAAGCTCCATCAATAGCTTCCTTTGTGATTTCGTGAAAGACTACACGTTCGGTTTTCTCCGGTGGGATACCTGCTGCATCCATCAGATGCCAGGCAATCGATTCGCCTTCGCGGTCCGGATCTGTTGCCAGATATACTTTAGAGCTTTCCTCGGCTAATTGCGCAATCTCTTTAACTAAAGGACGCTTTTCATTAGGGACTCTGTATTTAGGCGCGAAATCATGTTCCACGTCCACACTCAACTGAGACTTAAGCAAATCCCGGACATGCCCCACTGAAGCCACCACCGTGTAATCATTCCCTAAGAACTTACCAATGGTTTTAGCTTTGGCAGGCGACTCAACAATGACCAATTCTTTCCCGGATGCCCCCCGAGTAGCAGATCCACTCTTCTTGCTCTTTTTTGATCGTTCGCCTTTTTTCGGCTTGTTTGCTTTCAACTGGCTAGCCTTAGGCTCACGGTTCTGTGGCTTGCTATGCTTGGCTGCCGGAGAAGCTATCGGTTGCTCCAAACCGGCGTGGGCTTCAGTCATCCCCATGCGGGAAACTGTGGTTCCACACACAGCGCATTGCCCTTTGGTAATGGGCTTGCCATTCACTGTAAAGCTTGCTACGGGATTAACCATCTCCCGCTTTTGTTTACATTTCATACAATATGCTTCCAAAAATAACTCCTCGTGTACCTTCTTTAAAAACGCACCTATCATACCACAAGCATTTTTACCAGCTGCAAGAGCTGGAAATGCTTTGTATAAGTTTACGATCTTAATAGAGGTTAATCGATTTTCCAGCTTTGAATTGCGGCGTATTCCATTCCCTTAACGCGCACGACCAAACCTTTCAACTCCATGAGTGTGAGCTGGGCGGTCAGCTTTTCAATGCTCGCATCCATTTTTTGGCATAAATCATCAATATGCAATGTATCGGCACCAAGTGCGCTCAGTACACGCGCTTCTTCTGCATCTAAATCGGGTTCATTACCTTTCGGCAAACCCGTTTGTTTAGGCAGGTTAAGGTTCTCCAGAATCACAGCAGGGCTAGTAAGCGGGATTGCGCCGGCTGCCAGCAGGTTATTCGTGCCGCGGCTCATCGGTGAGAGCACCGAGCCAGGTACAGCAAAAACATCCCGTCCTTGATCAGCACTAAATTTAGCTGTAATCAATGCACCGCTTTTTTCGCCTGCTTCAATCACCACAGTTCCACGCGAGAGCCCAGAAATGATGCGGTTGCGCGGTGGGAAGTTAATCGCATCTGGTTTGGTCCCCGGCGGATAATCACTAAGTAAAGCGCCGTGCTGCATGATTTGCTCCGCTAACTTACGATGCTCTGGTGGGTAAATGATATCTACGCCAGAGCCGAGTACTGCTAAAGTCCTTCCGCCAGCTTCTAGCGCAGTCTGATGAGCAATTGCATCCACACCCCGCGCCAATCCGCTCACCACCGTGACGCCATTACTGGCTAAATATGCTGCTGTATCTTTGGTGAGCTGCCTGCCATACGCAGTTACGCTGCGCGTCCCCACAATAGCGATCGCCAAGTCATCCTCAGGCAGGATACTTCCACGATAATAAAGCACCGGTGGTGGCTGGTCTATTTCCTTGAGGTAGCGCGGGTAATCTAGGTCATTCCAAGTGAGCACTTGAATACCCTTTTCAGCTAATTCAGTTTGTAAACTCCCTACTTCTAAGGTTTCACGTTTCTCTATGATAGCAGCTGCCATGTGTTCGGTAAGCCCTGCCGCCAAGAGTTCAGCCTGAGAAGCCTGCCAAGCCCGCGAAAGTTCGCCAAAATAAGCCAGCAGGCGCCGGAAACGCACTGCCCCAATACCCTTAATGCTGCTAAATGCCAGCCAGTATTCCAGCTCGTCCAAGGCTATCCCCTCAAGCCTTCCAGAAGGTGGACGAGCATGCGCTTTTCTTCTAATTCGACAGCTAACACTACTTCAGGAATATTTGGAATAAGCAGGTCTTTCCCGCTCGTTTGGTGGATAACAAAAACATCATTAGCACCGGTCTCGATAATCTCGCTGATTTGCCCTAGCAGCTCTTCGCCCTCGTAAACTTGCAAACCCAGGATCTGGTGGTGGTAATACTTGCCTTCGGGCAATTTTGGCAGATTGCGAGTTTCCACAAACACTTCAAGGTTAGTCAGTTCTTGGGCTGCTTCGCGTGTGGTTATCCCTTTAAAAGTCAGTAACAACAGCTCAGCTTTAGGGCGCACGCTCTCAATAATCATTTGCCGATGAGCTTCACCGATGAAAACCTGCTTACCATGGCGAATGCGTTGAGGAAAATCCGTTAACACCCGCATAGCGATTTCCCCATCGATGCCGTGCACTCTTTGCAGCCGGCCAATTAACACAAAAACAGGCTCTTCAAGCACTCCAGAGCCTGTTTGTGATTTTTCCATATTGGTCATTTCAAAAATTGATCTTAATCAGTATCGACGACGTTCATGGTCACTTGCTGCCCATTTCTGGCTGCAGCAACGCGCAAAAGCGTCCGCGTGGCAGTAGCAATGCGGCCATGTTTGCCAATCACGCGCCCTAAATCCTCTGGATTGACGGTCAAGTCCAGATAAACCATCGAACCACTGCGATGAGAGCGTACTCGCACCTCTTCTGGGTGTTCTACCAGGGATTTTGCTAGATATTCGAGCAGTTCACTCAAGTTATCTTCTTTCATCTATGCTCTGCTTCCTCTTTGCAATTATATTTCCAGGGGACTTGTAATCCCCTGGAAAATTCTATGCAGTGCGTGTGTTTAGGCTTTGACGTGTGTGGTGGAAGGATCCTTCACACGGGACTTATAAAGTTCTTCAGCTTCTGCCAGTAAAGTCTCCTGAGGTTCGCCAGCTTTCAAGCGCTGATAGCGTTCATCGAGTTTGACGATTTTGAAAAGTTTTTCCACGGATTCTGAGGGTTGAGCGCCAACATCTAACCAGTGATAAATCTTTTCCTCATCAAAAACGATCGTGCTTGGTTCGGTTCTTGGATTGTAATGACCGACAACCTCGATAAATTTGCCGTCGCGAGGGCTTTCTTTGTCAGCGATTACCACACGATAATGCGGTTGATGCCTAGAGCCAACACGGCGTAAACGAATGCGTACCATTGAGTTATTACTCCTTATATGTCTAAAATATAATCCAGGTTCCGATTCAAAGGTTGAGAGAATGCTGAAGGAAGCATATCCTTATCCTCAGTTCCGAGATGAACCTATTAATCGGTTTATATTACCACGTCCTCCGGTTTTTTGTAATTGTTTTAAGAGCTTTTGTATATCTTGAAACTGTTTCATCAACCGGTTTACATCTTGTACAGTTTTACCACTACCAGCAGCAATCCTCCTACGCCGGCTGGCATTGAGAATCTTAGGATTGCGCCGTTCCTGCATAGTCATAGAGTTGATAATAGCCTCGACCGTGGTAAGTTGTTTTTCTACCTCATGGTGATCCACATTACGCGCTACGGCGCTATACTGCCCTGGGAGCATCTCCATGATTGACCCTAATGGACCCATCTTTTTCATCTGTTTGAGCTGCTTGGCAAAATCATCTAATGTGAATTCGCCAGAGAGCATCCGTTCAGCTTCCTTAGCATCCACTTGCTCGGTGTAGGCGCTTTCTGCTTTTTCAATCAAGCCGAGCATATCGCCCATGCCTAAAATGCGTGAAGAAATCCTCGCGGGGTCAAAAACTTCAATGGCATCCAAACCCTCGCCTATCCCCAGGAACTTGATGGGGATGCCCGTTATTTCCCGTATGGAAATTGCAGCGCCGCCGCGTGCATCGCCATCGATCTTGGTCATAATCAGCCCTGTAATCGGGATGGCTTTGCGAAAACCTTGCGCAATGTTGAGTGCTTCCTGCCCAGTCATGGCATCTACGACAAGCAAAATTTCATTGCAATTGATTGTGGATTGAATGCCCACCAGTTCGTCCATCAAAGCATCATCGAGCTGCGAACGTCCAGCTGTATCTAAAATAATTACGGAATATGCCCCCTTCTTGGCAGCTTCGTAGGCACCGCGTACGATTTGCACGGGCTTAGCGCCTTCCTGGCTGTAAACTGGGATATCTAACTTTTCACCTAGGGTTTGCAATTGCTTAACAGCCGCTGGGCGGTAAATATCTGCTGCCACAAGCATTACACGCTCCCCCTTAGAACGTAAATTCTTGGCGAGCTTTGCTGCTGCTGTCGTTTTACCTGAACCTTGTAAGCCTACAAGCATGATTACATAGGGCTTTTCGCCCTTTAGGTTAAGCGGTTCGGCGCTGCCTAAGGTCTTGATCAGCTCCTCGTTGACGATTTTAATGACCTGCTGGGCAGGGTTGAGTGCTTTAGAAACTTCCGCACCTATAGCGCGCTCCTTAACCCGCTGGGTAAAGGATTTCACTACAGCATAATTGACATCTGCTTCTAACAAAGCTAAGCGCACTTCCCGCATGGCAGTTTCTACGTCGGCTTCGCTCAGCTTGCCGTGCCGCCTGAGGTTTTGGAAGATACTATTCAGTTTATCGGTTAAGGTTTCGAACATAAAATTCTCTAAGTGTTCTAGATTTCAATGCTATATCTTACCTTAAAACTCGCTTGCAAAAGAATTAAGCTTTCCTATAGTGGTTCCAAGGCTGGGAAACCATTTAGAACTAATTACCTGATTTAGTGTTAATCATAACGTAAACTTTTTTCAGAGGTGAAACAATGGCAAATAAAGTTGCAATTATTACGGACAGTACCATAAATCTTCCAGAAGGCGCAATGGAGGAATATAACATTCAGACGGTTCCCCTTATCATTCACTGGGATGGTAAATCTTACATCGACCAGGTTGAACTCACCACAAAAGAGTTCTACGAACGCTTGGCGACTTCGAAAACGCTGCCAAGCACGTCTCAACCAAGCATATCTGCGTTTGTTGAGGTGTATCAACCCCTCATTGACCAGGGTTATGACATCATCACCTTGCCACTTTCAGCCGGCATTTCTGGGACATTCCTCTCTGCTTCAGCCGCCGCTGGTCAGTTCCCGATTGGCCGCATCGAAGTGCTGGATACCAAATCAGTCTCGGTGGGTTTAGGCATCATCTTGATGAAAGTTGCTCGAGCCGCCAAAGCCGGCGCTTCCTTGCCGGAATGCCGTGAAATCGCGCTGGATGTTGCCAGTCGCGTAAAGATTTACTTCTCAGTGGAAACGCTGGAAAACTTGCGGAAAGGTGGCAGGATTAACTCAGCAGCTGCTTTTCTAGGCACAGCTCTGGATATGAAACCTATCCTGGAATTCCGCGGCGGCCTTATCGAAGCCAAGGAGCGCGTGCGGACTTCCAAAAAAGCGCATTCGCGCTTACTCGAGCTGACGGAGGAAATTGCCGGTCCACAGGGCGAGCTTGAAATGGTTGGTTTTGTTTCTGCGGCTGCCCAGCCAGCAATGGAAGAACTCCGCCAGGCAGCTCATGAACGCTTTACCATCAAAGAAGAGTTCAGCGGCGAATTAAGCCCCGTGTTGGGCACACACGTAGGTATCGGCACGGTCGGGATCGGTTTTCTCGCCTGAGATTTTTTCTGATACAATAGGGGAAATTCTTTGCAGAAAGGATTTCCCCTCATGAGCGTTGCCGAGCAAATCGGTGTCAGAATCCCTGAGATTCTTCTCCCTATACCAGAAATTAATCTGCAAAAATGGGCGGTGATTGCCTGCGATCAATTTACCTCGCAGCCCGAATATTGGCAGGAGGTGAGTGATTTTGTCGGGGATGCACCCTCAACCCTCCACATGATTTTGCCTGAGGTCTGGCTGAACAGCCCAGACGTCGACCAGCGCATCCGGAGGACGCAAGTAGCCATGCAGCAATACTTGTCCGCAGGTCTCCTCGCAGGGCATCAAGGCATGATTTTGGTTGAACGGGAAGCTTCTGGCAAGACGCGCACTGGACTGATGCTCGCGTTGGACTTGGAAGCGTATGACTATCACCGAGGTTCTCAAACCCTCATCCGTGCTACCGAAGGCACCATCTTGGAACGCTTACCTCCGCGCATGCACGTTCGCCGCGGCGCACCATTGGAGCTTCCGCATATCTTGGTGCTCTATGATGACCCTGAGTTTTCCGTCCTTTCCCCGGTTCTGGAAGCAAAAGCTAACTTACCCATTTGCTATGATTTTGATTTGATGATGGACAGCGGACATCTCACTGGAAGGTGGGTTGACCAGCCTCAGCTTTTAGATGCAGTTATCCACGCCTTAGCCAACTTAATCGCGCCGCAAGCGTATGCTCAAAAATATAATCAGCCCGAGGGCACAGCACCCTTACTCTTTGCAGTGGGCGATGGCAATCATTCCTTAGCCACAGCCAAAGCGATTTGGGAAGAACTCAAGCCGCATGTTGGCTTAGAGTACCCCGCACGCTATGCTCTCGTAGAAATTGAAAACTTACATGACCCTGCCATTCAGTTTGAAGCCATTCATCGCGTGCTTTTCAATGTAAGCCCAGACTTTATCAATGAGTTCCAAACTGCTTTTACGCCTAACATTCACCTGAGCACGCTGCCAAATTTTGAAACGCTCAAGCAAATGGTTTTAGCGCAAAGTGGACCAAGCCAAAAAATGGGTTTGCTTTCAGCGCAGGGTTTTACGCTCATAGAACTGACCCAGCCGCAGCACAATTTGCCAGTCGGCAGCTTGCAGAACTTCTTGGATGCCTACTTAGCTGAGCACCCACAAACGAGCATCGATTACGTGCATGGCGATGATGTGCTCAGTACTCTCGGACAGAGACCGGGGAATGCCGGCTTCTACCTGCCGCCAATCAGTAAGAGCGCGTTCTTTAAAACCGTCATTAATGAGGGTGCCCTACCGCGGAAGACTTTCTCGATGGGGCACGCAAAAGATAAACGTTTTTATATGGAATGCCGCAGAATAACGGATTAGCACTTGACCTTTGGAACAATTGTGCTATATTTGATTAGAAAATATTTTCAACTCAATACGGAGTATTAACCATGGCTGCCAAAAAACCAACCTCGAACCAAGCCAATCCCGACGCGGATAAGAACATGAATGACGCAAAAAAAGCAGTGTTAGACCGTGCCCTTAATGACATTGTCAAACGCTATGGCGAAGGCAGCATTATGCGCCTAGGCGAAGCACACTCGATGCAAGTGGATGCCATCCCTACTGGCTCGCTTTCCTTAGATTTGGCATTAGGCGTTGGCGGAATCCCACGCGGGCGGATAACTGAGATTTTCGGTCCCGAATCTTCCGGCAAGACCACAGTCTGCCAGCATATCGTAGCTGAATGCCAAAAGCGCGGCGGAACTGCAGCTTTTATTGATATGGAGCATGCGCTGGACCCTAAGTATGCAGCCCGCTGCGGTGTTAAGATCGATGAACTGCTTATCTCGCAACCTGATACCGGAGAACAAGCTTTAGAAATTGCCGAAACTCTTGTGCGCTCTGGCGCTGTGGACTTGGTAGTGATTGACTCCGTTGCGGCGTTGGTTCCACGGGCTGAAATCGAAGGCGATATGGGCGACCCTACGATGGGCGTGCAAGCCAGGTTAATGTCTCAGGCACTGCGCAAGCTTTCAGGCGCTATCAACCAGACCAAGACGGCTGTGGTTTTTACCAATCAGCTGCGCCAGAAAATTGGTGTGATGTTTGGCAGCCCCGAAACAACCACTGGCGGGATGGCGCTTAAGTTTTACGCCTCAGTACGCTTGGATATCCGCCGGGTGCAATCCATCAAAGTTGGCGCGGAAATTGTTGGTAACCGCGTACGCGTGCGTGTGGTCAAGAATAAAGTCGCTGCGCCTTTCCGCACAGCGGAGTTTGACATTATGTACAACGAAGGAATTTCCAAAGCCGGCGACATTCTGGACTTGGCGACCACTTTAGAAGTAATCGATAAGCGCGGTTCTTTCTATTCTTATAAGGACACGCGTTTAGGGCAAGGACGCGAAGCTTCCAAAAATTTCCTCAACGAGAACCCAGAAATTATGGAGGAAATAGAGAACACCATCCGCGCCATGGGTAATGTCGATACCCTCTCTGGAAGCTGGGAAGGAGATAGCGAAGAGTCCAATGAGGGCTCGGGATACTAACCTAGGCTGTACATATGAAACTAAGATTTAGGCAGCGTGTTAATATTGTTGATTATTCAAATTACTAAAAGGAGTATATGATGAACATTTTATGGAGCATTCTTATTGGAGCAGTCGTCGGCGCATTAGCGGACTACATTGTTAAGGGAATTGATGTTTCCTTGATTGTCAAAATTATAGTCGGCATACTAGGGGGTGTAATTGGTGGTTGGGTATTTGGTCTTCTGAATATTACAGCAGGTGGTTTAATCGGTGAATTAGTAATGTCTCTAATCGGTGCCATCATCTTACTGCTGATCCTCAGAGCGATTAAACATTAATAATTCAAGGTAAAAGCAATCGCCAAAGATTAGGTATAAATAGCCCCTCAATTTTCTGAGGGGCTTTTCTGTTTGATTTAAGTAAATTTACGTGCCTTCCTGCCAGGAGTTGAGGTATTTGACTTGGGCTTCGGTTAGGGTGTCGATGCTCACATTCATAGAAGCGAGTTTCAGCCGAGCGATTTCTCGGTCTATTTCTTCTGGAACATCGTAAACTTTCTTCTCGAAGTTAGCGCGATTTTTTACCAAATACTCTGCGCAAAGTGCCTGGTTGGCAAAAGACATATCCATGACGGAAGCCGGGTGCCCTTCAGCAGCTGCTAAATTAATCAAGCGCCCCTCACCGAGCAGATGAATCACGCGCCCATCAGGCAGTTCATAAGCTTCCACAAATGGGCGCACCAAGCGTTTTGCTACAGCCATCTCTTCCAAGGCTGGGATGTTGATTTCCACGTTGAAATGCCCTGAATTGGCTACCAGGGCACCATCTTTCATGATTTCGAAATGGTGGCGGTCAATCACGTTCAAATCACCGGTGAGGGTTACAAAGATATCCCCGATAGGAGCAGCTTCGTTCATCGGCATTACCCGGAAGCCGTCCATTACTGCCTCGAGCGCCACGAGTGGATCCACTTCGGTTACAATCACATTTGCGCCCATGCCGCGAGCCCGGTTTGCCAGCCCGCGACCGCACCAACCATAGCCTGCAACCACGAAGGTCTTACCAGCCAGCAGGATATTCGTCGCCCGAATGATGCCATCAATAGTGGATTGACCAGTGCCATAGCGGTTGTCAAAAAAGTGTTTTGTCATCGCATCATTGACCGCGATGATAGGGAATTCCAAGGCATGGTCAGCTGCCATAGCCCGCAAGCGGATAACGCCTGTGGTGGTTTCTTCTGTTCCGCCAATAACATTAGGCAGTAGCTCGCGGTACTCACGATGGAGCGTCGAGACCAAGTCTGCACCATCATCCATTGTGATATGGGGTTTGTGCTCGATAGCAGCGCGCAGGTTTTCATAATACGTGCGATCATCTTCGCCCTTGATTGCAAAGACCGGGATTTCGTATTGGGAAACCAAGGCAGCAGCCACATCATCTTGCGTGGAAAGCGGGTTAGAAGCGGTAAGTACAAGATCCGCACCGCCAGCCTGCAAAGTCCGCATGAGGTTGGCTGTCTCGGTGGTCACGTGCATGCACGCAGACATGCGAATGCCTTCGAACGGGCGCTCTTTGCGGAAACGCTCCTCAATCGTGGCTAAAACGGGCATTTCACGCGAAGCCCAATCAATACGGCGCCTTCCACCTTCAGCCAGATTCAAATCTTTAATACGATAATTTTCCATTTATTTTCTCCAATATTTCCTCATAATTCCAATAAGTCGTCTAACTCACCGTGGTCATCAAAGTATCGGTGGTATGTGTGAATAAATTCCGCGAGTGTAAAGTGGTGATTTTGCGTCCCATTGCAAGTAATACAGTATGCAGCTGCTGTTGTGCCCATTTCCCCACATACCCGCATGCTCTTACGATGCAAATAACCAAAAAGAAAGCCCGCACGGAAGGCATCTCCCACGCCTGTCGGATCGATTACTGGAGCCTCTTCGATAATCGGGACGACGAAATCTTCTTCAGTAGTATGAATGCGCGCGCCATCTTTCCCCAAGGTAATTACCGAAAATGCTGGAGCAGCCAAAATTTGCTCCTCAGAGAGCCCAGAGTGTTTTTGCAGCAGCTCGAACTCATAGGCATTCACAAACAAGCCGTGAGCATTCATGACACCCTTCCGAAGCGCTTCGTGGTCCATACGGATAATTTGCTGTCCGGGGTCAAAAATCGAACGCAGTCCAAGCTGCTGAGCTTCTTCGATATAGCGCTGCATGGCACGCGGGTCGCTAGGGGAATTGACCACAAAATCATCCGGCTCGCCATGTGCCTCAGCCAGCGGGAGATCAGCAGAATCAGCCATCGCGCCAGTATAAAACGACGCAATCTGCGCGTTGTCAAGGTCAGTATTAACAAAAAACGAAGCGGTAAATTTATCCGCAATAACGCGTACACCGCTGCAATCCACACCCAAAGCTTCTAACCTGCGTCCATATTCTGGGAAATCTTGCCCAGCAGTGGAGAAAAGCAGTGGGCGCTCACCGAACAATGCCAGCGTATAAGCAATATTCGCCCCTACACCGCCATAGTGACGCACCATGTCGTCCACCAAGAATGACAAGCTGATTTTATCCAAATGCTCCGGCAGGATATGATCCTTAAAATAACCCGGGAAGCGCATCAAATAGTCAAAAGCAATCGAACCGGTCAGGATAATTTTCATAAATTCCTCCCTGCATGCTTTAGAACCGCCAAGCTGCGAAAAAACGGCGGATATAGCACGCCGCTTTCGGTGATTAACCCAGAAAGCAAGCGATGCGGAGTAATATCGAAGACATAATTGCGCGCTGTAGCTCCTTCAGGCATGACTGCCTTCCCTTGGAAGGTCAGTTCCAGCACTTCAGCCGGGTCACGCTCTTCTATCGGGACTGCATCACCATTTGGGCTGGTAAAATCAATTGTGGATATCGGAAAAGCTGCATAAGCAGGAATACCGTTATCATAAGCTGCTAAAGAGAGCATATATGTGCCAACTTTATTAATCACATCCCCATTAGCAGCAACACGATCAGCACCAAACAGCACACGGTCAACCTTTCCAGAGCGAATCATATAACCCGCGGCTGCATCCACGATGATATCGTAAGGGATTCCGTATTGCGTGAGCTCCCAAGCAGTCAAGCGGGCACCTTGCAAACACGGCCGCGTTTCGTCCACGTAGACATGCAAGCGTTTGCCTTGTTCGTGTGCCAGGCGGATGACTCCTAAAGCAGTGCCGTAATCGACTGTAGCAAGTGCGCCAGCATTACAATGGGTGATAATCACATCCTCATCCATAAGTAGTTCAGCACCGTTCCGAGCGATAGCCAAGTTAGTGTTTACATCCTCATCAGCTAACTGTTGTGCCTTGCTTAAAAGCGCTTCTTGTAACTCACTGACCGAGCCGGAAAATTGATCAACCAAGGAGAGCATGTTTTCCACTGCCCAGGTTAAATTGATGGCTGTGGGCCGTGTTGCCAACAAATATTGTCCCGTCTCATGCAGATAAACTTTGAGTTTATCTCTATCGGAATGGCTGCTTTCTCTGGCAGCTAACGCCATGCCATACGCTGCACATACACCGATTGCGGGTGCGCCGCGTACAACCATCTTTTGAATAGCTTCAGCAACATCCACGCTGGAATGCAGTTCAAGATAGCGTAATTCCGTTGGTAAGCAGCTCTGGTCTATGACCTTAACACACTGCAAATTTTTATCCCAAAATATTGATCGCATCGTGTATTCCATTAAAAAGCGCCTATTCGGCGCATTAATCAAGAAAAGTGTATCATTCTCTTGATATACTGTCAAAAATCAACCGCCTTGGATGTTGATTTTTGTTTGTTTCAACTCGTTATATAATCAGGACGTTATGAACCGACGGACCCCACCCATTCGCTGGGCAGCAATCTTCATGCTTACCATGACCTTTTTCCTTACCACGATGGAGTTGGTGCGTTATGCCAGTTTCCGAGCCCGATTCCCTTTAGGAATGCAGATTGCCGGTGTTCCTGTTGGCGGTCTAACTTATGAAGAAGCCGCAGACCGTTTGGTCCAGGTTTATCATGCCCCTATTGAACTACTCTACGAGGATGCACGCATCCAAGTTCGTCCAGCAACCCTTGGCTTTGAACTCAAGCTAGAAAACATGCTTGCAGCTGCAGATAAACAGCGCGTTGCCCAATCGTTTTGGGCTGGTTTTTGGAATTACCTTTGGAATCGGCCAATGAGCTCTCAAGATATTCCCTTGCAAGCGGAATTTGACGAACAACGCATGCAACACTTCCTCGAGAACGAGATTGCCATTCGCTATGACCGCCCTGCTTTACCGCCCATGCCACTGGCTGGTGAAAGTGCTTTTTATCCAGGTCAGCCAGGCACCGAAATCAACTACGAAGTTTCGATTCAACGCATAAAACAAGCCTTGGTCTCCAGCGAAAATCGGGTGGTAAGGATGGAAATTCAACAGACACAAGCTCCCCGCCCAACGATTGATGTCTTGGAAATTATGCTCAAAGATATTATCGACACTTCACTCTTTGACGGCTTGGTTGAGCTTTACTTCAAAGACCTTCAAAATGGCTTAGTGTTGCATTTTACCCATAACCGAATAGACGAAGAAGAAATTCCAGTCAATATCGCTTATTCCTCGTGGAGCACTATTAAAATTCCAGTGATGGTTTCGGCTTTTCGCCGAATCTCCGCACCTTATGACCCTAACGACCTGACATTAATGGAGCAAATGATTGAGCGCTCAGATAATGACTCCACGGATGCACTCGCCAAAGCGGTCATTGACCCAACCTTTGCGCCTATGGAAGTTACTGAGGACATGAAGTTACTTGGGATCGAAAATACATACTGGGCTGGATTTTTCACCCCTGGATCGCCTATGCTGCAGGATTATAAGACTCCTGCCAACCAGCGTACAGATTTCTCCACAGAACCCGACCGCTATGCCCAAACCATGCCACAAGACTTGGGCTTGCTGCTCGAAGATATCTACTATTGTGCAAAGGATTATGGTGGATCCTTCCCGCTGGCTTTTAATGGGGAGATAACCCAAGAGGAATGCCAGCTGATGGTGGATTACTTAGCCTTGAATAAGATCGGAGTACTCATTCAGGCTGGCGTACCCGCTGATGTCACCGTCGCACATAAGCATGGTTGGGCTTATGAAGTTGATGATGGTTACATTCACACTATTGCAGATGCAGGTATCGTCTATACCCCCGGCGGTGACTATGTGTTGTCGATTTTTGCCTATCACCCTGTTCAAGCCGTCTTTGAACCCGTTAACCAATTATTTGCGAAGCTCTCCCAAGCAGTGTATAGCTACTACAACTTAACATCCACGCAATAATGATAGCAAATTATATTCAATATGCTATGCGCAATACTAGTTAAATTTTGATTAGCACTATGTAGGATTTTGATCGACCTTAAGGGGATGAACTTTGCGGGCCAGCTGATAAGCAGTATGCATCAGCCTGTGGTAAACTGGAGCCCAGAATTTACGCTGGCTTTGCAACTCCTCTTCCTGATATCCATAGTATATCGCTAGTTCCCGGCATTCCTGTGAGAGCGCAAAACCGAACCATCGGTCCTTCTTCCATTTTTGGACTGAGCGAGCGTGAAAAAAAGTCGGACCGGCTTCATTGGCAGAAATACCACAAAATCCCAAAATTGGTTCCATCACCTTGGGTTGGCTGACCATATCTTCATAGCGCATGATTGTGGTTTTCTCCGGGAGCAGATCGCGGAAGCGGAGCAGATTCTGATACGATACTAGCCATTGTTTTTCTACGAGAGCGGGAATGGATTTCCAGCGTTCAAAATGCGAGTAAATTGTGTCTATTGGGTTGCGCACTAAGCCAATGATTAAAAAATCCACGTCCTCGAGCTTTTCCTGAGCCTGGAAAATCAAATCCAGCGCTGACCATTCACACAGATGATGCGGGGACTTTTCCACAAAGAGTGGAGAATAACGCCGGCAAAGCTGCCTCCAACCCTGCATAATCCATTCGTAGTCATCGGCTGGTGGTTGAAAATCAGGCACATTCTCAGCCAAGAGCACCAAAAGATCCTGCCTGGCTTCTTCAGGACTAAAAGGCACATGGCTGTCCACCATCTTAATTTGGGCTAGTCCTAGAACCGATGCGGCCTTGGTCCAGTAAAGGGTTTCGTTTTCAAAATGCCGGCGCGTGTTGGCATGCTGGGCGCCAGCAAATTTAACCAAGTAGTTTTGCAAGGCACTTGAGCCGGAAGATCTTTCGGAAAGGATGATAATGCATTTATCTTGGGTCATGCCTTCTCCTGTGTATAATGGTATGGCTAATTATAACGGCCAATCTAGCGGCAACGGATTGCTAAAACAGGTATAATTTTAAGGCACGCCCCCGTAGCTCAATGGATAGAGTGCCTGACTTCGAATCAGTCGGTTGGGAGTTCGAATCTCTCCGGGGGCACACTTTTTATCCAACCGCTTACCAATCCCCTTGGAAAGGATAAGTCAGTTGGTTGCGCGTTTCCCCCTACGGAGGACAAGCGAGTCGCGCTGAGGGTATATAAATTTTTCCAAAATTCCTTTCTTGTTCGAAGATATCTTTCTAGAGATATAATCATAAAACGCTACTTTATAGGTGGAGCATTCATGAAAATCGAACAGAACAGCCGCTTAGTATTTATTGGAGATTCCATTACAGATTGTGGAAGAGCTATTCCTATTGGAGAAGGCAGCGGTTTAGGCAACGGCTATGTCAGTTTGGTGAACGCTTTTTTACAAGCATATTACCCGGAGCGAAAAATCCGCGTGACCAATATGGGGACGAGTGGTAATACCGTCCGGGACTTGAAAGCTCGCTGGCAGCGTGATGTCATCTCCCTAGCGCCGCATTGGTTGAGTATCTTAATCGGCATCAATGACGTCTGGCGGCATTTCGATTCGGCATTACAGCCGGAAATCCAGGTTTCACTTCAGGAATACCAATCTACGCTATTAGCCCTAACACAGGCGGTTCGCCCAAGCTTAAAAGGTTTGGTGATCATGGCTCCATATTTTTTGGAGACAAACAAAAAAGAACCCATGCGCCAGATGATGGATGATTACGCCCAGGCTGCAGCAGAGGTTGCCCAAGAGGTCGGTGCAATCTTCGTCGACAACCAGGGTGCCTTCGATCACTACCTTGAAGTGCAGCATTCCATGAGCCTAAGCGGAGATCGCATTCACCCTAATTTAACCGGCCACATGTTGATTGCACAGGCTTTCCTGTGTGCCATTGACTTTGAATGGCAGCTGCTCAGATGCCAGTATGTTCACGAAGATACAGTGGATACTTCCGGAAAAGTTTAGTCAGTCTGATTCCATAATGGGTTCACAAAACTTAGCCTATTTTATCCATTAAATTAACGTGTATTTTACCTATGCGCAAACCAATGGTATTTTAAAAAGATTGAATTGAGGATCCTATGCAACCTGCTCATCATCTAAATCAACCCACAGCGCTTGAGAAAGCCTTTCACCGCGACATGCTCCAGATTTATCAGCGGGCAAAAGAAGAATGCGGATACAATGCCACCCGCTTCCTTCAGATGGTCGCAAACGATGGCGGACTCAGAACGGCGCAGAAGCTGCTTGATACGGCTAACCCCTCAGATGGCTTTATGGAACTTTGGAAAAACCGGCGTCTGGATCTCTCCATGGAAAATCTGGTGCTAAACCCGAAATACCGTTCGTTGTTTAGCCAACAAGAAATTGAGACTGCCAAGGAGCGGCTCAATGCTTATGGCTTTACCCCCCAAGAAGAGTAAGGCTGCTACCGTATCAGCCAATTCCTAAACACCAGGTTTTTATTTCAAATCGAGCCGCACTCATAAAAAGCAATCAAGGCTAGTTGCCTAGCCTTGATTGTGATTCAGTTTTACAAATTCGCGTTGAGTTACGCTTCGAAGACTTCGTCTAACATCGCTTGCACAATCTCCTCAGGTGGTAAAGGCAAATCCTTTTGAGAAAACATCAGCACCGAGAGTAAAGGCATGTCCTTCACAAATTCAAGAGTGCCCATTTCGATTCCGCCTTCGGTATCTTCTATCTCCTTGATATCCTTTTGTGGACCACGGGAAATCATTTGCTCGATGATCGGTGCAATAACTTCCTTTCCGCGCGGATCTTGCATCCATTCGGCAATGGTCGATTCCTTATTCAGCAGGCTGGGCAGAACTAGTGTCGATTCCAAGTTTACGTTCACCTTTTGGCGGATATCAGCAGAGGAAGCGCCGACCAAGATTTCAAATTCTCCGCTTTCGGTAATCCAGCGATGATAGCCTGGATGATAAAAAGCGAATGCCCTAAAATCCAAGGGAATGGTTACAGTTTTAGTTTCTCCGGGCTGTAGTTCAACTTTTGTAAAGCCCTTTAGCTCTTTCTTGGGCCGGCGCAAACTACATTTCTGGTCGTGCACGTAAACCTGGACAATCTCTTTTCCGGTGACCGGTCCTACGTTCTTGACATCTACCGATACCACCACACCATCCATATCTTTGAAAGCTTGTTGCGAGACTTTTAGATTGCTATATTCAAAGCTGGTGTAACTCAGCCCGAACCCGAATGGGAATTGTACTGGAACTTGCTTCTCATCGTAGTAGCGGTAACCGATAAACATGCCTTCACCATAGTACACCTTGCCAGCCTCTCCTGGCCAATTAATATAAGCTGGTGTATCCTCGAGCCGAATCGGGAAGGTCTCAGAAAGCTTTCCGCTTGGGTTCACCTTACCAAACAGGATTTCCGCAACAGCGGTGCCTCCCGCTTGCCCCATCATCCAGCCTTCCAACACAGCGGCAACACCATTAACCCAATCTTGCATCGCAACCGCAGCCCCATTATTGAGTACCACCACGTTATTCGGCTGAGCATTAGCCACCGCCTTGATGAGCGCCACCTGCTGCTGGGTGAGGTCAATATTCTGGCGGTCATAGCCTTCAGATTCGATATATGTTGGCAAAGCGATGAAGAGGATGGCTGCATCGGCTGCAACTGCTTCTGCTACCGCGGCATCAATCAGATCCTGACGGAAATCCTCTCCCTTTGGATAACCCTCGCTATAACTAAACTCTATATCGCTTGCGGTCTTTTTCAGTTCTTCCAAAGGAATAGATACTTTCGTCGGGTTCACATGCGAGCTCCCGCCGCCCTGAAAATGTGGAGACTTCGCTCCGCGGCCAATCACAGCAATTTTGCGCTGACCCTTTAGCGGGAGCAAGCCATTGTTCTTCAGTAGAACCATTCCCTCAGAGGCAATTTTTCCTGCTAATTGATGGTGCGCTTCCTGGTCGAACTCACCGCCTTTAGGTGTTTGCTGAGCTTTAAAAATAATCTTTAGGATGCGCCGAACCGACTCATCCACAATGGCTTCGTCCAATTCCCCTTTGCGAACAGCCTCCACAGCTGCTCTTACCCGTGCTTCTTGAGGACCTGGCATCTCCAGATCGAGCCCGCCCTTGAAAGACGCTACCCGGTCGTGCACAGCACCCCAGTCGGAGACCACCAAACCCTCAAAACCCCAATCCTGCTTGAGTATCTTGGAAAGCAGCTCATAATTCTCGGAGGCATATGTACCGTTCAGTTTGTTATAAGAGCACATCACCGTCCAGGGTTTGGCTTGCTTGACGGCTTTTTCAAAGGCTGTCAAGTAAATTTCGTGTAAAGTGCGCTCATCGATTTCCGAGCTAATCGAAAAGCGCTGATATTCCTGATTGTTCCCTGCAAAGTGCTTTAAGGAGGTTCCCACACCTCGCTTTTGCACGCCTTCGATAAAGTGAGCAGCCATTTCCCCTGCTAAATATGGATCTTCAGAAAAGTATTCAAAATTACGCCCACAAAGCGGGGAGCGTTTCATGTTCGTACCCGGACCAAGGATCACATCCACATTTTGCGCAATGCACTCCTCTGCAATGGCTTCACCCATCTGTTGCACCAATTCAGTGTTCCAGGTGGAAGAAACGCAGGAAGCAGTCGGGAAACACGTGGCTGGCAGGCTCCGCTGATCAGGATCGCTCATATCTGGCACATGGCGCAATCCGTTCGGGCCATCCGATACAGTCATCGCGGGAACACCTAAGCGCTCGATCGGAGTTGTGTTCCAGAATGAAGCCCCGATGCACAATCCGACTTTTTCTTCCAAAGTCATTTTCTTGATGATTTCTTCGATTTGTTCTGACATTTTTCTCTCCTATATTTAAGCATTTGCCGCATGTGCGTACGTGTCATACACAGAGCGGATTTTCAACGCGGATTGGATTTCTGTTTCCTCCCAGCCAGCTGGAATAGGAACAGTAACGCTGATCGATCGTTTTGCCGGCAGGTCAAAGTAATTATCACTGAACACAGCTTCTTCCCCCTCAAAGGTCAACTCAACAAGACGGCTAAGAGAAGCAGCGGTCAGGGTTATATGCGCTGTCTCATTTTCCACTTTGACTTGAGCGTTAATCTCTGGTTCCTTGAGTTCTAAGTGTTTGCTTGGGGCAAAGTATGCTGTCTGCCGGCTCACCATCTGCTCCCCCTGCCAAAGCTCAGCAATAAACACTAAACTTCTAGCAAGATCTGGGTCATCCTTCAAAATTGTAGAAAAGTCTACCTCGCAGAGCTTCATAGCTTGCATGGGCTCAGCGGTTACCTTTTGAAATCCTGTTTTGGCTACATCCCCATCCAATGTCTCGAGCGACCAAGTAAGTGTCCCTTCCCAGCGTTCGCGTAGTTCGTTCGTGATGTAAACAGTCTGCACCGGCGGTGCATCTTCTATGGAGAGCAATACCGGCGCATAAAAGCGCTTCGCCGCATAGTGGAGTGCTTTCCAGCGTCCAAAGTAATCGAGGCTGGACCAAGATGCCACCGGCCAGCAGTCATTGAGCTGCCAATAGAGGATCCCAGAGACCCGCTCTGGATGCCGGCGCCAGTGCTCAGCGCCGTACCGAATGCCCTCCGCCTGTAAGACCATGCTCAGATAAACCAGCGATTCAAAATCTTTAGGCAAACGGAAGCTATCGAGCATTTGGGCGATGATCAATTGGTTGCCGCTGGCATTCTTCTGGTGGCACTCCATGATATATGAGGTCATATTCCAGTCTTTTTCCTCGGCAAAACTACGAATGGTCTCCATTGGCGGGAGTGCTTGAAAACCAAACTCACTCATAAAGCGCGGGAGCTGTGTGCGATAAGCGCTGAAGGGTTTGCGCCCATGCCAAACTTCCCAATAATGAGAGTCGCCTTGTTCTTGACCGTTAGGATCCTGAAAAGCCACCCCAGAAGAAGGCGAGCTGGGCCAATAAGCGTGATCTGGATCTTCTGAGGCAATCCATGAGGGTAGAAGTTGATGAAAAAACTGAGTGTAAGCAGCTTTGATCGGTTCGAGGTTTATTCCTGGCCATTCCCAACCCACTAAGCCCCATTCCATCTCATTATTTCCGCACCATAACGCTAAGCTAGCATGGTGGCGCAATCTGCGCACATTTTCCAGCACTTCTTGATGAACATTCTCCAAAAAATCTGGCTCATCCAGCGGATAAACGCTGCAGGAAAATATGCATTCCTGCCAGACTAAGATCCCTAAGCGGTCACATAATTCATAAAAGCGGTCATCTTCGTAGAACCCACCTCCCCAAACCCGCAGCATATTCTGATGTGTAAGTACAGCATCCCTTAGCAGCTTTTCCAACCTTTCGCGCGTGATGCGTGTCGGAAAAGAGTCCGCTGGGATCCAATTAGAACCTTTGGCAAGAATTGGCTGCCCATTGACTACAAAAGTGAATGATTTACCCCAAGCATCGGGTTCCTGGCGCAGCTCAATCGTTCTTAAGCCAATCTGATAAACCTTTTCATCTTCGGCTTGTTTACCTTTCAGGCTGATCTGCACTTGATAGAGCGGTTGCTCTCCATAACCATTTGGCCACCAAAGCTGTGGATGGTCGATGACGATAAAAGCTTTAGCGCACTGGGTTTCATCTATCGTGCTGGAGGTTTCCCACACCTCGCCTGTTGGGGAAATGACCTGCATAAGGATGTCGTATTCTCCCTGATGCCAAGCTTGGATGGTAACTTCCGCTTCCAGCCGGACTTGATCTTCAGTGTGGAATTGGCGCAAGTGAACGTTCTCGATACGGGCATCATCAGCGCCCTCCAAACGAATGTCTTTCCAAATCCCGATAGGCGGGAGCTGGGGACCCCAATCCCAACCAAATTGACAGGGAGCTTTACGCAAGTGTGGCGCACCAGGTAAACCTTGGGGAACCCCTTGCATGTGGCGCACCTTCTCCCGTTCAGCGCAGTAACGCACCGGTGAGCTGAAAGTAATGCCAATTTCATTTTCTCCAGGTTTTAGGAGATCTTTCACATCCCAGCGGAACTGGCGGAACATATTGGCTGTGCTTCCTAAGATAACCCCATTCAGGCTTATCGTCGCTAAGGTATCCAAGCCGTCACAGACCAAGTCAATGTGGGCTCGCTGGGCAAGTTCCTCATCTACCGAAAAGATGCGCCGATATTCCCAATCGGATTCTGCAACCCATTGGACCTTTTTCTCGTTATCCCCGACGAAAGGATCGGGGATGCGGCCTAACGCTAATAAATCAGTATGTACTCCACCGGGTACCGTCGCTGGTGCCCACTGATCCATGCCAACCTGGCGGAATTCCCACGTTCCTGTAAGCGTTTGTGTTTTCATGCAAAAATATGCTCCTTCTTCTCAGGCTATAGTTCCAAATGATATAGATAAACAGTCGTTGAATAGAAATGCCATTCTATTCTGTGGAATAGACCACTGTCGAGAGATCCCATTCCTCCCGAATCTTGGGCACATCGCTGATCAACCGTTTAGTATAGGCTTCCTTAGGATGTAATATTACTTCCTCAGCTGTTCCGCTTTCCACAATCCTTCCCTTTTTCATGATGTAGACCGTCTGAGAAAGATAATAAGCTAAACCGATATCATGGGTAATAAAAATTAGGGTAGTGCCTTCTTCCGCATTCAATTTCAGGAGCATATCCAAGATCGTTGCTCTTGAACAGGCATCGATCATCGAGGTAGGTTCGTCTGCGATTAAGATCTTAGGCTTGAGCAAGAATACGCGCGCAATCATCAACCGCTGCATCTGCCCGCCTGAAAGTTCAAAAGGATATTTATTGGTCAGTTCCTCGAACTTCATATTGACGAATCTGCAAGCTTCACTCATCATGTGAACTTTTTCTTCTCGGGAGATGTTTTTTCCATCGCGCATGTTAATGCAATCCAAAAGAACATCATCGATTTTCCGGAAGATATTAAAGGAGGAGTATGGGTCCTGAAAAATGGCTTGAATATTTTTCCAATATTCCAACCGTTTTTTGTGAGTGCTGATATCCCGCTTCTTGCCTAAAAAGTAAATCTCACCCTCAGTTGGTTCCGTGAGACCTAAAAGCAGCTTTGCTAAAGTGGTTTTCCCACTACCCGACTCGCCTACAATCGAGACAATTTCTTTATTGTGAATCTCAAGCGACACATGATCAACAGCAAGTGTTTTGGTGCGCCCCATTCCATATACTTTCGTCAACTCAACGCACTTAAGGCATGACCCCGAACCGTTATCCATTTTTATACGCCTTTCTCAATTCCTCTTCAGAAAATATGCAGCGATATGCACGTCCATTGCCAAGTTCCTGCATGTCAATCGTATTCATCTTTGTACACTGCGGAATGGCATATTTACAGCGAGCCGCAAAGCGGCATCCAGAAGGTGGATCCTTAAGGTTAGGGGGAGCGCCAGGAATTGCAACCAGCTGCTGTTCCCGCATACCTTCCTCTGGTACGATGACCGAGCCCATCAGCCCTCGTGAATAAGGATGCAGCGGGTCAAGGACGACCTCATCCGCAGTACCCTTTTCCACAATTTGGCCGGCATACATGACCATGATGTCATCAACCACGTTATAAAGCAGGGGTAGCTCATGGGTGATAAAAACCATCCCTTTGATAAATCCGCTCTGCATCAAGTCCACCAGCATTTTTATGACCATTTTTTGGCTGGTTACGTCTAAGGCTGAGGAGGGCTCATCAGCAATCAGAACTTTCGGTCCAAGAATGACTGAGACAGCAATCACTGTGCGCTGTTTCATTCCGCCTGAAAGCTCAACTGGGTATTTATACAGAACCGATTCTGGCAGCCCGAGTAAATTAAAACGCTCTTTGGCGAGATTAAAAATTTCCTCTTTTGTGGCTTTGGGGTTGTGAGCCCAAATCACATCCTGAATAAAGTTGAGCACTTTCTGCGTTGGGTTAAGCGCATTCATTGCAGCCTGAGGAATATAAGAGATTTCCGTCCCCAAGATCTTGCGGCGAATGACATCTGGATCCATTTTGGTAATATTATTCCCATCCAGGTAAATATCTCCGCTGATATAATGCAAGGGCGAAAAGTAATAACCCATCATACTCAAAGCAAGCGTTGACTTTCCACAGCCTGATTCTCCAGCAATACCCAATGATTTTCCTTCTTCCACTTTGAGAGAGACGCGATCGACAGCGTAAACATCCTCATGAAAACGGGTGACATACTTTGTTGAGAGTTCGTTAACTTCCAATAAGACTTTAGACATATTCACCTGCTATTCTCGTAAGGTCGGGTTGAAAACCTGGTCAAGACCAGTGTTCATTAGGTTCATCGAAAAAGAGATTAGTGCAATCATAAGCAACACAGGTAAGTAAGCCCACCACTTTCCCATAATATGTGCCTGATAAATCATCGCCCAATTCATCATTAACCCTAATGTGGGCACTTCTGTTGTGCGTGGTCCTAACCCCAAGATAGAAAGGCTTGCTTCAGCAAGAATTGCCGATGAAATTTGCAAGATCAGAGCCATTACCACATAAGAAGCAATATAAGGGAAAATATCATGGGTAATGATGTAGAAGATTGAGTGACCCGACAATTTAGAAAGGTTGACATGGTCACGATTGCGTAAGGACATGACCTGTGAGCGTACCGCTCTGGTAGTCCAAACCCAAGATGTAAGCCCAATCACCACGGCTATGGTAACCGGTCCGCGTTTATCTTGCCCAATGCTAAAAGAAATCAAGATGAGTAATACAAAACTCGGAATCACGATGAATAAATTAGTGATAAACATGATGAAGTCATCTACGCGCCCACCGATGTAACCAGACAGAAGGCCTAAAGTCAGACCAATAAAAGTTGCGATCAAGCCTGCTATAAGCCCAATTTGAAGAGAGACACCGGTAGCCTTAACTAATTCAGTCAAAACGTCCCGTCCAAAATTATCAGTGCCTAATGGCAACACGCGCACATTTGCTACTTCATTTATATTGACATAATCATTTTGGTTTACAACATCGGTTTCTACTAACTCGCCAGTCTCTGGGTTTCTCTCCGCAATGATAATCCCCTCAGTTGAAAGCAGATTTCTGATTGAATCGTTGAGGCGTTGATAATAACGCTGCTTTGCATAAATCATGCCTAAACTTTCATTAGGATCGTAATATTCAAACCATAGGTCTAAAAGTGCTTTGATATCATCGACGTTTATTTGGTCTTCAGGAATTCCATAGGTGACCAACCATGTCTTCATAGCTTCTCGATCTTCTGCGGGAAAGCGCTGTGCAATCCGTTTGGCATCAGCATCCTTTAAATTGAGCATATAAGTAGGGGAAGATACGATGCTATCATAAGTATTAACATAAGTGCCTGGTGGGAAAAATGTTCCTTGCCCAATAATTTCTAGAGGTTCAGAGGTGGTAAATAAAGGGTACAGAAAGATGAGTAACAAAATAGCAATCAGGATGCAAAAACCGGTTACAAATTTACCTGAATGAAAGACTTGTTGAAGAGTGTGTTTCATTCTTTCTACCTCCTATTCCGCTTGAGCTGCTTTAATGCGAGGATCGATTAAGCCATAAACAATCTCGATGAGAAAGTTGGCTATCAAAACCATGATGGTGATGATTAAAGTGGAGGCAGAAATTAAGGGGTAGTCCTGGCCCATCACACCATTCAATAATGTATACCCCAATCCGGGGTAACTAAATATAATTTCAGCAATAAGTGCACCCCCTACCATCGTACCAATCGATAAAGCCAAGCCTGTGATTTGAGGGAGCATTGCATTTCGGAACACATACTTGATGATAGTTCCATCCTTAATTCCCATAAAACGCGCGTATTTTACATAGTCTGCATTCAATTCATAGATTGACATGGAGCGCATTCCAATGGCTTGCCCTCCAATTGCTACCAGGACAATAGACCAGAATGGTAATTGGTAATGTGAAATTACAGATTTAACAAATTGCCAGCTTAAGTTAGGAATCAAATCAAAGCCATATCCACCAGATGTCGGGAACCATTTCAAATCCACTGCAAAAATAGCCAATAAGATAACAGCCATGCCAAAGGCTGGAATACTACTGACAAATAAACTCACTGGCATAATGACTTTATCCCAACCCTTTCTGCTATAGGCTGCAACAGCGCCGAGCACATTCCCAATTATCCACCCCACAATGATCGCTGGGAATTGCAAGCCAATGGTCCACAAGATAGAGGAACCGATAATATCTGCTACCGGTCTCGGGAATTGACTGAAAGAAAGCCCAAAATCGCCCTTCAACACATTTCGCACGTAAATAAAGAATTGCTGAATCATGGGCTTATCCACCCCGAAAAGCTCAGCATATCTTTCATACACTGCTTTCATGCCGGTTGTTTCAGACATTCCCTGTGCCAACCTCCCTACAATAGCCGCAACAGGATCACCTGGCATTAGTCGAGGGAGAAAAAAGTTGAGGACAAAGGCAAATATCAGAGTAACAAACAACCAAAGCACCTTATTGAAGAAATATTTCCGGTAACCTTTCATGTGGGCTCCTTTTTTATAACAGCCATGTTCCGAAAAATTCGGAACATGGCTGTATTACATGAACTTTGGTCTATGGGTTAACGAGCGTCACATTATAGAGACCAGCAACCGACCAACCATCCATCAAATCTAATGGAGGTACAGGCGGAACGGTCCCATCACCCTCATGCGGGAAGTTCGTCCAAACGCTCTCGTTCACCGTATGGAACGACTGTGGACGATACATTAACGTGAAGGAGGGAATGTCAGTGAGGTAAATCTTAACCAATTCAGTATAAGCATTCTTCAGCTCGGCTTCATCTGTCATGGATGGGATCGCCTGGATAAGCTCATCCGCAGCAGGATTCTTATAACCACCCCAGTTTCCATTCCAGTTATTCGTGGTCTCTGCAAATTCAGAGCTCATCAGGTGGCGAATACGCGACCATGGTTGCGTAGGACCAGCACCATCACTCCACATCATAAAAATGTCATATCCTTCTTGAAGTGGCCAATTGGTAACCACAGTCTGATAGACTGCCCATTCAGGGTAATTGGTCGTGATGTCTATGCCAATTTCTTTACCTGCAGCAGCAACAACTTCGATAGCGGCTTGCCAATCTGACCAGCCGTTGGGTGCAGTCGCGACGTAGTGCAGGTTCTGACCTTCAAATTCGCGCCAACCATCACCATCCGTATCTACGATTCCAGCATCATCGAGTAACTTCTTAGCGCCTTCAATGTCTTTACCCGCAAACTGTAAGTCTTTGACTGCGTCATGGTCATACAATGCCTGCTCGCCTGGTGTAGGATTCATCAAGGAGCGGGGAACCTGATCAAATGTTGCGGATTGATTGGTCATGGCATTAGCAATAATCGTGTCATAATCTACGGCTATTGCGATTGCCTTACGCACCGCTAACTGATCCAAGCCATAAGCACCCAAATTAAAGAAAGCGGTCGGCAGACTGGCACCAATGTGATAGGGTGCTTCCGGTAAATACGTTGAAACGGGCAAGCCATCTTTCAACCACAGGTCCTGAACGTTAGCAATGAATTGTTGCGAAACATCCACTTCACCAGCTTTGAAAGCCGTCGTACCAGCATCATTGTCCTTGTAAATCATGTGTCCGAGATACTTAGGTATTGGAAGCTTGCCCCACATCGAGGCATCTTGACCCCAGTAGTTATCGTCACGAATCAAGACCACTTTCGTGTCATCGGCATAGAATTTGTGATAGGGACCAGACCAGACTACATCTTCGGCAGCATCAGTTAATAAAGCGGCAGAGTCCTCACCAACGCGAGCTTCTAGCTTTTGTGTCCAAGCTTTCTGGATCACATAGTTGCTACTTAGATAGGATTGAACAAGTAACGGGTTTAGAGCTTTACCGTCTTCGCCAAGTACGGCTTTAATTACGACGGTCTGTGGATCCTCGGCAACAATATCTTCAATATAAGCTTGGTTTGCAGCGCCCGTAGCAGTATTGTATTTCACGTGTGTTGCCCAAGTGTAGGCGACGTCTTCTGCGGTTACCGGGGTGCCATCACTCCAATGTGCCGCTTCCTTGATCTTGAAGGTGATTTGCGTTCTGCCTTCATCCCAAGCGAAATCGCCATCGGCGAGCAATGGATAAACCTGACCATCAAGCATATTGTACAAATAGGGCGTTTCGAACATCAAAACGCGGGCATTATCCTGCTGAGCAATGGTCATCGCATTGTTACAGCTAGAGGAATAAGGGTTCCAACAAACAACCGAACCCCATTGCTGACCGTTGAAATACATGGTTTCATTTCGAGGAAGGACCACATCACCAGCCACCACTTCCCCAGTTTCTTCTGGGGCTTCGGTAGCTTCCGTAGGGGCTTCTGTAGCCTCGGTCGGTTCTTCCGTTGGTTCTGCAGGCGCGGCTGTAGTTTCAGCCGGAGCCTCAGTGGTTGCTGCGCCACCGCATGCACTAAGCACAAGGGCAAGCACGAGCAATATGGACAAAATTGTAATTCTGCGTTTCATTTTTCTCCTTTTAAATTTTAGAAACAATCAACTTCATTGACAAATAAACTGTTTTTCTTCCTGATATCCGACCTCCTTCTTCTCAACCTTGTTCCAAACGAAAAATCCACGCTAAAATTCGAGGCGCGCTTTTTCAATTTAAGGCTGCTCCACTTAAATATGCACCACAGGATTGCCGAACGACAAGTTCTGTGTCCACAATAATGCGTTTCTTCTCGGTTGAGCCAGTTTCGATCATCTCAATCAGCGCTTCTGCAGCTAAGTTCCCCATTTTCACTATAGGTTGACGAACCGTCGTTAAGGGGGGATTTGTTATAGCAGAACTCGAGAGATCATCAAAGCCAACAAGAGCAATATCTTCCGGAATGCGTAGATCTGCTTCTCGTAACGCCCGCAGTGCTCCAAAAACCATCATGTCGCTGGCAATAAAGACTGCTTCCGGTTTTTGCTTGATCAGGCGTTGCATAGCTTTGTAGCCACCCTCTTCCGAATATTCACCTTCTGCGACTAAAAGTTGAGAAAATGGTAGCTTCGCCTCCCGGAGAGCGTTAAGATAACCCTGGAAGCGATCTGCACCCGAGATCTGGTCCAAATCACCGGTAATTGTGGCAATGCGCCTATAGCCTAAATGTACTAAATGCATCACGGCATTGCGTGCTGCTTGCACATTATCAACATCTAAATAACTGACATCCAAGAGTGGGTGGCGCCCAACCATTAAGAAAGGTATATGGCTATCCACAAGTGAATTAACGATTAAATCTCTGATAGGTACTGAGGCTATAATTACGCCTTCAATCAGTCCATTATGTAAAATCTGCGTAATCATATGGCGTTCGTACTCAGGCTCAGAAAGCCAGAGCATAACAAAATACCCTAAGGCATTGCATGATGCCGAAATTCCTTGAAGCAGTAAAGGGAAATAAGGATCGCTAAAAATTTTTATGACGTTGGTTGGGATGACAACCCCGATAATATTTGTCTTACCAGATACAAGTCCCTTTGCTGCCAGGTTAGGCTGGAAACCAATCTGATCGAGGACTTCCTGTACCTTTTGACGGGTTGTTTCGCTCACGTTGGGGTCATGATTAATGACTCGGGATACCGTTGAACGCGAAACTCCGCTCAGGCGGGCAACATCTTCTAAGGTGAGTGGCATTAATTTACCCGGTTTCCAATAAATTAACACCCGGCTCTATCTGCGAATTCAAATGAAAGATAATTCACTTCCTATGCTCTCCTTTTGCCTGTTAACCTTCAGATTGGGATTGATAGAAATTATTGTTGTGAGCCTGACCTAAGTTGAGAAGCCTTAGAGCTAACAGCGAGTTTTCTATCAAGCTCTTTTTGAGCATCACAATATACATCAAGAAATTGTGGTGGTATTGGGAGCGCTCCCAGTACTGATGTTAGTATAGCATATTTTGCTGCATTGTCAATAGGATTTTAACTTTTTGTTATCTTTCTCTTAATGTCCCTCGCCCACCAAACGTTAGGAAGGTCCACGAACAGGTTTTTGAGGTAAATTAACCTTATATTGACGGCAATTTTCAATGTTTCCACGGAGTTTTCAGGGAATAAAAAAGGCTGCTCAAAAGAATTGAGCAGCCTTTGGGTTAAAGGTTTTTACGATTTAAATATCAATGGGAAGTAGATTCTCGGCAAGGGATGCACGATCAACAATACCGTCGCCTCATTCGAATCGGCTTGCCCATCATTGACCTTGAACACTAGGCTGTCGGTACCGTACCAGTGAGCATCGGGTGTATAGGTGCAATACATTCCCTCACATTCCAAAGTACCATGGGCTGGTTCCATCACAATGATGTAGGTTCCTACATCACCATCTGGGTCAGAAGCGAGCAATTCAAAGTCGACTGGCACGTTCTCTGTGGTTTCCACATTCGCACCATACGCAACTGGCGGATCGTTCACCGGAGTGACAGTGATACTGACCGTCGCAGTGTTGGAATCAACCAAACCATCATTTACTTTGTATGTGAAGCTGTCTGGGCCGTTGAAGTTCAATTCAGGTGTATAAGTCACCGTCAAGCCATCGATGTCCAAAGACCCATGTGTTGGTCCTGTTACGATTATCACAGTTAATTCATTTCCATCTGCATCATAAACGTCGAGCAGAATATCCAAAGGCGTATCCTCTGCCGTAGTAACCGTCATGTGCCGAGCTACTGGTGGGGTGTTGATTTCAATTACAGTAACCGTTATCGTCTCACAAACAATAGCGATGCCATCACTTACGCAAACATCAAAAGTATATTCCCCAGGTCCTTGCTCCTCGGTAGGCGTCCAGGTAAACACACCGAAATCAGGATCAATGCTTGCACCCGTAGGCACCTCGCCAGCTGTCCCATCCTCAAGGCTAAATATCAATGTTTGCACCGGGATATCGCTATCCGTTGCTGTAGCTGTAAAGGTTAGAGTCTCTAATTCATCAATTTCCTGGTCACCAATAGGCTCCAAGACGGGCGCTAAGTTCACCTCATATACAGTAACAGTTATCGTCTCACAAACAATAGCGATGCCATCACTTACGCAAACATCAAAAGTATTTCCCCCAGGACCCTGGGCTTCGGTAGGTGTCCAGGTAAACACGCCGGTGGAAGGATTAATGCTCGCGCCAGTTGGTACATGGCCAGCTGTCCCGTCTTGCAAGCTAAAGGTCAAGATATTCGCAGGAATATCGGCATCAGTCGCCGTGGCGATGAAGGTCAATTCAATGAGCTCATCGGTGGCCTTATTTCCTATCGGCCCAAGGACCGGAGCTACATTGACTTCGTTCACGGTGACCGTAATGGTTTCGCAGTCACTTAGTGCACCGTCACTCACGCAGACATCAAATGTATACACCCCAGGACCCTGAGCTTCGGTAGGTGTCCAGGTAAATACGCCAGTGGAGGGATTAATGCTCGCGCCAGTTGGTACCTGGCCAGCTGTCCCGTCTTGCAAGCTAAAGGTTAAGATATTCGCAGGAATATCGGCATCAGCCGCCGTGGCGGTGAAGGTCAAAGCAACAAGCTCATCGGTAGTCTGATCCCCGATCGCACCCAGGACCGGAGCAACATTGACTTCGTTCACAGTCACAATAATGGTTTCGCAGTCACTTAGCGCACCGTCACTCACGCAGACATCAAAGGTGTAAGTTCCAGGGCCTTGAACTTCTGTCGGTGTCCAGGTAAATACGCCAGTGGAGGGATTAATGCTCGCGCCAGTTGGTACATGGCCAGCTGTCCCGTCTTGCAAGCTAAAGGTTAAGGTATTCGCAGGAATATCGGAATCAGTTGCAGTGGCGGTGAAGGTCAAAGCAACGAGTTCGTCGGTGGTCTTATTTCCAATCGCCCCTAGGACCGGAGCAACGTTAACTTCATAGACTGTGACGGTAATCGACTCACAATCGCTGGCAGTTCCATCGCTCACGCACACAGAAAATGTATAAGATTCTGGCCCTTGAGCTTCAGATGGCGTCCAAGTGAAAACGCCACTGGTAGGATCAATTGCCGCACCAGCAGGTGCACCAGTCAAGCTGAATGTGAGCGCTTGGGCTGGTTCATCAATATCAGTTGCTGAGGCAGTAAAAGTTAGCAGCACCAGCTCATTGACTGTCTTATTCCCAATTGGGCTGAGGATAGGATCATCATTAACTGCCGTCACAGTAATACTTACCGTGGCAACATTACTGACGAGTTCGCCATCATCGGCGTTGAAGGTGAAACTATCCGTTCCATAGAAATTAGCAGCTGGCGTATAGGTCAGGTTGGGAGCTGTACCAGTGAGGATACCATGCGTTGGTTGGGCAATAACCGCAAAACTAAGCAAATCGCCATC
This sequence comes from Anaerolineaceae bacterium, assembly GCA_040766895.1. GTDB lineage: Bacteria > Chloroflexota > Anaerolineae > Anaerolineales > Anaerolineaceae > Mesolinea. The sequence goes on along the minus strand of JAXGPR010000013.1, from coordinate 5,957 downwards.
CTGGTCAGAGCCAGTCAGGGTGATAGACAGCGCTGTGTCCTCAGGTGTCGTCACAGACTGATCATTTGCTACCGGCGGATCATTGACGTCCAAAATGGTAATCACAAAACTCTTTTCAAAATAGAGTTCACCCTGGTCAGTCGATCGGATGCGAATAGAGTAGCTGCTCTTAGTCTCATAATCAAATACAGCCGCTGAAAGTAGCTGGTTTCCACTAATGCTAAAGGAAGCATTATCGGTATCGCCTGTTCCACTCACCAAAGTGTAGGTGAAAGTGTCTCCCAAATTCGGGTCCACAGACGAAAGATAGCTTACAACTGTTCCGATGGGCTGGTTCTCAAGGATAGTCTGATCGGTCATGGTAATATCCGTGGGAGGGAGATTGCCCTCGGTTACAGTAATGGTTACGGTTGCAACGTTTGAATAAACATTGCCATCGAAAACTTTATAGGTGAAGCTGGTGGAGCCCAGGAAATCTGTTGGCGGTGTGTAGCTGAATGCACCTGAGGGAGCAAAAACCAATATCCCCTCCCCAGCAGGTATGTCCGTCACTAGCACAGCAGTTAGAGTATTCGCTGGCAAGTCGGCATCTGTATCATTGGACATTACACCCGGAGCCACAATGGTGAGGACTTGGTTCTTTACAGTTGCATAAGTATCATCTACTGCGACGGGCGCCACGTTAACCTCGTACACCGTTACCGTAATTTCCTCTTCGTCGCAGAGGCTGGGTGTTCCATCATCGCAAACTTTCACTGTGAAGGGATAACTCCCTGGCCCTTGCGCCTCTGCCGGTGTCCATGTAAATACACCAGTTGTTGGATTGATGGCTGCACCAGTGGGGGCACCGACCAGGCTGAATGTGAGCGTTTGTGCGGGAACATCAATATCGGTGGCTGTAGCCGTGAAGGTCAATTCAACTAATTCGTTGACGCTCTTATTCCCAATCGATCCCAAAACTGGGGCATCATTCACCGCAGTGACGGTAATCGTTATAGTCGCAATGTTGCTGTCGCTTGTTCCATCATTTACCTTAAAGGTAAAGCTATCAGGGCCATAGTAATTTGTTGCGGGGGTGTAGGTTAGTGCTGGTGCCGTTCCGCTCAGAGTCCCGTGCAGCGGTTGAGAGAGGACCGTCCAGGTCAATGTGCCGGGGTACAAATCAACTGCACTGAGCGTTATCTCTAAGGCGGTGTCTTCTGGTGTGCTCACACTTTGGTTCCCCGCCACGGGTATATCGTTGAAAAGAATATCCACCGGAACCTCGTCGGTATAGCCGTATTCATCGGTGACGGTGCCGCTGAAGCCATACTCACCCGGCAGATAGTTGCCGTTGATGCGCAGGTAGGTCTCCATTCCACCATACTGATAGCTGAGACCATCTACTAACTGGTATTTAGGTTCGGCGCCCACTTTTAGGTAGAAAATTGGCAGGTCTCCGTTAATAATCTGCCACATCACACCCTGCCAGCCCGTTGCGCCTTCTACAACACCGCGGCTTGCCCAGTATTCAAAGAATCCGCTTGGGTAGCTTTCGATAAAGAAGGGATGTAGACCTTCATCAAGTGGTCGGTTGACTGTAACAGAAGGTGTGTTCAAATAGTAATATTCCACACTTGTATCCAGTTGCATGCTGTAACCATCCACAAAGCTACCGCCCAGATCAGTCCATGAGGTTTGATCTAATGAGTACTGCAGCTGTGCGTCTGTTAGTTGCAGCAGCCCCACGAATGTAATGTCAACATCGAGCGCGTCACTGAAGCCCATTTCATCTTCGACTTCCCCGCTGAAAGTGTATGCGCCCAGCAGGTAAGTGCCATCAACACGCAACAAAGCGGTCGTGTTGCCCAGCTCGTATTGCAAGCCATCAAGAAGCGTGTATTGTGTGTCTTCCACCTTGAGGTAAAAGAACGGAAGCTCTCCATTAATAATTTGCCACATCACGCCTTGCCAGCCTGTGGCACCTTCCTCAACGCCGCGACTTTCCCAATAGTCAAAAAAGTCTGTCGGGTAGCTGCTGATCGTGAAAGGATACAGTCCGTCTGCCAACGGGCGGTTGCTGGTGATGGTGTTGGTGTCCAGGTAGTACCATGCCACTGCTGGGTCCAGCTGCATCACAAATCCGTCTGTATAGCTACCGGGGACTTCTGTCCAAGTGCCAGCTGGATCAGTAGCGGTCCATAGATCAAGCGCAGTCACCTGTAGGGCGACGTAAACCGTGACGGTAATCGTTTCACAGTCCGTAAATACGCCATCGCTGACGCATATCGTAAAGGTGTACTCACTAGGAGCCTGAGCATCCGTTGGAGTCCAAGTGAAAACCCCGGTAGTTGGGTCAATGCTCGCACCTGTAGGTGCTCCACTAAGGCTGTAGGTCAATGGTTGACCCGTATCTTCATCTGAAGCGGTCACCTTAAAAGTAAGCAGTGTGCCGGCAGCGGCAATTTGATCCCCGATTGGCGCTAAGACTGGAGCATCATTCACATCGATGATAACAATCGAGAAAACCTCTTCATAATATGCGCCCCAAGGATCTGTGCTGCGGACGCGAATGTGATAACTGTTTTTCGTTTCATAGTCGAAGCTCACTGCAGACTTAAGCGTATTTCCTGTAATAGTAAAAGCCGCATTGTCGGGATAGGTTGTTGAATCAACGAGCGTGTAGGTGAAAGTTGTATCTCCATCTGGATCGTCTGAGCTAAAGGTCCCGATTGTCGTTCCTACAGGACGATTCTCTTGAATCGTATTGTTAGTTAAGTCGATGTCAGTAGGCGGGCAGGAAGCAGTATTGACGACGCCATCCGTGGCCGTGAAGGGAATTTCAAAAGCATCCGGCCAATTTACCAGAATGCTATTGTCCTCATCAATATCAATCTCCGAGCTATCATTAGGGACCAATGCATGCAGCGTGATTTTGATCAAGTCCCCATCCCCGCTGACCGGATTCGGGTCGCCGCCAGTGCCTTGTTTGGCAAGCCCCCACGAAATGAACCCATTAACGTTATCAATTTCATTGCTTGGTTCCGGCAGATAGGTTTCACCTTCTCCAATGATAAACTCTGCCGGCACGATGCTATCTACCTGAATGACAGCCGGATCAAAGGAGATCTCCAGGTGAAACGCGGTCAAATCTTCCACGTCCTCTACGCTAATGGCGATAGTGATTGGGCTCTCGGGGCAAGTAGTCGCGTCGGCAGTGGCTGGATTCACAAACAAGGTTGTTCCTGTTTGTGCTCCAGCGGCAGCGGGTAACATAAACGCTAACAACACTGCCACAATAATTACAATAGAACTCGCCTTACGATACTTAGTTTTCATTTATCCTCCTCTTGTTTATCTTTCGGTGGTTCTTTTTTGCCACTGTTCAAATAAATCACCACCCCAATAATCGCAGCAGCAACAATCAATAAAACCCACCAGTTTTGCGCCAGCGAAAATCCGCTTGGCTCCTCAGCCATTGTGGGGGCAATGGTCGGAGACGCAATAGCCTCAACTATCGCTGTAATCACCGCGGTTTGCGTCTGCGCCGGCTTGGTAGCGGTCGGCTGTGGTGTTGCAGTTGGGATCGCTGTAGGCGCCAGTGTGGGAATAACAATAATCGAGGTGGGGTTCTGCACCGGGATTGGTGTAGCCTGGATCTCCGCTGCGCTGGCAGCAACTTTTACACTGTTTTCAACTAACTCTGATGGAATTGCAACTCCTTCACGCGTGGAAAGGTCTGCCCTGACCACCTCTAGAGTGCTCTCGCCCTCAGCAGCGCCAACGGCATAAAGCACAATCAGCACACCGCTGCCCGATTTGGGCTCGCTCGGGTTCACTTGGGTCATCACAAAACGAATAATGCCCGCCTCTGGATCAACTGTGTTGTAGAGCACCATGCCAGCATCCAAAAACGTTCCCAATGCCGGCTGGATCCCGTCCATCTGCGGGTTTGCGTCCTCAAACGTTAATATCCGCGGGTCATAGTGGATTTCCAGGTCCACAGCATACAAGTCTTGCACATTGCGGATTTCAATCGGAATCTCGACACGGGCGCCCGGCTGGATTTCATATGCCTGAAAAACGCCAACCTGTGCGCTAGTTTGCGCACTGGCTGGGCTAAATAGTCCACCTAATAAAATAATGACAGATAATAATACAATCCATTGGAATAACGCTCTAATATGCTTCATTTATTCTTCACCTCAATTAGTTTTTCGTCTGCGCCGAATGGCTGTTACCAAAAGCACCGCTAGGATAACCAACCCAACGATGAGTAATACCCATAAAGTTGTTTCTAATGATTCTTGCGAGTTTTTTACCGAAAGCGTCCCAGCTTGCAACGCTTCCGCTTGCGCCATTAAAGTGGCGTAGTGCGCCACCTGTGCTGTCTGTTCATAACCCGGTACAAGGGCTAACCCAGATCCCGTTCCACTCCCAATATTTCCCTCACTTCCACCAGCGGACGGCACCTCACCACCTTGGCTGCCTTCCCCCGGCCAGGACGTTTGCCCTTGCCCCAAACCCTCACTCCCTGGTTGAGTAGGAAGCTCCTCCCCAGTGCCGCTCCCCGGCCAGGGAGGCGTCTGGCTAGGCTGCATCGACCAAGTTGCTGTTGGCGTCGCTGTAAGAAGGCTCGTCGCGGTTGCCGTTGGTGTATTGCTTGGCAGGCTGGTCCCGGTCCAAACGGGCGTGGCAGTTCGGGTAGGGGTTGGCGTAAACGTTGGCGTGTAAGTCGGTTCATTGACGACGCGCACTAGCGCGTCTTCCAACGCTGGAAAAGTAGAATTCCCCAGCGCGTCTGAGAACTGACCGTTAAGTAGGTCAATGGGAGTCTCCCCCAGGGCGATCGTGTTAAACGTAAAGCTGAGCAGCACGCCGCTGCCCGAAACCACCGGTTGGGCTAACTGCGTCGCAGCCAAGTGGAAGTGCCCAGGTTCGTTAATAAGCATCACTTGGGCTAACTGCCTGAGGAAATCTCCATAGGACCAGCTTTCAAGCGTAAGCACATCCGGATCATATTCCAATTCAATATCAAACGCATTGACGTTCACCCCCTCCAGCACCCATAACTGCAATTGCACCTGATTACCCAAGGGCACGCTGACCAAATCTGGGTCAAAGGTCAGCACGGTGTTATTCTGCGCGGAAGCCGCCGGCATGCCCCCGCCTAAGGCAATGAGCATCACCAGCACCGCAATCAGAATGTTCACCTGCAGCTTCGTTTTCAAGGTCCTCGTTCGCTTCGTCATCTTCAATGTCGGCTTAAGGCGTCCAATTAGTGTACGCATCTTCCGAGATTAAGCCGTAATTCCCTGCAACCAGCGCCAAGTCGCGAATGTTAACAATATTATCAAAATTGACATCGCCGTTCAAGGTTTCTCCGGGCTTCAGATCTCCTGGAGACATGCCCCATTGACCGCCCACAATGCCTACATCGTAAACATCAATAATATTATCTGACCAGAGCGCATTCCCGCAGCGCAAGGTGAGCGGCTGCATCGTATAATCTCCCGTCATCGTGATGGTCTTATTCAGATCAGCAGTCACGTTCAGGCAGCGCGGCTGGGCGGTGGTAACCGTGTAGGTATCAGCCATAACATTGTTCAATGTCAGATTCACCCCTAACCGGTCAATTGTTATGCCTGTGTAGGGGCCTGATCCGAAAACTTCACCCTCTTCAAGTGTAACCGGAATCCCGTCACGATTCAACCGCCCTTCTGTGCCAAAGGAACCATAAACCGAACAGGACGCACCCACTTCCAATTCACCATTTTGGCGTTGTACAGGAATCAGACTTCCTGTGGGAGTCGCTAACTGAACATCCGCCAACGTCACAGGTGTAATGCCCGGAGCTACGCCTTGAAATGTAAGGGTTAGCAAAACGCCACTACCTGAAAAGCTTGGCTGGCCATATTTTGTACCGGCATATCTAAAATAACCGGGGTCATTTCTCAAGTACATTTGAAAAAAAGGCT
>JAXGPR010000012.1:0-51025 GCA_040766895.1 Anaerolineaceae bacterium | reverse complement strand
GGGTTTTCGTTTTGCTGGCAGCGTGCCAACCTGCCGCACTTTCCACACCACAAGCGACGTTCCAACCCCTGCGTGTACAGCTCACACCGTTGCTTGAACCAAGCTGGCTGCCTAAAATCCATGCCTGCTCTGAATATCTTACCTTATCGAACCTGCTGATGGAAGTGCGTGAAGCTTCTGAGCTTGATCTGCAATCGGCGGATTTAATCATCCGTACCAGCCCAGACTTAGAAGCGGAAACTCAAGGCACTTACTTAGGCACAGAACGCTTGGCGCTTGTGGTTAACCCCGAGAATCCGATCGTTTCGCTCAGCCAAGAAGAAGCAATAGCGCTTTTATCTGGCGCCTATACACAGTGGAAAGAAGTGCCAAGCTCCTCAGCCTCCGGACAAGCTTTTGACCAGCTGGTAAAGCCGATATTCTTAGCTGACCAAGAGTTGGACGCTTTCTTATCTGCTGCTTCCTCAAGTTTAGAAATCTCTCCATCAAAAGGTGAAAAAGCATACTCGGTAGAAATGGCTCAGCAGCTTATAGCGGAAACTCCTGGCGCAGTTGGTTTGCTCCCAACCGGCGCGCTTACCCCTGCCCTCAAGGAAGTGCAATTATTCGATGCTAACAACCAACTGATAACCTGGCAGCTGCACGTCTTGGGGCTGACTGCCGGCGAACCTGAGGGCGATTTGCTGCAGCTCTTGCTCTGCCTGCAAACAGATTACTAAAAAATTGATGGTACATTCGGAAAGCCCGCTACTAAAATGTATTGATCGTAGAATACAATGCTGAGAAATGTTCGCTATCTTGACATTTCACCGAGCGAGGGTAAAATTTCCTCAACTTGATAACGGGTCAAGCTAACAATTATCTAAGAGAAAGTGGAGTAAGTATTATGTCAGAACGTTTAGTTGGTACCATTAAGTGGTTCAGCGCCCCCAAGGGCTACGGTTTTATCGGTCAGGAATCTGGCGAAGATATCTTCGTTCATTTTTCCGCAATCAAAATGGACGGTTACAAACGTCTCAAAGAAGGTCAGCGTGTCGAATTTACCATCGAGGATGGCCCCAAAGGGAAACAAGCTGCCGATGTGGTCATTTTAGAAGGATAAATTATCGCAAATTAGTCAAACAGGCTGGTTTTCCAGCCTGTTTTTTTATTCCTGTAGCTTTCGCCTTTATCTCATCTCCGTTTGAGAGCTGCAGCCATGCGCTCCACAGCCTCACTCAAGATAGCCCGCTGAGTGCCAAAGTTCAAGCGCACAAAGCCTGCTCCTTCTATGCCATATTCTAAGCCATCGTTGAGCCCCACACGTGCTTCTTTGAGCAAGAATTGCTGTGGATTCCCCTCCAAACCCACCTCACGCCAATCTAACCAAGCCAAAAAAGTTCCTTCGGGCTTACAGTAACGCACACCGGGGAGTTTTTCTGGCAGTACCTCTGCCAACCAATCACGGTTACCTTGTAAATATACTAATAACTCCTCAAGCCAGGCATCGCCATCTTTATATGCTGCTCTGGCAGCAGTCAGCGCGAGCAGGTCTGGTCCGCTGATTATCCCTCTTTTGACCCGTTTAAAGCTTTCTGCCAGCTCTGCGTTCTGAATGATAGCAACCGAAGCATACAGACCAGCCATATTAAATGTTTTGCTAGGAGCCATAAAGGTGATAGTATGGTCGGCAATTTCAGGCGCCAATGACGCAATGGGGATGTGTCGGTTCTGGTCAAAAATGATATCGCAATGAATCTCATCCGAGATAATGGTTACCTTGTGCCGCAGGCAAATTTCCGCCAGATGCAGTAGCTCCTCATGCGTAAACACACGCCCGGTAGGGTTTTGTGGATTGCACAGAATAAACGCGTTCACTTTTTCCTGTTGGATTTGAGCTTCGAATCGCTCAAAATCCAAGGCGTAGCTGCCATCGGCGTTCTGGACGAGAGGGTTACACACGCATCGGAGGTTAGCGCTTTCAGGAGCGCTGAAAAAAGGCGGGTAAGCTGGTGTATTGACGATCACGGCATCCCCCGGCTGGCAAACAGCTCTCAAGGCTAAGTTCACCCCGCTCACCACGCCAGGCACGTAACTGATCTGCTCCGCTTCGGGTTCCCATCCATAGCGCCGTTGCAGACGTGCAGCAACAATCTCCGCCAAATCCGCTGGCGGTAAGCCATAACCAAAAATGCCATGCTCTACGCGTTGGTGCAATGCATCTAACACTGCTGGCGGGCTCTGAAAGTCCATATCCGCTACCCAAAGGGGGAGCACATCCTCTGGAAAATAGTTCCACTTGACGCTTTCGGTATGACGCCGGTCAAACTGCTGATCAAAATTCATCCACTGCCTCCTGTTAACAAGCCTAATTCTAACAAGGTTTTACCCATCCGAGATAATCTTGCCCCAGAAACTCATTCATCTGCGAACCAGCCGACTTTGGTATACTCATTCCATCGGACTGGCACCCATGAAAAAGACCTTGCTTGCGTATTACCACTTGTTGCGCCCACGCGAATACCTATTTTTCACACTTACATATACCTTGCTTGGCGCTGCAGCAACTCAAAGTCCATTTGGGTGGCGTTGGGTACTCGTTTTCCTGGCGAATTTCTTTGCGGTGGCATTTGCTTTTGTTTTCAATCAGATTACGGATGCACCATTGGATGCGTTGAGTGAAAGCGATTCAGCGGTTAGAAACCCAATTGCCACGGGTGAGCTTTCTTTCACCATTAGCCAAATCAGCGCTGTATCTCTGTTTGTCATATCTATAATTCTATACGCATTTTTGGGCTGGAAAACACTTCTGGCTGGCTTACTCACCCTCGCAATCGGTGCGCTTTATTCTTGGGGCGGATTACGCCTCAAAGGTATCGCGCTGCTCGATCTTTCCGCACATTGTTGGCTGCTTGCCACGCCAGTCTTCCTTGCCGGCTTTTTTGCCCAAAAATCGTATAGTGGCAGCACTTTGTCATTCCTCTTACCATTTGTTCTGTTTATCAGCTTTTTTGGTCAGCTGACGCATGAAAGCCGCAATCTTCCCAAGCTGGGATTAGCCCTACCGCGGCATTCTGTTCTTATCCACCAACGTAGTCGAGTCCACTTGCTTATGATGATCTTTTTAAGCATCGGCTCAATTTGTGGTGTAATAGCGCTGTTCATCCAGCAAGTTATTCCCATTTGGGTAACTTTCTTATGGTTTTTACTAAGCTGCATTTTAATCCTGCCTTCCCTTATTCGCACCGCTCGCAATCCGAACACTTTTTACCCACAACCAGCGCTCCATACCGAGTTAGAAAAAGCCGCAGCATATGCTTTGCTTGCAAATATCCTAGCTGAGATTCTCATTCGAATAATCCACTAAGCCTATGAACAATAAAAATATCCCCATACCCGAAATTCAACTACTCGCTCCAGAAGGTTGGCGCGAATATCAACTGCTCGATAGCGGCGAGGGCAAAACCTTAGAACGTTTTGGACCCTATACGCTCATCCGCCCAGAACCGCAAGCCATCTGGAAGCGCTCACTGCCCCAATCCGCCTGGCAAAAAGCCCACGCCCGCATGCAAGAAGAACAAAAGGAATATGGCGGCAGTTGGCAGCTGCTACAGCCTATCAATAAATCTTGGGAAATGCACTACCGCTCATTGAGCTTCCAAGTGCAATTGGGCAGCTCGCGCCATATCGGCGTTTTCCCCGAGCAAGCCAGCCATTGGGATTGGATCACTGAGCAAATCAAGGCGGCTGGCAGACCATTGAGGGTGTTAAACTTATTTGGCTATTCTGGGCTAGCCACGCTAGCCGCTGCCAACGCTGGCGCCGAGGTTACTCACGTGGATTCCTCCAAGCACGCGCTCAACTGGGCAAGCTACAACCTCAAGCTCTCCGGTTTAGCTGAAAAACCAGTGCGATGGATCGCCGAGGATGCTCTGCGCTTCACCCAGCGGGAAGCACGCCGCGGGAACAGCTATCATGGCATCATCCTGGACCCACCCAAATTTGGCCGCGGGGCAGGCGGCAAAGTATGGGATTTTTATAAGAACCTACCTGAATTGCTCGCCGCGTGCCGAGCCGTCTTAGCCCCCGATGCTTGCTTTATTGTGCTAACGGCTTACGCCATTCAGGCTTCTGCACTCATCCCGTATCAAGCATTGCAGGAAGTCGTCGGCAGCCAAGGCAATTTAACTTGTGGAGAATTGATCACCATCGAAGAAAGCGCTAACCACGTGCTTTCTCATGCGCTCTTTGCCCGCTGGACTCCATGAGCATATTTTAGGCTCTTTGTGGTAACTTCTGCACCAAGACCTTATCCACGCGCCGGCCATCCATATCAACAATTTCAAAGCGGTAATCCGCCCAATCAAAGCTTTGGCCTTCTTTGGGGATGCTGCCCAACATGTACATCACAAATCCACTGAGGGTTTGATAACCCACGCGGCTCTCATCGGGCAATTCGTCCAAATCCAATAGCTCTTTAACTTCATCAATCGGCAGCATACCATCAAAGAGATAGGAGCCATCAGCGCGCTGAACAATCTCGTAGTCGCGGTCCTCAGGCTCAAGCGGAATTTCGCCCACAATCGATTCAAGTACATCATAAAGCGTGATCATCCCTTGCACCCCGCCATATTCATCGATAACCAAGGCTTGGTGAATCCCCGTGCTGCGGAATTTTTCAAACGCTTTGAGCGCCGGCAAGTTTTCGGGGATAAATAATGGCTCCTTTAAATAATCTTCCAAGCGGAAATCCGGACTGTAGAGGTCCACACCGACCAAATCTTTTATATCTAATATTCCCACAATATAATCTAGATCTCCGCGTGCAACGGGAATACGCGAATACTCACTCTGCGTAATTTCCGCGATGATAGTTTTTATGTCATCCTCGAGGTCAATCCAGACTAATTCGGTGCGCGGGGTCATCAAGGCATCCACACGGCGGTCTCCCAAACGAAACACGCCCGAGAACATATCTGATTCAGCTTGTTCGATTACACCCACATCTCTACCTTGATCAATGTAGATTCGGATTTCATCTTCTGTGATTGGGGGCTCGCCTTGAAGATCAATGTGCAACAATTTGATGCCAAAATTCGTTGAAGCGCTAAGCAACTTTGTGACTGGACCTAAAAATCTGGTCAAATTGCGGATGGTGGGTGAGAGACGGCAAACCACGTCATCTGGCTCGTTGACCGCAATGCGCTTGGGGATAAGTTCACCACAAACGATCGAAAAATAGGTAATCGCCAAAACCACAAGAATGAGCGCAAGTAAATCAGCGGCACCAGCAAGCCATGGCACCGTTCGCATCACATCCGCGAGCGGCTCGGAAAGGTTAGCACCACCAATACCACCGGCTAAGGTATCAATCAGGGTGATCATCACCTGAATAGCAGAAAGGTAGCGTTGGTTGGGGTCTTCGAGCAGTTCTAAGGCTGCCGCAGCCCCTTGATTGCCATCCTCTTTACGCTGTTGGAGGCGGGTTCTCTTTGCCGAGACCATGGCGATCTCGTACATTGCAAAAATACCGTTAAAATAAAACAGTACTGCAATAATTAATATGTTGACATACCAAGGCATGATTACTACTTATCCTTTTCCTTGATCCTAGCTATTGCCTTCAAAAGGTTGCTATTGATCCTGGAGCATAATTATATTGTATCAGAATGAGCTAAGAAGGAATTATTTTTATAATAACACCAATAAACTCAAGATTTATGTGATCATCTCATCAGGAAGAAATTCCGCGCGGTTATGGTACATAAAGAACAGCCTGCCTTCGATGACGTCAAAACGACTGATGGCACAGTTGTTAAAAACAATCAATGCATTAAACGGGACTTCTTCCGTAATTGAAAAATCTGGTCGAAAGATGAGCTGAAAGAGGCGTGAATAAAAGCCTGCATGGGTGATCACCGCGACATGGTCATCAGTTTCTCCGTGGCGTTCAAATAGGTAAGTCAGCAGGCGCTGTGCCCGTGGTAACCATAGTTCCCGCGCCTCTCTACCACCATGCCACCAACCCTCAGTTGGAAACTCGTCAAACTGCAACAAGGGATAATGCTCGCGAAAGTAATCGGGAGTATGCCCATGCAAAATGGGTTCTCTGAGTTCACCCTCTACGAGCTCTTCCAAATAGATGCCGCCCAATTCGTGCAAGTCTGTCAAAGCCACCAAGGGCAAGCCTAAGCGCTCAGCAAGCACAACGCCGGTCTGAACTGAACGCTCCATCAAGCTGCAGTAGATGTGCGTAAGTCCGAATCCGCGCCGGTTTTGCATATCCATTCCATGAATTTCGGCTTCAGGATTTGTTTTGGCTAAGAATTCTGCCAGCAGTTTGGCTTGCTCCAAACCCATCGCTGTGATTTGAGGATCTGCGTGCCGTCCTTCTTCAGATTTATAGGCGTTGCGTTCTAAAATGGCATTGTTTTCCGATTGGGCGTGACGAATAAAATACAGCTGCATCGTTTGTGTGCGGTTCTCCTATGGATTACTCCCTATACTTTATCATAAAAAAGGCTACCAAGATAATTCTGAGCATAGACTATTGTTCTCGCAGATCTCGTGCCCTGTCGTTCTCGCCGGTCTCCAGACCGTGCGAGTGGTTTTGACCGTAGGTCTCACATCCATTTGGCATAGTCAGGAGAGTACGCCGCTTACCCCTAGGGCACCATACCAGAGCAAGGGGTTACTAATTTGATTAGGACATTTCTATTTTGCTACTTTAGGACATTATTACTTTGCTCTTACAGATACAACCCAAAAGTTTGGAAAAAGCTTGCCGGTGGTATAATCTCTGCGCGATTAATATGGAAGCACCTATTGAAACCAAACTTGATACAATCTTAGCGCATTTTGATGAGCTGGACCAGAAACTCGCTGAAGCTGGCACGGATTACCAATTAGCTGCCGAGCTTTCTAAGGAACGCGCTGAGCTTGAACCCGTTGTTTCGCTTGCGCGGGAATATAAAAACGCAAAAACCCAGCGCGATGAAGCCGCAGAGCTGCTCGATTCCGCCGAAGGCGAACTACGTGAATTAGTTAAGGATGAGCTGGAAGCATTGGATGAGCGCTTAGAAAAATTGCAGCGACAACTCAGATCTTTACTGATACCGAGGGATCCTCGTGACAATCGCAATGTCATCATGGAGATCCGCGCTGGCACGGGAGGCGAGGAAGCTGCTCTTTTTGCTGCAGATTTGCTGCGTATGTACTTGCGCTACGCCGACCTGCATAACTACAAGACTGAAATCCTTTCTGCCAATGAAACCGGCTTAGGCGGTTATAAAGAAGTTATCATTTCCGTCAAGGGCAAGGGGGCTTACTCCCGCCTGAAGTTTGAATCGGGTGTCCATCGTGTTCAACGCGTACCCGAAACGGAGTCCCAGGGGCGTATCCACACTTCCACGGTTACTGTCGCCGTCTTAGCCGAGGTGGAGGACGTCGAAATCGACATCCCCGAGTCAGATATTCAAGTAGACGTGTATAAATCTGCCGGAGCTGGCGGGCAAAACGTCCAGAAGAATATGACCGCCGTGCGTATCACGCATATTCCTACTGGAATTGTGGTCTCCTGCCAGGATGAGCGCTCACAATTGCAAAACAAAGCCCGCGCAATGAGTGTCTTACGCGCACGGCTTTACGAGATCGAAGAGCGAAAGCGCCAGGCAGAGCTCGATGCTACCCGCCGCTCACAAATTGGTTCAGGCGAACGTGCCGAAAAGATCCGCACCTACAACTACCCGCAATCTCGCGTTACGGATCATCGCATTAACCTTTCTTCGTACAACTTAGCCGGCGTGATGGAAGGCACCGAACTGGATACTTTTATTGACGAGCTGCAATTAGCCGATGAAGCCGAACGTTTGGCAAGCTATGAAACCAGCTGAGCTTAGCCTGGGAGATTTTTTACGGAAAACCTCCCCGGAAATCACTCAGTTGGTAGAACTCCCCCAACAAACCCTCTTAGTCCTGCTTTCGCATGTGCTCGAGCAGCCCCAAACCTGGATTTTAGCCCACAGCGAAGCAGCGCTTTCCGCCACGCAGCAAGCCAAGCTCACGGCGTTGATTGCCCGCCTGAAACAAGGCGAGCCTTTGCCTTATCTCACCGGCAGGCAGGAATTTTTCGGGCTTAGTTTTGAGGTCTCCCCGGCGGTGCTTATTCCTCGCCCAGAGACCGAGCTGCTGGTGGAAACAGCGCTGAGATGGCTGCGATCGCATCCCGCTGCAAATAGCGCGGTGGATGTGGGCACGGGTTCGGGCTGCATAGCAGTCAGTTTAGCGGTAAACGCTCCCACCTTACATATTGTTGCAACGGATATTTCTGCCGAGGCGCTCGCGATAGCCCAGCGCAATGCCCAGTTCCATCACGTGGAGGACCGCATCACTTTCCAAGAGGCAGATTTGATTTCAGCAGACTTAGGGCGATTTGATTTGATTTGCGCCAACCTGCCCTACGTTCCAACCAGTGAATTAGCAAAGGTTAACAGCCTGCCTTACGAGCCTGTATTAGCGCTGGATGGCGGTCCAGACGGCTTAGCGCTCATCAAGCGCTGCTTAGCGTGTGCTCCAGCGCACATCCGCGCGCCCGGCATGCTGCTCTTTGAAATCGAGGCTACAACTGGGGACGCTGGCTTAGCGCTTGCATGCAATGTTTTCCCTCAAGCTAAAATCTCACTAATGCCGGACTTAACCGGCAAGGAGCGCCTGCTCACCATTGAACTTGAGCCGTAAGATGAGTGCAAAAAACACCATAATTCTTCCCATTTCCGATCCGCAAGCCTTGCTGCTCAGCCGAGAATATGTGCAAGCCGGTAAGCTGATCGTCTTCCCGACTGACACCCTCTACGGTTTAGCTTGCGACCCCTCCAACCCAGCTGCCTTGCGCAGCGTCTACGCTGCCAAGGAGCGCTCCACGCTCAAGGCGCTCCCCGTGCTCATTGGTGCGCTCGAGCAGTTAGATCAGTTGGTAGAGAAAATCCCTCCACAGGCACAGCGCCTGATGGAACGCTTCTGGCCAGGCGCGCTCACCTTGGTGCTGCCCAAGCAAGCTAATTTACCCAGTGAGCTCACCCCCTACCCAGGCTTAGCCGTGCGCATGCCAAATCACCCTTTTGCCCTGGAGCTGCTGCAAGCTTTAGGTCCTTTAGCGGTAACAAGCGCTAACCTTGCGGATCAAATCAATCCGCAAACTGCGCAAGAGGTATGGGCACAACTCTCCAGCCGCGTGGATTTAATTCTGGATGGAGGTCACCTGGAGATTGGTCAAGCTTCTACAATTATCGATTGTACTGGAGCCGAACCGATGCTCCTGCGTGCAGGACCAATTGCCTTTGACGCTATTCTACAAACCTGGCAAGGTGATTGAAAAGTCAAGTTTCACACTTATTGAAAAAAGAGCTGCTCTACAGAAACAGAGCAGCTCTACTGATTAATCTTCCTCGAAGTGCTTAATCCTTCGGCGTGTCAGATAGTTGCACTTGTGCCGCTTGCGCTTCGCGTGCGGCTTTGCGCTTTTTAGCGCCTTTGCGTACAAAGTAAACGATCAAGCCAATGGGCAGCAGGAAGGGCACCCAAATAATCACGAATTTAATCAGGGCTGTACCTACATCCTGAGCAACTTTGACGAGCGTTTGAATCGCTTCCTTGGCAACGCCGGCAGGTTTCCAAGGTCCAATCTGGAGAGGCTGCAAAGAGGCTTCAGCCACAAACTCTACACTGAGCGCAGAAAGCGCCGCAGATTCTTCCAAATACTTAATTCGGCCTTCTAGTACCTCAATTTGGCTGCGTATCTCGGTCAGCTCTCTGAAGATATCCAACGTATATTCCAAGTCTGGTGCCTGATCTAGGAGCTCAACCAGTTGCGCTTCGGCAGCTTTCAGATTACGCAAGCGTGCCTGTGAATCGACATATTCCGCGGTTACATCCTCACCGGTGACAGTTTCTGAAAGCACGCCCGTTTTAGGGTCAGCAGCCAGGTCGCGCACTTTTTGCATCATTTCATCCAGGCGCTCCGCCGGAACGCGGACCATTACTGATGCATTGATATAAGTCTGACCATCACTCGTGGAATTCCACTGGTTGGAGTTAACCACATATCCCTGCATACTTTCAGCCCATTGAACGACGGTTCGCATCGCTTCGGCTGGATCGGCGACTGAGACACGCATTTCAGCCCGCTTTACCACTAAGCGTTCTGTAGTCTCGCCTTGAGCTTCACTGGAAACCAATGTTGTGCCCGAATCGGCAGACTTACTCGGTTCCCCGGCAGTCTCCGTCGGAACAGGAAAAGCCTCTTCGGCGCTCTGGCGGCTTGCACAACCCATCAATAGGAAAATAAGCAGCAGGCTTAATATTTTCCAACTCTTCTTCATATTTACTCCTTTTCTCTTCTTCGAATTTGAGATCTAGCATTTAGACGCTGAATTGGCTCTCGGTGTTCCAATCTATCATTTTACATGCCGTATGCTAAGCGCATGGCATGGATTGGAGGAATACCTAAGGCTAAGATTTCTTTTTGGACACGATCAACATCATAAGCAATACGGTGATATGTCCAAGTGTTTTCTTCGCTATCCCAGAGCACATAAGCTGCACGCGGGTCGCGATCGCGCGGCTGCCCAACGGAGCCGGGGTTGAGGATAAAGCGCTGCTCCGAACGCCACATATCGCCAGAAGAGGGCATCAAAACTTGCAGGGATCTACGCCCATTTTCCACAAAGATCACCGGAATGTGGGAATGCCCAATTAGGCAGATTTGGGTCTCAAAAGCAGAAAAATTACGCTCCGCCACTTTAGCGCTCATCACATACTCCCAAATGGGATCGCGTGGGCTGCCATGCGCGAGGGTTACTCCGTCTTGGACATCTTTTGGCTTCAGAAGCTCAAGGAACTGGCGCGATTCCTCGCTGAGCAGGCGCATCTGCACTTCAAGCGCTCTGCGGGCTTCGTCATTAAAAGTCCATAGGTCAATAAACCCCATCACGGCAGCATCATGATTGCCCAGCAAGCAAGTCAGATTAGGCAGTGTTTTAAGGATTTGTACACATTCGTTGGGCTCGGGTCCATACCCCACCACATCCCCTAAGCACCAGACGCGATCTATGGCTCCGGCATCCTCCAAAACCGCCTGTAAAGCTGTGGCGTTAGCGTGAATATCGGAGATGATCAGGGTTTTCACAAGGCTATGGCATACTAAAGGTGAATTTCCAGGTTCCGTCCGCCTTCACGAGTGTGGAACTGTTGCCGATAAGGTTGATCCAAGTGTTGCCAGGTTTGAGCGGGAAGGGGTTGCCCTCGGCATCTAAAAATACCATCGGCTTATCCGGGTCTACTGTCTTCCAAATAATTGGGTAAGCTTGTCCATCACGGAAGAGAATAGCATTATTGCCCTCGGTGTTATCCCACACGCCAATGGCATGCAGTACGCTGGTGTATTCGGTGTAATTGGCGTAAGCCATAATAACATTGGAAAAAGCCAGTTGCTCATTGGTCAGGCGGTCCACAAGCGGAATCATTTCGCTATAGTTATAGGCATTCTCAATCCAGCGCAAGTACTTGCCGCTTTTAGAGTCATAGGTCCAATCACCTTTGTTAAAATCGAAGTAGAAGAGCGTCGCTTTTTCTGCCGGTTCACCGCCAGCAGGAACCGCAGTATCAAAGAGCATGCCGGTCAAATCAGGATTTTCAATTTGGACGCCTTTGGCTCGCATCACATTGGTGATATCAGCCGTATTGGCAAACACGCCCATCACGGTGTAATCATCGCGGCAAAGTCCAGGGCAGTTGCCCTCGGTAATGACTCGGTCACCCAGCAATTCGGTAATACGGGGGAATACGTTCTCTTGGTTGGCACCCGACATTGCTAAAACACCTTGATACATGCGGGTCAGCTCCGGGTCCACCAACCTTCCAGAACGCACCGGTCCAACCTTATTGCAATCTTGTCCGTAATAAACTGCATTAAAACGGTTGGATCCCCCTCCAATGTAATACTCAAAAACAATATCGGCATAGGAAAGCCCGGCATGCGGGCGTCCTTCGGCAGGATAATTAGCCACCTTGACCAGTACTGGCCGGCGCTTGAGCAGCTCAGGGTTTTCTACCTTCAAGCCAGTTAGAGGGTTCACTCCCTCCGGGAACTCATCTGGACCCACCGAGGTCTGCGGTTTAGTTGGGGTAGGTGAAGGTTTTGGGGTTAATGTAACCGTGGGTGTTGGCGTGGCTGAGGGCTCGGTCGGTGCCATAGCTGTAAGCGTTTGCACCACAGCAGTTTGCTCGCCAGGGCTAAGCGTAGCACTTGGAACACTGCCATTACATGCGGAAGCTAGCAATATCACGACAAGGAAAACGAGGAAGAAACCAAATTTATTTTTGATCATTTTAATTCTCCAAGCGTTATTGTACTGCAATCGACCAACACCAATATAAAAGCAAGCTTTTGCTCTTCTTACAAGACGAGAAAAGCATGCTTTAGTTCCCTTTCAGATGTCATTATTATCCTAGGAGCTGATCGACGCGATTAACGCCCACATTGAAATATTTCGCTAAAGGATGATGCACGATAATCGCAGCAGTCGATTGTTCCGGCACAAGCTGGTCTGCTGGTGTCAGGTGCATTCCTAAGGCGGTTTCTGCAGGCAGCAAATTGAACACCTTGCGATGATCCGCAAGATCCGGTATAGCCGGGTAGCCCCAAGAGTAGCGCAAGCCTTGCTTCTCTCGCAAGCCTAATTCCCGCCGGATGTGATCATGCAGGTAATCAGCCGCAGCCTCCGCCATCTGCACCGCCAAGCCGTGTACAAAGTAGGCTTCAGAGTAATTTTGCGCCGCTTCCAGCTCAGCAAAATGCTGGCTGGCGGCTTCCCCCACCGTCACCACTTGCAGCGCTACCACGTCAAAGCGCTCCGACCCAACCGGAAGGAAGTAATCCGCCAGAGATATTCCTTCTCCGCCTGCTTGGCGGGGGAACTCAAAACGCTCCAGCTCGCGGGGTTCGGGGTCTTCTAAGCTCGCCGGGTCATAGAGGATGAGGGTATTGCCATCGGCTAACGCTGGCCAATAGCCATATACACCTTGCGGCTTGAGCCAGCCATTCTTTTCAGCATCGGCTAACATCCGCAGGCGCCGGGCATCAAACTCAGCCTTCAAGTGCGCCCACTCCTCGCCGTGCGCGTTTTTCGCGCCCCAGGAAAGGCGGTAGAGCTCATTCAGGCTCAGGTGATCCGCCACCAAAGGCAGCGGCATGGATGCCACCACGCGCGGACCCCACTCCGAGACTGTAGGAATAAACTCCGCTGGCGGGAGGCTGCGTTCTTTAGCTGCTACCTTAGCGGGTTCTGCTGTGGTGCGCTCCGCGGCAAATTCATGCTCCGATTTGCGCCGCAAGTCAGCCAAGCTTTCTTGATAGCGCTGCGGGTTGGCTAAGGTTTCCATTACCGCTAAACCTTCGAAGGCATCCTTACAGTAATATACGCCAGGCGCATACAGCTCGCCATCGTCGCATTTGAGGATGCGCCAGCCAAAGCGCGCATTGATCGCTGCCCCGCCAACCAGCACCGGGAAGTCCAGCTTGCGGCGGTGCAATTCATTCACAATGAGGGGCATCTGCTTACTGGTCGAGACGAGCAGCGCGCTCAAGCCAATTGCCGTTGCGTTTTCCTCAGTAGCAGTCTGAATGATCATCTCCGCCGGCACCTGCTTGCCCAGGTCCACGACCTCGTAGCCATTGTTGGAGATGATCGTCTTGACTAAATTCTTGCCAATATCGTGCACATCGCCGTAGACCGTAGCCAGTACCAACTTACCTTTGCTGGTGCCTTGCTTTTTCTCGAGGTAATTCTCCAAATGCGCCACGGCTCTTTTCATCACCTCAGCCGATTGGAGCACAAAGGGCAGGATCAGCTCACCGGCGCCAAAGCGGTCACCGACCTCTTTCATTGCCGGCAGCAAGATAGTATTGAGAATCTCCACAGCGGTTTGGCTCTTGGGCTGCTCGGGGTGCTCTGCCAATATAGAATCAATATCTTCCTCAACGCCAAGCTTTTGCCGGCGCAGGATGCGTTCTCGCAGCCGCTCGCTCGCGCTTAAGCCTTCGAAGGGGTCAACTTTTTGTCCATCATCTCCTGCGATTTCTGGGTTGGCATCAAAATAAGCGATTAAATCAGCCAGCGCATTTTCGTGTTTATTGAAAATCAAAGCCTCAGCCAGCTCGCGCTCCTGTTGAGGTATTTCAGCATAAGGTTTAATCTGCGCGGGGTTCACTATCGCCATATCTAAGCCTGCAGCAACGGCATGGTAGAGGAAAACACTGTTTACTACCTTCCGTGAGGTTGGTGAAAGCCCAAAAGATACGTTGCTGACGCCCAGCGAGGTATGTACACCCGGTAAGGCTTGCTTGATGAGTGTGATCCCGCGCAAGGTCTCCACCGCCGAGTTGCGGTAAACCTCTTCTCCCGTAGCCAGCGTAAAGGTCAGGTCGTCGAAGACCAGATCTTGCGGCTGCAGACCGCATTCGTCCACAGCTAAGTGATAAATACGTTGGGCGACTTCCAGCTTGCGCTCAGCGGTTTTTGCCATGCCTTGCTCATCGATGGTGAGCGCCAGCACAGCGGCGCTGTATTGCTTGGCTAGCGCAAAGATTCGCCGCGCTTTTGCCTCGCCGGATTCTAGGTTTGTAGAATTAATCAGGCAGCGCCCAGGCACCGCCTTTAACGCTGCCTCAATCACTTCTGGCTCAGTCGAGTCGATGATGAGCGGCACCGGCACCTCCAATGAGAGGCGCTTGACCAGTTTAGCCATCAGTTCGGCTTCATTGCTGCGCTCAGTAAGCGCAACGCTCACGTCCAAGCCATGCGCGCCATTTTCCACCTGCTCTCGTGCAATTTGCAGCATCCCGTCGAAATCCTCCGCAAGCAGCAAACGCTTGAACGCTCGCGAACCCTGTGCGTTCAGCCGTTCGCCCACCAGGAAGGGCACGGGCTGTTGCTCAATGGGCACAGCTTGCACAGGTGAGGCTAACTCTGCCTCAGGTTGCGGCGCGGGGCGCTCTGGCAGATCTTGGGGCAGCTTAGCCACCAGCTCGCGGATGTGCTCTGGACGCGTACCGCAGCAGCCCCCCACCACGCGCACGCCATATTCGCGCACATACTCCGCGAGCAAGTCCGAGAATGGCGCAGGTTGCATCGGGTAAACCGCCTCACCGTTTACGTTCATCGGTAAGCCGGCGTTAGGGATAACTGATATTGGCAGCGTAGCGTGCTCGCTAAGGTAAGCCACCGAGGGGCGCATGTGCTCTGGTCCGGTCGAGCAGTTCATCCCGATCACACTCACGCCCATCCCCTGCAGGATAGCGGTTACGGCGGTAATATCCGAGCCCAAAAGCATCTTACCGTTCACATCCAAGGTTACTTGCGCCTGAATAGGCAATATTACGCCTTCTTCTTCAAAGGCGCGCTGGATGCCATTAATCGCTGCCTTCACCTCAAGGATATCTTGCTGCGTCTCCAGCAGCAGCAAATCCGCACCGCCCTGGATGAGGCCTACAGCTTGCTCGCGGAAAACATCGGCTAACTCGTCAAAGGTGATATCCGACATTTGTGGGTCATCCGTGGAGATGAGCTTTCCCGAAGGACCCATCGAGCCGGCTACAAAGCGCGGCTTTTCAGGCGTGCTGAAGCTGTCTGCCACACGGCGGGCAAGCTGTGCGGCTGCGCGGTTGAGCTCGGTGACGCGGTCAGCTAAGCCGTAATCGGCTAAGGTGATGCGGTTAGCGCGGAAGGTATCTGTCTCGATGACATCGGCGCCGGCTTCAAGGTAAGCGCGATGCACACTCGCAATGATATCTGGCGAAGAAAGCACCAGGGCGTCATTGCAGCCCACGAGCGCTTTCCCGCCAAAATCGGCGTCCGTGAGCTTCATGCTCTGCAGCATGGTGCCCATGGCACCATCGAACACTAAGACGCGCTCTTTAAGCGCATCCAGATATGCAGTCTTCCTGACAATCGTTTTAGTTTCTTGCACAGCAGCCTCAATAAGGATAATCCAATGAATTAAAAAGTTTAACATATCCGCAATGATGCGTCAATTAATTAGTCTTACAAGCTAAGGATGTGACAGCATTAACAGGTCATAGTGAAAAAAGATATTTTTATGATCGTAAAGATGATTTTCAACTATAAGTTATTAGTACTTTCACCCGGTTTGGGTGAAAATGGTATATAATTTTTATAAAAGTGGAATTTCGATAAATGGTTTGTTCATCATGAAAGGGACCCCATGAATAAAAAACTTGCCCGAATAATTGGTTGTTTGATTGTGTTTTCTTTCGCCCTGCAGCTTTCTCCAGCCGCAGCCACATCGAACCATCTCGATGTCCAGGACATCTCCCAAAATGTTG
The DNA here is from genome assembly GCA_040766895.1 of Anaerolineaceae bacterium. Taxonomy (GTDB): domain Bacteria; phylum Chloroflexota; class Anaerolineae; order Anaerolineales; family Anaerolineaceae; genus Mesolinea. The sequence goes on along the minus strand of JAXGPR010000012.1, from coordinate 34,647 downwards.
CTCCTGAAGGGGATGGACCTGAGACAGGAGACCCACCTGATTTCCCTGATGAAAGGCTTGATCCGGAATTTGAAGCACATTTCGAAGTTGAACAGGACAGTCACTACCGGGACTATCTGTTAAACGCGGACCTGCCTGAAGAACTCATTGCCCGACTTAAAATGAACTCTGAACCGCTTGAGGAGCGTGAGTACGTTCCCCCGACTGCGGAGGAGCTCAACCAGACCAGGGTGCAAGCGGAGAGTTTTGACTGCACCACGGTGACAGATGTACCCCTAGAAGAGTGTGAAGCCTTAGTCGCGCTGTATGAGAGTACCAACGGGGCAGGCTGGACCGACCATAGCAACTGGCTTGTGACGACCACGGTAGGCAATTGGCATGGAGTAACCGTTTCTAACGGGCGTGTTATGTACCTCAATCTGACCGCGAACCGGCTGAGCGGGGCGATTCCGCCAGAACTGGGCAGCCTCACCAACCCGCATTCGTTCTTTCTGAACAGAAACCAACTGAGCGGGGCGATTCCGCCAGAACTGGGCAACCTCACCGGCCTGTGGAGACTCGATTTGTCTAACAACCAGCTGAGTGGTCCAATCCCAGACAGTCTGGGCAACACCAATGTGCATACGCTCCGGTTGTATAACAACCAGTTGAGTGGAGCAATCCCAGACAGTCTGGGCAACCTCGACCTGGTGTATCTTGATTTGTCCGGCAACCAGCTGAGTGGGGAGATCCCAGCCAGTCTGGGCAACGCTACCGGCCTGATGGAGCTCAAGCTGGGCGGCAACCAGCTGAGTGGGGAAATCCCGCCAGAACTGGGCAACCTCAATCAGCTGGGGTACCTCTATCTGGACGGCAACCAGCTGAGCGGAGCAATCCCAGCCAGTCTGGGCAACCTCAATATACAGAAGTTAAATCTGAGCGGCAACCAGCTGAGTGGTCCAATCCCAGCCGGTCTGGGCTACATCTACACGTGGGAGCTCAATCTGTCCTGTAACCAGCTGAGTGAGGGGATTCCGGTAGAATTTGGCAGCCTCACCGAACTGCAGGTACTCAATCTGGGCTGGAACCAGCTGAGTGGTCCAATCCCAGCCAGTTTGGGCAGCCTCACCAACCTGCAGGTGCTCTATCTGGGCGGCAATCAGCTGAGCGAAGGAATCCCAGCGCAACTGGGCAATCTCACTAACCTGCAGGTGCTCTCTCTGTTTGACAACCAACTGAGCGGTTCAATCCCAACCAGTCTGGGCGACCTCCCTCAGCTGCAATTTCTCGATCTTTGGGGCAACCAGCTGAGCGGAGCAATCCCAGACCGTTTGAGATTACTCACCAACCTATGGGGGCTCTATCTGGGGGGCAACCAACTGAGCGGGGAGATCCCAGCCAGTCTGGGCAACCTCACCCGCCTACGGGCGCTCTATTTGGATAGCAACCAGCTGAGCGGTTCAATCCCAGGGGAATTGGGCAATCTGGTGAACCTGAAAAGTTTGAACTTGAGTAACAACGCATTCTCAGGACATGTTCCCGCCAGCTTCAGCAAGTTGGTCAGTTTGTGCGATCCGGATAATGATGACCCTCCCTGTTATGGGTATTACGATACTGATCTTAGCTACAACCATCTCAATGTCCCTGCGCCTGAACCACCCGCGGCCTTTCTTGCCATCAAGGATCCGGATTGGTACTTGACACAAGCTGTGGAAGTGGTTATTCAAGGTGAGAGCGGCGGCACGCTCACTTCGCATGATGAGAATACCGAAATCATTATTCCTCCAGATGCAGTCAGCGGAGAGGTAACCTTCCTGTTTGACCCCCAGCCAGCTCCAAGCCAGGCCACTGGCAGTTTGAACTTTGCCGGCAACAGCTTTGAACTGACCGCCTGGGATGAAACAGAGCAGCCGGTGACCACATTTGCGCCACCCCTGGTAATCACCATATCTTATGATGAGGAGAGCCTGGGCGTCATTCCAGAAATCAGCCTGTTCTTGTATTACTGGGATGAAACACAAGCTGCCTGGCTGGACGCGGCGACGACCTGCGATGGTGGGCAATACACGCGCAACCTGGCAGAGAACTGGTTGAGCCTGCCCATTTGTCATCTAAGCGAGTTCGCGCTGGTAGGGGGTGAGGAGTACACGCTCTACCTGCCGCTGATCGCACGCTAAATAACATTTACCACTGGTATGAGAGGGCATCCAAGCTGACCTTGACGCTTGTGGTGCCCTCATAACGCGCGGAGGAGTTCCTTTTAAGCCAGCGAGTCTCTCCAAACCGACAATGGTTCCACTCTCGTTTTTTATAGCTTAGGCAATGCCCTGTTCGACTCGTATGGCTTGGCAGATACGAGCCGCTCAGCCCTTATCCTGGTTATGCTAGATGCGCAGGGTATCGTAGATGTTGAAGCCTTCCCGTTTGTGATCGATGCCATAAACAGCTGCGTTGTACCAGCGGATCTATCGACAGAGCAAATAATTCTGGAACGGTTAAGCCTTCTTTGAGGATAGGTTTCCTTTAAACATAACAATTTATAACTCTCGGGCGTTGAAATAAGATATAATTTCATTCATGGAAACGCCACCCAAAGCTACCGCCACTTTTAAAGATTTTCTTCCCGCTTTTCTCATACTCATCCTTCTTGGCGGCGGAGGTTTGGCACTGGTGACCTTATTCACTTTACCGACCCTCGGTCCCCGCTGGCTGTTTTTCTTCTTTTTGGTGCTGCTGGCTTCTGGAATTGCGTTGCCCATCGCTTACTTGCTCAATTTGCGCTTTGCAAGCAAGCATCCCGTAGATCAACCCGTCATCATTCGCGAGGCGCTCCTGGCTGGCATCTTTGTGGCACTTCTTGCATGGATGCGCATGGGGCGCTTGCTCACTTTTCCGCTTGCCATCTTGCTAGCCGCTGCCTTCTTTCTGATCGAATTTTGCCTGCGCCTATGGGAACGCAGCCGCTGGAAACCGCAGCAACCTAACCCCTAAACAATGAGCACGCTGCGTCAGATCCCCTCGGTCGATCGTCTATTAGAACATCCTGATATCGAGGGATTGATTGCGACCTATGGCAGGCAGTGGGTCACCGAAGCTATCCGTGAGGTGCTAGCAGAGCTGCGTGAGAGCCTGCAGGAAGGGCATGCCCTCCCCACCGAAACTGAGTTGCTTGAGCAGGTGTCTACCAAGCTTCAAGCCCAAGCGCAGCCCACCCTGCAACCAGTGATTAACGCCACAGGAGTGCTGATTCACACGAATTTAGGCCGTGCGCCGCTATCTCAAGCTGCCATTGAGGCAATGAAGGCAGTTGCGGCTGGTTATTCCAATTTGGAATACGACTTAACTGCCGGCAAGCGCGGCAAGCGTGACCTGCACGCCGAGGCTTATCTAACGCGCTTGACAGGCGCGGAAGCGGCTTTGGTCGTCAATAATAATGCTGCAGGATTGCTCCTCGTTCTTACAGCACTCGCGCGGCGTAAGCAGGTTGCCGTCTCGCGTACGCAGCTGGTCGAGATTGGCGGGGGCTTCCGCATCCCCGATGTGCTGCGCGCTTCGGGGGCACGCCTCTTGGAGGTCGGCACCACCAATCGCACGCACCTCAGAGATTTTCACGAAGCTATTGCCGCCGGTGCGGACCTGTTGCTCCTGACGCATCACTCCAACTTCAAAATCATTGGGTTTGCCACCGAACCAAGCCTTCCGGAGCTTGTGGAGCTAGCGCATAGCGCTGATCTGCCACTCGTGTTCGACTTAGGCTCAGGCGCCCTGCTCGACACGGCTCATTTTGGGCTGGCACATGAACTCACTGTGCCGGAGGCTGTCCAAGCCGGTGCCGATCTGGTGTGCTTCTCGGGCGATAAACTCCTCGGCGGTCCACAAGCCGGCATCATTGTCGGTAAGCGGGCGCTCATCGAGAAGCTGCGCCGGCATGCGCTCTACCGTGCCTTGCGCCCAGATAAACTTTGCTTGAGTGCGCTCTCTGCCACCTTGCTGCACTACCTGAAAGGCGAAGCCGAGAGTGCTCTCCCGATATACCAAATGCTCAGCCGCAGTGCTGAATCGCTCCAAAATCAAGCGCAATCTTGGCAGCAAAAGCTCGGCTTGGGTGAGGTTCTACCAGGTTTCTCTACCGTTGGCGGGGGCAGCTTGCCGGAAGAAACCCTGCCCACGTGGCTGCTCGCACTGGAAGCTAAATCCCCACAAAAATTGCTCGCCGCCTTGCGTGCCTGCCAACCGCCGATCATCGCCCGCATACAAAACGACCGTGTGGTCTTAGACCCGCGTACGATCCAGCCAGATGAAGAAGATGCCTTCTTGGCTGGGTTACAATCGATTATTCGAAAAGAGGACTATCGTAAATGAAAAGAGATATTGATATTCTGATGCGACAGCAACACGCCGACGCTCTCTGGATTAGCGGAGCTGCTTTGCACAACCCTTCTATGGTCTACTTTACCAAAGGGATTCACGTTACCCAAGCCGATTTGTTTTATCGTCCGGGTCAGGAACCCGTTCTCTTTTGCGGTCCGATGGAACGCGATGAAGCCGCCAAAACGGGTTTCCGCTTAAGGAGCTACGCAGATTATGACTATTACGCCTACCTAAAACAAGCCCAAGGTGATGTGCTGAAAGCACAAGGCTTGCGTTATCAGCAAATGTTGGTAGATATAGGCTTGACCGAGGGAAGCGTGGTGCTTTATGGTGTGCGCGAATTTGGCTCCTTCTATGCCCTGCTCGGCGAGCTGCAACGCTTACTGCCAGACTTGCACTTTTATGGCGACGTGAATGATGCCATTCTGCTGGAAGCCCGCGCCACTAAAGACGAAGAGGAACTGGAGCATATCCGCCAAATGGGAATGCTCACCACACGCGTGGTCGCGAATACGCAAGATTTTCTCTGCGGGCATGCCGTGCGCAACGAGACGCTTATCAAGCCGGATGGCTCGCCGCTCACAATTGGCGACGTCAAGTCACGCATCAACCTTTGGTTAGCCGAATATGGCGCCGAAAACCCTGAGGATACCATCTTTGCCATTGGCAGGGATGCCGGCGTGCCCCACAGTTCTGGTACGCCATCGGACCCGATTAAGCTTGGGCAAACAATCGTTTATGATATCTTCCCCTGCGAAAAAGGCGGCGGTTATTTTTATGATTTCACCCGCACTTGGTGCTTGGGTTATGCCTCGGATGAAGTCCAACAGGTGTACGCACAGGTATTAGAGGTTTATAACACCGTAGCAAACGAGCTGCGTTTAGGCATCAACCCAAACACTTTGCAGCTTCGCACATGTGAGCTCTTCGAAGCCCACGGGCACGAAACTGTGCGCACTAACCCACGCGTAACCCAAGGCTATGTGCACAGCTTGGGGCACGGCGTTGGGCTGGATGTGCACGAGAAGCCTTGGTTCAGCCGAGCGGATGACTCTAGTAATAACCTTAGACCAGGTTCTGTATTTACGCTCGAGCCCGGGTTATACTACCCAGAGAAAGGATATGGCATCCGCCTGGAAGATACCTATTACGTCAGCCAGGAAGGAAAGTTTGCTAAGTTCGTAGATTACCCTATGGATTTGGTTATTCCGATGCCTGCCAAGTGAGATGAAAACGACAGAATTCCGCATTTTAGGCATCGAAAGCTCTTGTGATGAGACTGCAGCAGCCGTAGTGAGCAGCGGCAGGGAGATCCTCAGCTCGGTAATCGCCAGCCAAGCAGACTTACACGCCCAGTTTGGCGGCGTTTACCCTGAAATCGCCTCCCGCGAGCACATCAAAGCAGTGTATGCAACAGTCGACTCAGCACTCCAGCAAGCCCATCTGGAGCTGGCGGACCTGGATGCCATTGCCGTAACCCGCGGACCAGGTTTAGCCGGCTCCCTGGTTGTTGGAGCGAATATGGCTAAAGCCATCGCGCTTGGGAGCGGTCTGCCCATTATTGGCGTCAATCACTTAGAAGGGCATATTTACTCCGCTTGGCTCTATGCAAGTGGCAATGTTCCCGGTCCAGAACCGCAATTCCCTCTCATTGCCCTGCTGGTCTCTGGCGGGCATACTGAACTTATCCTTATGCGCGATCACCTGCAATATGAACGCTTGGGCAGCACCGCAGATGACGCTGCCGGCGAGTCTTTTGACAAAGTCGCACGGCTGCTCGGGTTGGGTTATCCTGGGGGACCTTCCATCCAGAAAGCCGCCCAAGAAGGCAACCCCAAAGCTTTCAACTTCCCTAAAGCTAAACTTTCAGAGCCTTACAACTTTTCGTTTAGTGGGCTCAAAACTGCTGTTTTACGTATGGTGGAAGAACTGAAAGCTTCTGGCAAAACGCTGCCCATTGCAGATTTAGCTGCTAGTTTCCAGCAAGCCGTGGTTGCAACGCTTTATGAGAAAACCATGCAAGCGGCAGAGGAATTTGGCGCGCGAGAACTCGTCGTGGCAGGAGGAGTGAGCGCGAATAAAGCCCTCCGGGAAACTTTCCGCTCACAAGTGAATTATAAGGTACATATCCCGCACATCAGCCTGTGCACAGATAATGCTGCCATGATCGCCGCCGCTGGTTATCAACATTTCATTCGCAAACAACTAGACGATTTGAGTTTTGACGTTTTACCCAACTGGCCATTGATTGCCACCATGGAGGTTTAGGGTGTAACGTTAATAAACTGGCTTATCGACACATCATTCCTTACATGGCAGAAGGAGAGCACCGTGGAAACGAATCCAGAACCTAACTCACCAGCTAAAGGTTCAAAACCTAATCAACCCATGATGACCTGCCAACCTAAAAAGATTGGAGCGATGCGTTATGGAGAACCTTGCCCGTATTGCTCAGTCGGAATCGTAGAGTACGATAGTCTGTTAAATTTAGTATGTCAAAACTGCGGAAAAATACAAACAGGTGCCTTCACCTGATAAATCAAACACACTGACCAGTTGGTCAGAAATTAAGGAGTAAAAATGGAAGCAAAAGCGACTTGGCAAAGTGATATGAGTTTTATTGGCACAGCCGATACTGGTTTTGAGGTCCGCATGGATGCAAGTGAAGCCTCTGGCGGGCATAATTCGGGCTTCCGCCCAACGGAACTCTTAGCCATGGGTACGGCAGGCTGCACTGGTATGGACGTGATTTCTATCCTCAGGAAGAAACGCGCTGAAGTAAAGGGATTGGAAGTGCGCGTCCATGTAGACCAAGCTGAAACCTATCCCCACGTCTTCACAAAGATGCAGGTTGAATATGTGGTCACCGGGCACAATATCAAGCGAGCCGATGTGGAGCGTGCCGTCGAGCTCTCAAAGGAAAAATACTGCCCGTGCATTGCTATGTTCAAGCAAGTAATGGAGATGGAATACCTCATCACGATCCACGAAGTTGAAGCATAACAGAATTTGGCTTGCTGCAAAATTATCGGGGTCCCGCGAAATTGCGGGATCTCTTTTCTGGTAGAATCAGCAACCATATGAGGTTCGCTTGAGATCTAGCAAATTAGTCCTGCTTTCGCTTTCTCTCGTTCTGCTGGTTGGAGCTTGTTCCGGAGGGCAGACCAGTACGATGGTCTTCACCCTACCTGCGCCTCACGTCCAACTCACGGATCTACCTACCGAACCAACCCGCAACTCCGCGAATCCCATTCCTACTGATATAGCTACCACCCCGACAGCTTCATCCATATTGTCATCAGCGCTCGATGAGGTCAAGATCCCCGAGAACCGTACGCATTATGAGCTCAACCTAACCCTAAATTACTATACGCATTATGGCATTGTTGAGGAAATTATTACCTATACGAACCGCAGCACGCGAGCATTTGAAGAGCTCTTACTTTCCATCCCGCCTAAGAACTACCCCGGGAGCTTTACGCTGCAGAGCCTAAGCGATGCAGATGGTAACTCGATCACCAATGGGCGTGAGGAGGGCATCAACCTTTACGTGCCGCTTGCGCTACCCCTGCAGCCAAACCAAACCACCAGCTTGAGGCTTAATTTCCGCTTGGATTTTCCCACAGTCGAGGGCACCTTTGGTGTTTCTGGCAGGCAAACGAACCTCATGAATTGGTATCCCTACATCCCGCCGTACGATGAAACTGAGGGATGGATCACACACCCGCAACAAGTGGTCAATAACATGGTTGTGGGGGAATATGTAGTCAATGAGGTGGCTGATTTTGACGTGACTCTTAAACTGACTGACCGCGAAGAATTGATTGAAGTTGCAGCCAGCGCTCCCGCTGTGGAAACTAACGGCGTGCGCAGTTATCACTTGGAGTTAGCCCGCGGCTTTGCATTCTCAATTAGCGACAGCTACTTTGAGCATGAAATCGTGCAAGATGGTGTGCGCATTCACTCTTACGTCTTCATGGAAGCGCAAGATGCCGGCGAAGCGGTGACTGAGATAGCTGCGCAGGCGCTCAAGCTGTTTGGCGAGCTGTATTACCCTTACCCACGGGAAATGCTTTCCATTGTTGCTGCGGACTTCTTGCACAACATGGAGATGGACGGCATGGTGATGATCAGCTACGGGGTGTTCGATTTCTATAATGACACCCCCAAAACTAACCTCACCATTCTGACGCCTCACGAAGTCTCCCATCAGTGGTTTTACAGCCTGGTAGGCAACGACCAAGCCAAGGAGCCCTGGCTGGATGAAGCTTTAGCGACATATCATGAAGTTTTATTCTACCAGCGCTACCATCCCGATTTGGTCCAGTGGTGGTGGGATAACCGTGTCAGCGGCTTTGCACCACAAGGTAATGTGAACAGCGATATCTATATCGCAGGCGGCTATGAGGCTTATCGAAATGCGGTTTACTTGCGTGGCGCCATGTTTCTGCAAGAAATCCGCGATGCCGTCGGCGATGAAGCTTTCTTCGCCGCACTCAAGGATTACGCCATCAGTAACACCTACAAAATCGCCACGTCTGACGACTTTTTTGACTCATTGGCGAAATACAGCGCAGTAGACTTATCCCCGATCCTGGCGAGATATTTTTCCGATTAGGCTAATTTTTTCGATCATAGAAGAGAACAGCACTTTAAATATTGAAACTGACACACATCCATGCCAACATCACGCCATTAACGCTTTATGGGTCAGCTTGACAGATTCTGGAGAGGCGATTAAGATGCGTTTTTGGAGTAGCTATGAACGAATCTCATAATAACAACTCAGAGGAACTTCTGGAGAACAATCCCGCAGAAAACACCTCAGAATTACCCACTTCTCAAGAACAATCTAAACCGTGGTACAGCCAGCCGGCAGGATTAGTTTCGCTGTTTCTAATCGTTGCTGCGTTGATCCTTCTGGCGCTATGGCTCAGCAAGGATACTGGTAAAGCTAACCCCGTATCAACCACTGATGCATCCATGCTCGGGCAGCCCGTCGTTCTTCTCAAAACTAAAGGTCTGACGCCTACACCAACAATTGCCCCAACGACTACACTTGCCCCTACCCCAACCGTTGAACCTCGCACAGAGGTTATTACCTATACCATTCAACAAGGGGACACTATCTTCAGTATTGCTGATAAGTTTGATTTAGCTCCAGATACAATTCTTTGGGGGAACTGGTACGAGCTCGGTAACGATCTCTCGCTTTACTTCCCAGGCCAAACTATCTATATCTTGCCTGTTGATGGGGTCTATCACGTCTGGCAGGAGGGCGAAGGCTTGAATGGCGTCTCCGAGTTTTATGGCGTCACGCCGGATGATATTATTGACTTCCCAGCTAACCACCTCGATCGCGCCACTCTCGGCAACCTGAGCTCCCCAAATATCACTCCGGGCACCAGGCTCGTTGTACCTGGCGGCACGCGCCCGGAAACGCTTTCCCCTGATAGTCTGCTGACTTATGCAGCCAGCCGCCTGATCCGTGAGCTCCCTTTAGGGACACCGGAATCCTTCCCCGCGCCGCGCAAGCAAATTATCGCCTACGAAGTGCAGCAGCAGGATACGCTATTTTCGATCGCCGAGAAATTCGGCTTGGAACCGGAGACTATCCTGTGGGCAAACCGCTATCTGATTGGCGATACGCCTGATGGCATCTACCCTGGGCAGAAGCTGTTTATTTTGCCAAGCGATGGCGTTTTGCATGGCTGGAGCGCTGGTGAAAACTTAGATAGAGTGGCAGAATTTTATGACGTTAGCCGGGACGTAATCTTGGATGAGCCTCTCAATGCCCTGGATGTGACCCAGTTTGCCGACCTGAGCCATCCCGATATTAAACCTGGTACGATGCTCTATGTTCCTGGCGGCACGCGCCCGCCAGCTATCTGGGTAACCTACGTGAGTGCTGATGAGGATGGCGTGGGTACTCATCCAAACGTCTCTTACTTAGGCAGCTTTGCCTGCAACAGCACAGCAACAGCCTATGGAACCGGTGCTTGGCAGTTCCCCACCACTGAACATTGGATCTCAGGCTATGAATTTACGCCGCCGACCCATAACGGTTTGGACTATGCAGGTCGCTTAGGCAATGAGCTCTACGCCGCAGATACCGGTGTGATTATATATGCCGGCTGGTCCAACCGCGGCTATGGCAATACCATCGTCATTGACCACGGAAATGGATACTTATCGCTTTATGCGCACATCATGGATGGCGGTATAGCAGTGAGTTGTGGTCAAGTAATCTCTTTAGGACAGTTGATTGGATATATGGGCTCTACAGGTAATTCCAGCGGACCTCACCTGCACTTTGAAATCCGCTACAATGGCTCCGCCATCAACCCCCACGATTTTGGGCTTTAGTAGCACCCTTATAAGCCGGTGAGCAAGGCGTTCGCCGGCTTTTTTTCACTTCCGCGTAATCATGCTAAAGGATGCAGAACGCGTGCTGGCAATCACTTCTTCCGAGCCGCGCACTAACTTGCCTTGATAAGCAGCGCTGCCTTCAATCGGCGTCCAACCTTCCAAGTTGAAGGGGATCACCCCAACCGCTGAGATCCATTCGCCGTTGTATTTCCGTGCAATGTGCACATGTGTGCCAGTCGCAGTTCCGCCCTCACAGCTGGGGCGCCCAATCGGATCTCCTTGCTGAACTACTGTTCCCACCGCAATGCGGTCTTTGGCTGCAATGTGCAGGTAAAACACCACCCAACCTGTGCGTTCATCCCCATCACCATCCAGGTCGAGCACGACAATGCCATCGCCTACGCGGGCAATCACCCCATCAGCCACAGCCAGCGCAAATTCTTGGGTTTCAGCGCAACCCTGAACAGTCATCGGGGGTGCAAAGTCAATGGCTGCCCATGGGCGCAAATTGCCCCAGGCCGTATGCGGTCCTCCGGTCAGAGACCAGGTCTGCCCTTGCTTAAAAGGCAGGATAAACTCCGGTTGAACTAAGCTGCCGGGCAAAACGGTCGTATTGCCAGCCCAAGGGTCACCAAAGAGCTCCCGATAGGTTTTGGCGAGCCCATCCGGCCCGATCGCACGCTTATAGTCTTCGCCATCTAAAAAAGAGGCAAAATAAACCTGAAGCGCTACTGTTCCTGCGTTCTGCCAGGGGTCAATGTTCTCAATTTCACCATTCAGATGTTCGATGGTGATGATCTCTCCTTGCCGATAGCGATAGTAAGCATCGTTGAGCAGGTCAGCGGTATGCGCAAGCTGGCGGTACACGCCTGTATAAGTTCTTTCTGGCATGAGAATATTTATCTCAAGGCTCGGGTTGGGCTCTGGGTTAGTAAGCGCTTGCGCTCGGTATTCAAGGAGCGCCAAAAGTAAACGCGGATTGATGCTGTAATTCTCAGCAATAAGCGTGAGCAACTCAGCTGCATTTCGATTCGCATTCTGGACATAATAGCGATAATCTTTAAACCAACCAGGCGTAGACTCGAGAAATGCATTTAGGTCAAAGCCAATCAAATCCGGTCCATAGACAAAAGCCGAATCCGGGATGATCTGAAAACTCGTTCCCCAAAGCGTACGGTAATAAATCGGGATTTTCATGGGGAAGCCAGGCGGCATCGTTGTCGCTGAGTCCGGAATTTCCGGGTTAGCTTGTCGAATTTCTTCGATTGTCGTATTAAAACGCACGGCAAGTAGCGGTAAAGTATCTCCACTTTGAGCTATATAGTCCACAAGCGTCCCCGGTGGGTAGACTGGACGTGTTGGGAACGGTGTAGAAGTCGGCAATACCGGAGTTTCGGTTTGCTGCGCTTCGGGGATTATATAAGTGGGGCGAGGACTGCTGCAAGCGCTCATGAAAAACATCACGGTTAGCGCCGCCCACAGCCAGGCATAAGTTTTATGTCTTACCAGGGTCATGTTTATTTCAATTATTTCAATATGGCTTTGAATATACCACAAGTTAGAAGAAGGTTATTTGCCTTGCCAAATGTGTGAAGCTGTGGCACCGACTAAGCTGGATTTGACCACTTGGCTCCCTTTGACTAGCCAGCCTAAATAGGGTTGAGAGTCCGCTTTAGCAATCCACCCGCCTAAGTTGAAAGCTAAAGGTCCATCGGCTGGAATCCACTCCCCATTATACTTTCGCGCAATGTGCGTATGCGTCCCGGTCGACGTGCCACCCTCGCAAGAAGGGTGCCCAATGCGGTCGCCCGTTTCCACCCAAGTGCCCACTGGAACACGCCCCACTGTTGCAATATGCATGTAGAGGATATTCCAACCCGTACGCTCATCCCCATCGCCATCCATATCCACGACCACAGCGCCATTCTGGGAGCGCACTACCAAGCCTGGCGATGCCGCTACCACCCAATCATTTGTCGGTCGGCAGCCAGGTGCATCCATAGGTGGTGCAAAATCCAATGCCGCGCGTACTTCCACCGCTCCCCAAGCTGCATGCGGACCGCTCGTAAAGGACCAAATCACGCCGGGCTCGAAGGGCAGCGCAAGTTCAGGTTGCACCAGCTGGGGAGTAAACAGCGAAGGAAATTGCTGTGCAATCAACCAAGGATTGCCAAACATCGCTTCATAGGTAGCTAACAAGCTATCGGCAGAATAGAGCGCATCGTTCCACGCGTCAAAGTTTTTGATGCGAGAGAAAAAATACATCCAGGCAACCGTTCCGCAGTTGAGCTCAGGTGCCAGCCGCAAATGGGTGCCATCGGGGAAGCTCAATGCTAATAGCGTTCCTTCGCGCCAACCATAATAGCCGGTACCCAAAGCACCAGCAGCCAAAATCAGCTGCTTATACAAGCTATCTTGCCCGCTTAGCACTATACCCATGGGATATTCTTCAAGCAAATAGGATGTTGGTTGGCCATAAACCCAGCCACTTTGATACTCCAGCAAAGCAAGCAGCAAGCGCGGATGGATGGAATATTCCTGAGCGACCAATTGCACAATCTCCGCGCCACTCAAATAACCATATCCATAAACGCTTTCATAGTAATTAGCTAATTTCCCGCTAGCCTGTTGGATAAATCCCGCAATGTCAAAATCAATCGCAGAAGGTGAATTGATTACCTCTGAATCCGGGAAGAGCCTCAGGTTCAAGCTCACATCCGTTAGGGTTGAAGGAATCAGGAGCAACTGACCTTCGGGCAAAAAGCCCCCATCTGGTAATAAATCCGGTGAGCTAATATCGTTCACCGAAACACCAAAGCGCAATGCGAGTACATCTAAGCTATCCCCACTTTGGGCGTAATAAAGTATCGGCGCGTTTTGGCTGGCAGATACCAGAGCAGCTTGATTCTCAATTGGCTGAGGCTCTGGGGTTTCTGGAATAGCGGTTTCCTGAGCCACAATCTGATCTTCCTGAGCTGCCATGACTTCTACTGGGGTTGTCAAGGTGCTTTCTTCAGGGAGCAGTTCGACACCTATTGGCGTAGCTTTGCCTTCTGCAGCCACGCTTTGCGGCGCTTCGATGGGATAAACCAACAAAGCTCCAGCCAAAACCGCCAACGTCATGGCTGCCAGCAGCAAATTGCGCAAGTGCCGGCGGCGCTTAGCCGCCAACTGGCGAGAATGCCGTGCCTCGCGGCTCTTAACGCGCGATCTCGTTGAGATCGGCACGGCCATTGAAGGCTTCAACTGTCTGTCCATCTTTTTTCAAATATCCGTCGTATTCAATTCCAGCGCTGGAAGCAACCCAGCCACTCAACACAAAAGGCACATCGCCGTCTGCAGCGATCCACACGCCGTTATAACGCCGCGCCAAGTGCAAATGCGTACCGGTGGTGTAACCCCCTTCACAGGAAGGATACCCAATGGGGTCATCGCGATGCAAATAAGTTCCAACTTGAATGTCATCGTTCTTATTCAAATGCAAGTAAAGCAGCGACCAGCCGGTCTGCTCGATGCCATCACCATCCAGATCTTGAACAAGCAGCCCATCCCCAACCCGCACAACCTGTCCATCAGCAGCGGCAACAACCACACTTTGGCTCTCATAGCAGCCATATTCTTCCCCAGCCGGGGCAAAGTCTATCCCCGCCCAAGCCGAACCTGTTCCCCAGCCTGCATGCGGACCACCTGTAAAGTACCAAATCTCCCCCGGCTTAAATGGCAGGACAAGTTCTGGCTGCACCAAATCATCAGGAACAAGCGGCTCAACGGCAAAAGCAAAGGGAAAACCAAATAAACGCAGGTAGGTGGCATACAGCCCATTTTCCGAAACGGCTTGTTTCCAGTCATCCTTGCCCAGCAGCAACCCGAGCATGTATTGCACGCCAGCCGTCCCACCGTTGATCGTCGGGGCGATACGGACCACCGTGCCATCCGCTAAAGTCCACACAGCCACTTCCCCTTGGCTCCAGAGGGTATACCCGCGGGTTAGTTCGTTAGCTGCCCAGCTGAGCTGCTTATAAAGGCCCTTGCGGTCAGCGTCCTGCAATCCTAATGGGTAATCTTCTTTAATATTAGCATTTCCCGCTCCCGTCAGCCAGCCGTTGCGATATTCCAGAACCGCCAGAAGCAAGCGCGGATTGACCGAGAAATCCTCTGCTACCTTTTGGACTATCTCTGCACCATTGAGTTTTGTGCCATCTTCCAACTCCTCCGAGTAGCTGAGGAGCTTTCCGCCAAACTGAGCCACAATTTCTTGGACATCAAAGCCCACCGTTGAGGGAGAATTAAAAAGCTCAGCATCCGGGATGATCTTGAAATCCGGCGCTAATTCATTAGCGCTAGCCGGCGGGATGAGCAGCTTTTGCTCCGGTTCAATCAAATTGGGGTTCGTAATTTCGGGGTTAGCTTGCAAAATTTGCGCCACGGAAACCTGGTGCATGAGCGCAATCCTCGCGAGTGAATCGCCCAACTGAACGATATATTCTGTTTCTTCTGAGCGCAGCGTGGGCAGGGCAGCCGGCAGATTAGGCGTGGGCGTGGGACCGGTTGGTGCAGGCGTGAGCGTAGGTGCAGGCGTCGGGCTGGGCAGCGTTTGCGTGAATGTAGCGTCACCCGTTGGTAAAGTTACGGTTGCAGAACCTTGCGGCACTTTCCAGGGGTCGTAGTTGGGCATAGGCTGGTAGCAGCCGGCCAGGCCGAGGACAAACAGGCTTCCTATTAAGAGAAACCAAAATCTTTGGCGCCAAAGGGGAAAGGAAGATGCTAACTTATGTGTAGGCATTCGCAGTTTCATCAAACTATGTGATGCAATTACCGTGCCATCAATTTGATTTAGAGATTAAAGCTGAACAAAGGGTTCTTTTATTTGGTTGACACTATGAGGACTTTTTATTCCCCCAAAAATAGCTCTTTCCAGATTTCAAGGTTAGAAAGGGGTTTTTCCTGTACAAGCGGCACTGGAGTCGGCGTAGGGGTCCGCGCAGAAGGCGGTAGGACAATAATGGGGATGTCCCCTTCCTTAATCAATTTAGCATCTTCGCGCGCCCATTGTTCCACAGCTTTTTCAGAGGTAGCGAAAGCAATTTGAGCCTCCAGGTAGACCTTGGTCTGCTCCAGCTCAGCAATCCGTGTGGTCATCGCCTGGGCTTGCTCCTCCAGTTCTAATGCCCGCACCATGCGATTGTTGAAGCCCATCATCAGCAGAACGAGCAGAATAATGACTGCCACAAGGATCAGGCGGCGGTCATTCCAATGAAATTGTTTGAGCTTTTCCCACGGCGATTGCATAGCATTACTCGATGCAAGTATTATACCAGCAGCTCGGCTAACCGCTTTGGCAATAAAAAAACGCAGCCTATTGACTGCGTTTATGCCGAAGGAGAGATTTGAACTCTCACGGGCGCTTTGCCCACTACGCCCTGAACGTAGCGCGTCTGCCTATTCCGCCACTTCGGCTTGAGGATTCTATTTTACCTAATCCTACGCGTTTGTCAATTATTCGTGTTAGTTCATCTAAAATGTTACCTAAATAGAATCAATGGGTCTGTTTCGCTCACCATTCACCTTGGTAACATTATGCCTCTCCGGGTATTATCTTTTGACTTGACAGGTTTTTTTATCTTTTGGGTCTCCCAATCTAATATTCATCATTACTAAGATTTATTTTTTTTATCCCTTAATAGCTCTAATACTAATTTATGCACAGTGGTTGATGGATCATCTTTTTCTGGATGTGAATCTGTATATTCCATTAGTAACTTTTCGGCGTTATTAATAGCTGTAGTAATATTTTTTTGAAGGCGTGAAAATATTTCTGGATCATTTTTCGTATATTTAATGTTCAAATAATGTTCTAATTTTTCAATATAATATTTCCGATCTATTGAGGTGTGAAGATATTCAAAATGTAATACGTACCAAAGTTCAAAGGATTGATTAGAATATGCGACATTCAATCCCTTTCTCTCTGCTTGTTTTATGGCATTTTCAAATTGATCTTCAGGAAAATCGTCTTTGTCAAAAACACACCATACTTGGTCAAATATATCGTCTTTTTTTCGTTTAACTGCCTCATCTACTAACGATTCCGTGTTTTTTCCAGTACCAATAATTTTAATCTTTACACCTGGATGCTTAAAATGCTTAAAGTATTGTGGTTCTGATTTAGTTCCTTCACAGATTATCAGAAATCGCTTATATAAATTTCTAGTATCATGTTTTCTTCTGCTATAACTTTTAGAATGCGGTATTAAGTGATCTTTACTTTTAGCCACGACTTTTTTCTTCCGGCTCATAAAAAATTTGACGTAAATCACCAATTACTGGGATTCCGCCGTATCTACCAGAAAGATAATCATTTTCAAAATTATTATCTTTCCTTACTTTTAATTCTGCCAACGAGTACAAATGGGTCGCTCCATCCTCGTCTTTTTCAACAAACCAAATTTGGTCCCTTCGAAATAATTCATTAGATAGTAAATTGGCATCATGAGTAGCAAAAAATTAATTGAGCATGTTTCGGATTGTATCTTTTGAATTAAACAGACTAACTAATGCACGCGTGAGTAAGGTATGCAATCTGGCTTCAAATTCATCAATAAATAAAACGCTCCCTCGATTAAGAGCATCGAAGATAGGTCCAGAAATGTGAAAAAGCTTTACAGTACCATCAGATTCTTGGCTTAAGTCGAAAGATGTTTCCCCACTTAAATTTTTTCCTAATTTTTTCGGTGCATTGATTTAATCTTTATCAAAGACACCTCTCCCTTCATTTGTTTTCGAATAATATCACGGATTTCTTCAGGCATATCATCTGGGAAAACAGTCGGGTCATTAATACTTATCGTCTCTGCGACAATATTATTAATCCCCACATCAGCATCACGAATTAAGGCTAGAATTTTCTGTTGAAAATCTAAATCTTCCTTTAAATTTTTCTGCTGTAAAGCCTGGATAACCAGTTTCCTGATAACCGGATATTGATCTAGTTGACCAAAACCAATCGAGCACATTCTTTGCAGTTTCACTGTTAAATTGCGCTGCTACCGAAAGAAAAAGGGCATTGGGTCGGTTAATTCTTTTGATGATTGACCTCCTTTTAAAATTTCTTGAGACTTGGGTAACATCTCCTTCACGCGTGAAAAGCTTCGCCTCTTTATTTTTTGGCGTATAGAATAACCACTCAGATCGACTTTATCTTTTGTCACTTCAAACCCATACCGATAAACTAAACCATTCAGTAAAAAAACGGTTTCAAAAAAAGAAGGTTTATTTTCGTATTCTGCATCTAATAGAAATGGCTCCACTTCAATCCGCTCATTGACTTGAGATTCTTTGGATGAATTTATTATAAAACGTCGCATGAATTTGAATGCTCCGAATAAATTACTTTTACCACTTGCATTAGCACCATAAACTGCTGCGCTGGTGAGTAATTCTAACTTATCATCAACTCTGATAAGATTATTTTCGTCAATATTAGCGTCCTTGCCTTTAATCTTAGCGGCAACCAAGCTAAGCGTAACCGGTTCTTTAAAGGATTTGTAGTTTCCAACTTTGAATTGTATTAGCATGTTAGTTTCCTTACTAAATTATGCATTATAAAGACATTTTATGCACAATCTTTTCATTTTCCTTTATTATAATGCATTATTCTTGTTTGTCAATGGTTGACTATTTGATTATTGACTAATCGTATAATGATCAATCCAGGAAATTAAAATAATTGAAATTAGTTATTCTCAGGTATAATTTCAGGATCATGAACTTATCCGAGCTGACTCAACAGATGAATGCTCTGGTCGCCGCAAAAGGTTGGGATCAACCGGCTTCTTCCAAGCCTCAAATGCCGCGTAACCTAGCCATTTCGCTGGTGCTCGAGGCAAGCGAAGTGCTGGAGCTGTTCCAGTGGCAGGATGAGGCCTGCTGACCAAGCTGCCCTGGCAGGCGAGCTTGCCGATACGATGCTCTACCTGCTGCAGCTTGCGAGTGTCTCTGGCATCGACATAGAGCAGGCTGTGCTCTCAAAAATCGCTCAAAACCACCAACGCCAATGGCCAGAGCACCAGTCCGGGAAGGCACCGTTATGATTGTAGCGGTATATGGCTCCGCTGCCCCAAGGCCTGGAACCCCCCTTTACCAGAACGCACTGGAGTTAGGCAGGCTTCTCGCCCAAGCTGGGCACACCGTCATGACGGGCGGTTACGGCGGCACAATGGAAGCTGTCTCCCGCGGTGCCGCGGAAGCTGGAGGCGCTACGCTAGGCGTCACTTGTGCTGAGATTGAGCAGTATCGCCCTGGCGGCGCTAACCCTTGGGTACAGCAGGAGATTCGCACTCAAACTTTACCGCAGCGCTTAGAGGTGCTCACACGCCAGCCCGATGCCATGATCGCGCTGCCCGGCGGCATTGGCACGCTGTGTGAGATCAGTTTAGCGCTCAACCTGATGGTCATCTCCCCAGCTCCGCCCAAACCCTTCATCTTAATTGGCACTAGTTGGGAAAAGGTCTTTCGCCAGTTTTTCACAGTCAATCATGAGATGATCAACGACTTGGATCAAGCGCGGGTTCAATTTGCCCGCGATCCCCTTGAAGCTGTTACTTATTTGCAAAAATCTTTATCTTAGGAAATTATTATGGATAAAAAGTTACCAACCCGTCAAGAAAATTTCTCTGAATGGTATAACCAGGTGGTTCTGCGCGCCGAGCTAGCCGATTACGCCCCTGTGCGCGGTTGCATGGTCGTGCGCCCCTATGGCTGGACTATCTGGGAGAATATCCAAAAGGCGCTCGATGAGCGCTTTAAGGCTACCGGTCACGTGAACGCAGCTTTCCCCTTGCTTATCCCACAATCTTTTATGTACAAGGAAGCCGAGCATGTGGAGGGCTTTTCGCCTGAGTTAGCAGTGGTAACCCACGGCGGCGGTCAGGAGTTGGAGGAACCGCTCGTGGTGCGACCCACCTCTGAGACCATCATCGGCACGATGTATGCCAAATGGATCCAGTCTTATCGCGATTTGCCCGTGCTGATCAATCAGTGGGCGAACGTAGTGCGCTGGGAGATGCGCACCAAGCTCTTCCTGCGCACGCTTGAGTTTTATTGGCAAGAAGGCCACACCGCCCATGCCACCGAGCAGGAAGCCATTGAAGAAACCGAGCGCATGTTGGGCATTTACGCAGAATTTGCACGCAACATGGCTGCCGTACCTGTCATCCCCGGCCAAAAAAGCGAATCGGAGAAGTTTGCTGGCGCGGTCAATACCTACTCCATCGAAGCTATGATGGGCGACACCAAAGCCTTGCAATCCGGGACCTCACACTTCTTGGGGCAAAACTTCGCCAAAGCTTTCGATATCAAGTTCTTAGATGAAAACAACCAGCTGCAATATTGCTGGACTACTTCCTGGGGGCTCTCCACCCGCTTTATCGGCGCTATCATCATGACGCATGGCGATGACCAAGGCTTAATTCTACCGCCCCGTCTTGCCCCTATTCAGGTCGTTATTGTGCCGATTTACCGCTCCGATGAAGAAAAATCCCAGGTGATGGAAGCTGTGCAGAAGGCTGCAGAGCAATTAGCAAAATTCAGCGTCAAGATTGACACACGCGAAGAGGTCACCCCAGGCTTTAAATTCAACGATTGGGAGCTGAAAGGCGTACCCGTGCGTATGGAAATTGGGCCTAAAGATGTGCAGAAGAACAGCGTGGCGGTAAGCCGCAGGGATATCCCCGGGAAAGCTGGCAAAAGCTTCTTGCCCATGGAAAACTTGGACCAATCCGTTGGGGAGCTCTTGGATGCAATCCATAATAATATGCTTGCTCGGGCAACTCAATTTCGCGACAGCCACATCTTCGAAGCAAAGGATTACGACAGCTTCAAGCAGATTGTTGCTGACCAAGGCTGGGCAGTTGGCTGGTGGAACGATGACAGAGAAAACGAAGCGCGCATCAAAGAAGAAACTAAGGCAACGCTGCGCATTTATGCCAATGAGCCTGATATAGCCGAAGGCATTTGCTTCTATAGCGGCAAGAGGACACGTAAACGCGCTTACTTTGCACGTTCCTACTAAGCTTGCTTGCGAGGTAATTCCAGCCAGTTAGATACGATGGTAGCGATCGATCTTACCAAGTTAGAGCAGCAGATTGGGTTTCTGCAAGAAAGCTACGCAGAGCCAGAACGCTTCTCCAAAGCTCTTCATGCGTTGTTAGGCTTTTATCAGCGTTATTCTTACCGCCCGCACCGGCGAGCGATGCCCAAGACCTTCCTGAGTTCATACAACATACCGCAGCAAGTGCTCCCCCAGATCGAAATCGGCTTGCGTAAGACAGCTCAAGCGCATCCTGAAAAGACTTTGACCTTGGCACAAACACTATGGCAAGACCCTTATTTTGAACCGCGAGCGTTAGCTGCTTACTTGCTCGGTCAGCTGCCGACGCAATACGCCGATAAGCTAAGCGCCCTGTTACGCATCTGGCTTACGCAGCCAATTGACCGTGGTGTGCTCGAGACGCTCCTTACCAAAGCAATTACCCCTTTACAGCAAGCCAGCCAATGGAAACCTTTCGTCCTCGAGCTGCTAACCAGCCCAGAAGACCATCTGCGTAATTACGGATTAGCCGCTTTGGCGCATACCCTCGACCAATTTTCTTTAGAAGAATTGCCTGGGCTGCTGAACGAAATAAAACCTCTGATTGAATCCGCAGACGACAAATTTACAGCTAACTTAGCTAAAGTGGTCGAAAACTTAGCCCGGCGCTCTCCGCAAGAAACTGTCTACATCCTCAAGCTCATATTGATCGAGACCCCCGACAGTGCTATCGAACAGAGGATACGTTCTTATGTGCCGTTCTTTCCGGAGGAGAGCGCGCAAAGCCTGGCAGAGGCGATTAAAAAGCACGCCCGGTTACGTGAGCTTGAATCCCAAGCAGTACCACCTCCCTCAGAGGATGAAACGTCTACTCAAAAGAACTAAGGCTCTAAAAACTGCCCGAGCAAGCCCGGGCAGTTTTTACGCTTAACGCTAACTTTAAAACAAGTGAAACACCGCAATGATGGGTGCAAAGAGCGATGAAACCAAAGACATCACCGTAATGAGCGTGTTGATCGAGGGACCCGCTGTATCCTTGAAAGGGTCACCAACGGTATCGCCAACCACAGCAGCTTTATGCGCCTCGGAGCCTGGTCCGCCAAATTTGCCAGATTCAATGTACTTTTTCGCGTTATCCCAAAGCCCGCCGGCGTTTGCCATAAATAGCGCAAATATCACGCCAGTAAAGATTGCCCCGCCCAAGAAACCGCCCAGAGCATCCGGTCCAAGCACAAAGCCCACCAGCAGCGGCAAACCGACTGCTAAGAAAGTTGGCAAAACTAATGAGGAAAGCGCGCCTTGGGCGGCTAAACCTACACAGCGATCGTAATCTGGCATTTCGGTGCCCGCCAAAATGCCCGGTTTTTCGCGGAATTGCCGGCGGATCTCTTCGATCATATCGAAGGCGTTATGAGTTACCGAGAGCATCAGCAGCGCGCTGAAAATTGGCGGGGCAGTGGCACCCAGCAGCACACCTGCAACCACCAGCGGTTCCCGCAAACTAATCGTGATTGCCATGCCATTAGCCTCCACTACCTCAGCATAAGCCGCGAACAGAGCCAGCACGGTCAATGCTGCCGCACTAATAGAGAAGCCTTTGGTGATTGCTTTAGCTGTGTTGCCAGCCGAATCGAGCACATCCGCCCGGGCAATAACTTCGTGGTCCATCCCAGCCATTTCGGCGATGCCGCGAGCGTTATCCACAATCGGGCCATAGGCATCTGCCGAAACAATCATGCCGCTGATGGCAAGCATCCCCACTGCCGCCACGCCAATCCCATACACGCCTGGCAATCCGCTGGCTTGGGTGACGTTGAAGGAAATTAGCGTGGCAATAACCACGCCCAAAATGGAGGGTAAGATAGAAATTAAGCCATAACTGAAGCCCGTGATAATCGTAATGGCTGAACCAGAAGTGGATTCTTTAGCGGTTTGTTGCACGGGTTTGTGTTGGTCATTGGTAAAATAATCGGAGGTAAACCCGATGAGCACCCCTGCCACAATGCCGACAAACGCTGACCAAAAGATTGCCATATTGACATGCCCCAAGAATACTAAAACAAGCAGCATAGCAATGTAAATGATACAGGTAATTATGGTGCCCCGGTTGAGCGCCGCGCCCGGCTTTCCACCTTCGCGCACACGCACAAATTGAATACCCAAAAGTGAAGCAAACACACCCAACGTGCACAGGATAAGCGGGATTACGGTGTATTGGTACTGCAGCGTTTCTGCAAAAGAAGCCCCTAAAAGCATCACAGCCACTGTGCTAGCTACGTAACTATCAAAAATATCGGCACCCATGCCAGCCACATCACCAACATTGTCGCCTACGTTATCTGCGACCACTGCTGGGTTGCGGGGGTCATCCTCAGGGATACCAATTTCGACCTTGCCGACCAGGTCAGCCGCAATATCGGCGGTTTTAGTGTAAATCCCGCCGCCGGCTTTAGCTAACAAAGCCAAAGTTGAAGCACCAAAGCTGAAGCCTAAAACAGCATGTGCTTGTCCAGTCACCAAGAAGATCACGCTCATGCCAATCACAGCTAAGCCAACCATAGCTAAACCCAGCACCGAGCCGGCATAAAAGGAAATTCTAAAGGCGCTATCCAAGCTTTGCTCTGCCGCGGTAGCCGTACGTACATTGGCTTCCACTGCAACACGCATGCCCATATAGCCAGCCAC
Organism: Anaerolineaceae bacterium; assembly: GCA_040766895.1. Classification (GTDB taxonomy): domain Bacteria; phylum Chloroflexota; class Anaerolineae; order Anaerolineales; family Anaerolineaceae; genus Mesolinea. The sequence continues at coordinate 11,156 of JAXGPR010000012.1, read as the reverse complement.
AGCTGAGCAGAGTGCCCCAACCACAAATGAAATTGCCATTTGTATGCCGTTTTTCGGATCAACGACGATGCCCGTCGTGCCGATGTTTTCGAAGTTAAAGCTAAAAATCAGGGCAATGATGACGCCGATAATCACAGCAAGAATAGCCAGGGCTGTATACAAGCGCCGCAGGTATGTATTCGCGCCACTTCTAATCCATGAGGAAACTTCCTGCGCTTTCTCACTTCCTCTATTTTGACGCATCACCCAGAAGTAAAGATATATCGCAACGCCTATCGATATCACCCCGCCAACAATTCCAATGTAAATCCAAGTTGTGTAATTCATAAGATATCAGACTCCTCTGTTCTATAAATTCAGTGAGATGTTTACTACATGCTGGCAGACCGGAACCAGCGATAATTTTCGGTGCGTAGAGTTTCTGCAGAAGGCATCGGGTAGTAGCGTAATTTTTCTGCATTCCCGACAAAAAAGCCGTTCTTGACGCAGCGGTAAGGCACTACTGGCGAATGCGTGCGGTCGACCATCTTAGTGGAAACGAATTTCGTCTTCACATCTGAGAGGCACTGCCTCAAATGGTCGATATTAGAATAAGGCAGGTTTTCAACCAAGCCCATTTCAGGGTCATTGGCTAATTCTCCTAATTGCAATTCGACGAAAGTAATCGCTGGTACAGTAATCAGTGAGGTTGGCGTTTTGACGATAAGTTCATAAAAAGATACAGGGTCCAGCCGGCTGACCACCAAGGGTGAAACGGGAACAATTTCCTGATAGAGGTGTAAACCCTCGTCTGCTGGCGGCAACTGATCGGAAGATTTCAGCCCAAGCGTTCTGCCATCCTGCGTGGTAAGGTAGAGATCCATGAGCGCATCGATGTCAACATGTTCGAGTACACGGTAAACCGAAACATAGATGGAAGCCTTGGGGGAACCGTCTTCGTGAGGAACGCAGCGCTTTAGTGCTTCTTCGATGCGAAAATATGGATGCCTAAAAGTTGGATCGACCTCAAAAAACATTGCCTGCCCACGGGACTTCTTAGCTGAACCCACAGCATAGTAAGTTCCAAATTCTTCGGGGTCGAGCATAGAGACGATTAATGCTTCGGGGAGTAATGAGAGATAGAAATGCGTGGTCATGCTTTCTCCTTCTTATGATGTAAATTGTGTCTCGCAGATAAGCAAGCCAATCTGTTCGCCCTATTGTAACGCTAAACATGGGATTTGAACCAAATAAAAGCTCAATTTAAGCATACAGCCCGAGGTTTTCGGGCTGTGATTAACTTGTTTGAAGGGTCTGAGGAGCCTAATGAGTCATCAAGTACTGAATGACCTGGTCTTTTTCCTCAGGGGTAAAGGTGACACCATGATGATCGGAAAGCAGTTCATTCCATTCTTCATAGGTTTTATCAAAGGAAAGCACCCACTCGAGGGTATGATGCCCATCCAGCTTTTCCTCTAGAAGAGCTTCAATTTCTGCATCACTCATCTGTGTGGCACCCCCCGCTGGATAAGTGCTAGGGGCATCGCTCGCAACGGTTCCAACGGGATAGGTAGAATCAACGCCATCAATCGGATACGTCCCGGCAGATTCTGTCCCCTGACCGATCGAAACCGCTGGGATGTTAATCGCAGTTGTAGAGGTTTCCGTCTCAGCTCCACAGGCACTCAGCAGCATTGCCACTGCTAAGAGGATTACAAAACTAAGGTTAAATTGTCTTTTCATCGTGCTCGCTTCCTTTCAATTAGGTAGGCTTTTTTAATTGTGCTTTAGTTTGCGTCAATCATACCTCAGTCAGGTTCTCAGAGGTTTTTTATTTGTATATCAGCGGAATTGCTGCCACTTCACTAAAATAATTCGCAGTAATTGATTGAGAGGTCTCCTCTTCCGAGAGATTCATTTTAGCCCAAAAGTTTGGGTGCACTGATTGCATGCTCTCCGCCATAGCACGCGCTGCCCGCCGCATAGAGAAATGTGCATTAGGGCTGCAGCGCAAGCGTGCTAAATGGAATAACTCGCGCATGTTCAGACGGCAGAGCACCCGCCGATTGAAAGCGTTGGGGACCACATACGCTGCTACAGAAGGGTTCCAAGCTGCTAATTCCTCATAAGCCGCAGTCGCTAAGTCCATAGCCTGGCGGTAAGGCTGCTCAAAACCTACCTCACTGATCGCTTTGGGGATGGCATAACCCAAGCGGGTGGAGAGATGCTGGGTAGTTTGCGTCATCATGCGGTGGCGCTTGAGCTCAAAATAAGCTCCTTGGTCAATGATTAGGTCGAAATCATAGGTAGCATATTCCAGCTCGCGCAAGGGCACATCGTAAGGTCCCATTTCTGCGAAGATTTCGTTTACCAGCGTGCTTTTTTCAGCTTCGGTCATACTGCGCACCTTATCCAAGCACTCAGCATAGCTTTGACTGCCAAAACGGTAAAGCACCGCCGCCAGCACTTGCTCTTCGCCCTCCGGTTCCACCTTGAGCAGCCGGCACCAAGCCTCGGAGGAGTTAAATGCTGCGGGTGTTTCTTTAGTGCTTAATCGCTCTCGAATAGACATTAATGAAGGGATTGGGTTGGCATACTTCACCAGCGTGGGTACTTCCTGCGTCGCTACGGCTTTGACTTCTGCGCCAATCTCGCGCACCTCTTGCAGCTCTGAGCTAAGCAGCTTGCGGATGGCATACTCTAACGCTCGCGCGTTAATGGTTACGCCCACATTTGCCAGCGAGGCAGCCGGCAGCAAGAAGCGGCACACATCTATCGCCTGGGTACGTGCACGGTTTTGCCAGGATTTTTCACTCTCACCCTCTTGACGAGGGGTGTTTGTTTGGCTCCAAGTGCGCAAGGTCTGCAAGGCTTCTGCATAAGACTCAAAGAGCTTGGAAATAACTTCTCGATAGCGGCTTTCATAAGGGCTGCCTGCAATTTCGGGCGGCACCACGTAAGCCTCAGGATTCCACTCCTGATAACGCGTCGATTTCTCAGTATAGGAAGCTAAACGGTTGGATTCAATCGTTTCGATTGCTAATCGGGAGACATTTTCGAGCGCTAAGTGTAGAACCGCATGCTCTGCCACACTGGAATGCCCATAACCGACAATCCACTTTTCACTGAATTTGGCGGACTTTTCTGCATCAAGCTCGGCAGCAATCACATCAAAAGGCTCTGGTGAGCGTGAAGTCTTCGCAAAAGTGACGGCTATGGTTTCAGCGCTGAACTGACTGGGGCTGAGAGGGTAGATTCTGCGGGTAGGGTTCATCACTTAGCAGCCTCCTGGCAATTATTTTATCCTGCTCGATCTGGTCAATAAGCTCTTGCGCATTCGCAAACTTAATTTCCTCGCGGATAAAATGCGCAAACTCGACAGTTAATTCTTCATGATAAATATTACCAGTAAAATCCAAGAGCAGCGTTTCGATGTTAGGCTGCCCGCTTTCTTCAAAGGTGGGGCGCACACCCACACTGGTCACACCTTGATAGCGTTCGCCATTCCAGCGCACATAAGTAGCATAAACGCCATACTTCGGGAGAATCTTCTGTTCCAGTGCTAATTGGTTAGCTGTTGGGAAGCCAAGCTTTGAGCCAAGGCGTTTACCTTCGATAACTTGGCTGCGCACAAAGTAAAGCCGCCCAAGCAGCCGCGCAGCTTGCTCCACATCGCCTTTCTCTAGCGCAGTACGGATACGTGCAGATGAGACTGGTTCCCCATCCAAGTTGAAAGGCGGGAATACTTCAAGCTGAATGCCCCGCTCGGCACAAAGCTGCTGAATCACATCCAGGGTTCCACTACGGTTTTTACCCAAGGCAAAGTTTTCTCCTACCACCAAACCTTGCAGATTTATCCGGCTGGTCAGCAAATCAAAAAACGCCGCTGCTGAAAGGTCCGCAAACGCTTGATTAAATGCAAGTGTGATAACTAAGTCTAACCCGGAATGCTTGAGCAGTTCTTGCTTTTCGCTTTTTGTGGTCAAGTAAAACGGACCATCAATTCCTTGAAAAAAGACACGTGGATGGGGCCAAAAGGTGAGCATGCCACTTTGAGCCCCTTGTGCCTGAGCTAAGGCTTTGAGGCGAGAGAGTAATGCCTGGTGCCCGAGATGCAGCCCATCAAAGTTACCGATGGTAATCCACAGCGGCTCTGTGAGCTTTTCTGGTAAATCTTCATAAAATCTTGTCAAATCATCCTCTGTCAACACTCAAAAAAATAACCCCGCGTGCGCCAAGCCAGCTAAGGGTTATTCATTCTTCGAGAGCTAAATTTTACTGGAAAAAGACCTTGCGTGGCTGCCACTCATGCGCCTCGGGGTCATATTCTACCAATGCAACGAGTTCGCCTTCTTCGCTTACAGCTCTGGCAATCGTATCGGTTGGTACGTCTTCAACAGCCGGCACGCGGTGGCCATGTCGAACCTGATCGACCTGGTCTAAAGTCAGCTCAACGGTATACCAATCGCCCAGTGCTTCTGCAGCGGGGATGAGAAAACGGTACCAATCGCCATTGACAAAAGCTTCCTGCAAGCGGCGTAAGGACACCGCATCGCGTAAGCTAAAACGCCCATTTTTTGTACGGCGCAAGCCAACCAAGGTAGCACCACAGCCCAATTTTTCGCCTAAGTCATGGATCAAGGAGCGCACATAGGTGCCAGATGAGCATTGAATATCAATAATAGCTTCTGGCGATTCCCAATCGAGCAATTCTATGCTATCTACGCGCACCTTGCGTGGTTCCATCTCCACCTCTTCCCCACGGCGTGCGCGTTCGTAAGCTTTTTCCCCATTGATCTTGATTGCGGAATATGCCGGCGGAATCTGGTCAACCTCTCCAATGAATGTTTTCAGGGTTTCTTCCAATTCTTCATAAGAGATGTTCACTGGAGAGCTCGTTAGCACACGTCCATCCATATCATAGGTATCCGTGGTCAAACCTAATCGCAATACAGCCTGATAGCGCTTTTCAGAGGCTGAGATAAATTCACTCAAGCGCACTGCTGGTCCAACCAAGACCACCAGAACACCTGAAGCCCGCGGATCAAGCGTACCAGTATGCCCAGCCCTGCGAATATGGGTGCCATTGCGCACAATTTGAACAACATCATGTGAGGTCATTCCCGTGGGTTTATCGATGACTAATACACCAGAGACATTACTCGCCAAATTTGCATTATCTAGCATGAAATCTTCTGACATAGGAACTCACTTTTCGAGAGATTTAATTTACCCTTCGATCTCCTAATAGTTTTTTTGTTTTTGTAAGGACTAGATCAACAACCTTATCTAAACTTCCAATGATATCTGCACCAGCTGCAGCAGCGTGACCCCCGCCTCCAAATTCAAACGCAACCTGCGAGACGTCTATGCCCTCTGCTGAACGCCAACTTACTTTCACTTTACCATCTGCCTGCTCGATAAATAATACCACGATGAGGAAATTAGCGGCTGAGCTAAGCAAGTTAATCAAATCTGCATCATCATTTTCCGGATAGGCAGCTTTCATTCTATCATCAAGCGTCAGGGTTGTCCAAAGCAATCCATCTTCGTTGCGGATATTGATTAGACCCTGCCCCCAATAACGCAACTCAGCAATCGACCGCGAAAGCAGAGTCTTCTGATAGATCGTCGGTAGGTCAGCACCTTTTTCCATGAGGTCTGCGGCAATGCGCAGAGCGTTCGGGCTCATATTGGTTGTGCGAAAGCCGATGGTATCTCCTAATATGCCGGTAAGCAGGCAGGCAGCTACCTCTTCATCGACTTCAAGCCCCCAAACAGGCAATTTCTCAGCTAAGATCGCAGCTGTTGCCACCGCTTGCGGCTCCACATAGTTGAGGCTGCCAAAGGCTAAATTGGTTTTATGGTGGTCAATAACCAAGTCCGGTGGATTTTGCCCTTGCAAAATTACACCGGTACGCTCCAGATCACTACAATCCACCACGATCAGCGTGTCAAATGGCGACTCGATCCTTCGCTGGACCAACTCTGACCCTGGCAAAAAGTTGTATTTCTCGGGCAGCCCATCTTGCAGAACCATTTGGACTTTCTTGCCAGCATGCATTAGGGCTAACCCCATGCCCAGCAGCGAGCCAATTGCATCTCCATCCGGGCGGATGTGTGAGACCACCACCACTGAGTGCGCTTGGCTGAGTAAAGCGTTAATCTGCTGATCCATCCGCCTCGCCTTCATCGCTTGGGTTTTCTGTGGTCTTCTCTTCCGCCTCGTGTTCTTCTCGCAGCAGCGCTAAAAGCGTGTCTATACGGTCTGCCCGCTCCGGGGTCACGTCCCAAAAGAAGCGCAGCTTTGGCATAATCCGTAAATCAATCTCATTGGCTAATTCGTATTTTAGGAAGCCTGCCGCATGGTTCAAGGCTTCTAGAACCTCTTTTTCGCGCACGCGCCCCTGGGGAGCGGAAACATAGATATTGGCATAATCTAGCTCCCGATCTACTTTGACATCGGTAACGGAGACATCAGTTAACCGCGGATCTTCGATCTTGGTCAACAAGATCACTGAAAGAACCTCTTTAAAGCGGTCATTAATGCGTTTCATTCTTAAAGGTGAGGGCATCTTAACCTCTCATCAATCTTAGATGGCGTTAACCGCCAAATTGTTCCATCACAAAACATTCGATAACATCGCCTATCTTAAAGTCGTTAAAATTCTTGATGGCTATCCCAAACTCCATGCCTGCGCGCACTTCCCGCACGTCGTCTTTTTCACGTTTCAGCGAAGCAACCTCGCCAGTATGAATGACCTGATCGTTTCGGATGACGCGCACAGAAGCATTCCGCCGAATTTCTCCCTCAATAACCCGGCATCCGGCAACCACATTGCTTTTAGAAATCTTGAAAGTGGCTAAGACTTCTGCTTTGCCAATGACTTTCTCGACCATTTCCGGCTCAAGCAAACCCTTAAGCGCTTTTTCCACATCCTCCAACAATCGATAGATGATGTTGTAAATGCGGATGGATACACCTTCATTTTCTGCTAAGTGGCGCACATCTTGGTCAGCTTCTACGTTGAAGCCTAAGATAATTGCCTCCGAAGCGGCAGCTAACATTACGTCAGATTCCGTGATATTTCCGGTTTCAGCATGCAGGACATTGATGACCATGTCTTTTTCTTTTTTGCCGAGCTCTTCTAAAGAGTTGACAATGGGCTCCAAAGATCCATAAACATCCGCTTTTAGGATCAGGCGAAGCTCTTTAGTTTCGCCGGATTTGAAACGCGCAAACAGTTCCTCAAGCGTAGCACGCTTGGCGCTGCGCTTAGCTTCGCGTTGGGCGATGCGTTCGGCAACAATTTGGCGTGCTTCTTTCTCGTTGGAAACCACTTGGAAGAGATCCCCAGCCTCAGGCAGTTGATCTAAACCCATGATTACAACCGGCGTGGAAGGCGGGGCTTCCTTTATGCGCTTGTTTCGCTGATCGAACATGGCTTTAATCTTGCCCCAGCTCTCACCAGCCACAACGACGTCGCCAACCTTTAATGTTCCATTTTGCACCAAAAGCGTTGCCATTGGACCGGTCGTTTTCTCTAACCTGGCTTCAACCACAGTGCCAATGCACTTTCCCTTGGGGTTTGCTTTGATCAACATGCTATCTGCCACCAATAAGATTGTTTCCAGCAGGTCATCCAGACCTTGCTTCGTCTTAGCTGAGACCGGTACGACAAAGGTGTCCCCTTCCCATTCATCTGGCTGCAAGCCGATTTCGGCTAATTGCCGCTTGACGCGATCGGGGTTGGCATCTGATTTATCAATTTTATTGAGTGCAACGATAATCGGTACTTTTGCCGCTTTGGCGTGGTTAGCCGCTTCTCGGGTTTGTGGTTGCACTCCGTCATCAGCTGCCACCACCAACACAACAATATCCGCACCTTGCGCACCACGAGCGCGCATAGACGTGAATGCAGCGTGACCGGGGGTATCTAAGAAAGTAATCAACCGCCCCTTGTGCGTAACCTGATAGGCGCCGATGTGTTGGGTGATACCACCAGCTTCGCCTTCAGCCACGTTGGTATGCCGGATGGCATCCAACAAAGTGGTCTTCCCATGGTCAACATGCCCAAGGATGGTTATTACCGGGGGTCGATTTACCAACTTTGCCGGATCCTCTTCGAGGATTACGCGGCGCCAAAGAGGCACCTCGCCAGTCTCTTCTTCCTTGACCTCTTCCTCTTGTTGAACCTGAGGTGTATACCCCAATTCGGTGGCAACGACTGCCGCCGTATCAAAATCAATCTGCTGATTAATGCTCGCCATCACGCCATTCGACATCAAAATCTTGATGACCTGCACAGCGCTGGTATCGAGCTCATTCGCCAGCTCGCGTACGCTCATACTGTATGGGAGTGTTATTGTTTTCTTCCCGTCATTGCTCATATTCCACCTCACTTTTTCTATTCATAATCGGTGGCAACTTCACGTGCAAATCTATGAGCCGAGCCGGGAAGGCGTTACATGGTCATTCTTCCTTAAGTCGTTTTCCTGCCTGAGGTGCACCCTCTTCTGTCGGTGCCTCTTCAGGTAAACCTTCCATGTACGCAGTCAATGCGACCAGATCTTGCTCAGAGATTGAAGTGCGCAAAGCATTTGCAAGTGAGCCTTTCAGCCCTTGCTCCCAGCAACGTTTCGCATCATGTAGATAAGCCCCTCTTCCGGCAAGTTTCCCCGTGGGGTCAACCCGGACACCTTCTTCCGTGCGAACCACACGGATCAGGTTGCGTTTGGGTAAAACTTGCCGGCATCCTACGCAAGTGCGTTGCGGGATGTGCTTTGGTTTGCTTTTGCTTTTTGCTGCCACCTTTTCTCTGCTCTAATGTTTAGCTCTCAACTTACCAATCTTCATCCCAACCGTCATCCTTGCGATGTTTGTATCGCACAAAGGATTCATCTTTGTCGGGGTCGTATTCTACGGTATGTCCCTTTTTCTTCTTGCCTTTGGACTTCTTACCCGTGCGCGGACCGGTGAGCTCTTCATCTTCAGGAGCAACCTTGCGGATCTCTTTACTGCGCAGCAAGGTATCCATGTTGAAGAGTTCCTCAAAACTCTTTTCTTCGCTTTCTTCTGATTCAAGCGCAACAGCCTGTTCAGGCTCTGATTCTGCAACAGTGACTTCTTCTGCTTCAGGCAGCTCGGTTTCTGCTTGTGGCTCAACCTCCACAACAGGCTCAGCAACTTCGGTTAGGGTTTGTTGTGTTTCCTCAGGGGTTAACTCTAAAACTTCGGCTGGTGCTTCCTCCGGGAACTTGAAGGTATTGACTAACTCCATAATTTCTTCGAATGTTCTTGGACCAATACCGTTGTAACCAAGAATCTCATCGGGATTTAATTTTGCCGTAAGCATCAAATCCCCTAAAGTTTCTATGCCAGCTTCTTGCAGGATAAAAATCGTATGCTCCCTGAGAGGGACATCCAATATCGAGATATCAAAAGCGCGTGGGTCGATCGTTTCTTTCACCGCTTGGATACGGGCTTGTTCTGCTGCATCTTCTTCCCTGCGGATAGCTTCGCCATGCCGCTGAACGCGGTCCACAAAACGCGCCAAGAAGGAGGTTTCCTCAAGCGTTAACGTTCCGCCCTCTTCCTTCTTTTTCAGCAGTTCTTGCACGCGGACAACCGTTTCAGCCTCCTGTTGTGCCAATTCGGCTAAGGAAGGATCTTCGTGCAGCTTAACCAGGGCTTTGCCTGCAGCTTCGCTCACGCTCATGATATCAATCCGCCAGCCGGTAAGCTTGGCGGCTAAGCGGGCGTTTTGCCCTTCTTTGCCAATGGCAAGGCTGAGCTGGTCTTCAGGGACTACGACCGTTGCAGTTTTATTTTCTCCATCAGGATGATTGAGGTAAACCCCAGTCACTCTTGCTGGGCTGACCGCTTTGGAAATAAACACTGCTGGATCGCTGCTCCATTCAATGACATCGATTTTTTCGCCATGCAGTTCGTTGACAATTGCCTGAATGCGTACGCCGCGCTGACCTACACATGCCCCCACCGGATCGATGCCAGATTGCGTAGCAGAGACTGCTACCTTAGCACGCTGACCAGGTTCACGGGCAATCGAACGAATTTCAACGATGCCATGATAAATTTCCGGCACTTCGTTTTCGAGCAACCGCCGCAAAAAGTTGCGGTGCGTATGCGAAAGCTTAATCTGCAAACCCTTAGGGGAGTTGGTAACCTCATAAAGGTAGGCACGAATGCGCTCGTGAATGCGGAAGCGCTCCCCAGGGATCATGTCCTTGCGTTCCATGATGCCTTCCGCTTTGAGGTCCAACCCTATCGTTGCTTGCCGCGAATTTACTGCTTGTACCACGCCGCTGACAATCTCACCAACTTGTTTGCTGAAGTATTCAAACTGCTGATTTCTTTCAGCATCGTGGATCTTTTGCTGGATGGCTTGGCGGGCAGTCTGCGCAGCGATGCGCCCAAAATCTGCAGGGGTCGACTCGACCATCACCAAATCCCCAATTTGAGCTTCGGGATCGTACTTCCGTGCTTCTTCTAAGGTAACCTCAGTACGTGGGTCTAAGACCGATTCAGCGACTTCTTTTTCGACAAAGACTTGCACATTACCGCTATCCAAGTCAATGTTGACCTTGACGTTTTGCGCGGCAGAAGCGCCCACCGATTTGCGGTATGCGGCAATCATCGCCGATTCCAAGGCGCTCAGGATCACTTCGCGTGGAAGCTGCTTATCTTCTAAAACCTCATTAAAGGCTAAGGCAAACTCGCTTTTCATATTCCTCTTACTTTATTAGTTCTAATACAAAGAAAAGTGGGAAACACCCACTTTTCACATCGAAAAGTATTGCTCTTAAAGCATCTATATAGTATCATAAATCTGAGAAATTGCAAGTGTTTTGTAATTGGAAAGTTTTATTTATTTCCAGTAGATATTTCTATTATTAATTTCTCCACTTTTTCCCTCTTCAGTAATTTATCGCAGGGTATAATACTCAAAATGTATAATACCCGAAGTGTATAATCTAAGCAGATTTCCCCGGAGGTGAGGATGGCACAAGAAAAACTTTGGTGGCAGCACGGCATCATCTATCAGATTTACCCGCGTTCCTTTCAGGATACCAACGCTGACGGCATCGGCGACCTGCCTGGCATCATCCAGCACCTCGATTACCTGCAAGACTTAGGCGTCGACGGCATCTGGCTC
>JAXGPR010000011.1:0-61289 GCA_040766895.1 Anaerolineaceae bacterium | reverse complement strand
TTACTGCTTCTGTAAAAAGGAAGCCCAGCCTGATAATGAGGAATCGCCAGGGATTGCAGAACAAAAACGCGACCCTTGCCGCTTTTTGACCCAAGAGCAGGTAACTGCCCGCTTCGCTGAGGGTCTCATCCCAGTCATCCGCCAGCGCATCCCCAATCAAGGCAGTACCACCTTCGTTGACCATGTTTATGGCGAGATCACTGTCGAAAACACACAATTAGATGATCAAGTGCTGCTCAAATCGGATGGGTTCCCCACCTATAACTTTGCCAATGTGGTGGATGACCACTTGATGGAGATTACCCACGTCATCCGCGGGCAAGAATACCTTTCCTCCACACCTAAATACAACCTGCTCTATCAGGCTTTTGGCTGGCAGATCCCAGAATACGTTCACCTGCCCCTCATTCTGCGCGAAGATGGCGCCAAGCTCAGCAAACGTGCCGGCGATCCTTCCTTTGAAGACCTCGTACAGATGGGCTTTTTACCAGAAGCAATTGTCAACTATGTGGCTTTGCTTGGTTGGAACCCGGGGGACGAACGTGAGATTTTCACCATGGAAGAACTCATCGAGGCTTTTGATATCGAACGCATCAACAAGTCTAGCGCTGCTTTTTCGCTGGAGAAACTCACCTGGCTGAATGGCGAACATATTCGTCGGCTCGACCCACAAAAATTCCACGAACTGGCGCTGAAGTATTATCCTGAAGGCGTGCGCCATCTGGACCTGGAAAAGATCAGTCGTCTTATCCAAATCCGCATCGAACGCTTCACCGAAATCCCCACAATGGTGAAGTTCCTTTATGAGCTGCCAGATTATGACGCAGCGCTCTTTGAAAATCCCAAGTCCAAATCCACACTGCAATCCAGCCGTGAAATCTTACAAGAGGTTATCCCCCTGCTTGAGAGCATGCAGGAATGGACAAACGAATCACTTTTCACAGCGCTCAAAGATTTTGCTGCGGCGCATGGCTATAAAATCGGTACAGCGATGTGGCCCATCCGCACGGCGCTTTCAGGGCAGTTTGCCTCACCGGGCGGAGCCACCGAGCTTGCTGACCTACTCGGTAAAGACGAAACTTTGCGCCGGCTGAAAATAGGCTTGGCTAAATTGCAGCCATAGATAGAAGATGAAAACCGCCCGAATTTGCGTTAGTCAGGGCGGTTTTTTGGAATAATTCTTGCACAAAAACTAACAAGATTAACGTGCTAAGAAACTGACCATGAATATACTCCAGGATTTCGCCTTGGCTTTGGTGGATTTTCCCACTGCCTTGCTCTATTACCTTGTGCTGCTGGCAGCCGGAGGCTTAGCATTTTTAGCTGCTAACCGAGCAACGAACGCTGGCGAGCAGCTCGCTCTGCCATTACGCACGGCTTTCTTGGTTGTGTTCTGCTCACAGCTTGTTCTGCTGACCTTAAGCCTGCTGCTCTTTCAGGGTTATGCCGATATTAATGAATTTTTCCCTCTGGCGTTCCAAACCCTAACCTTCATCACTTTGGTCTGGATTGTTTGGGCATTGGTGTTTCCGCAAGCCAAGGGTTGGCTGAGGTACATACCGATTATTCTGACATTGGTGGCTTTTCTGGCTGGCTCAGTCACTGTTACCTTTATTTCCAACCAAAGCGCTGCTTTTGGAAGCAACTGGGTTCATCAGGTTTGGTCAGGGGCATCGCTTGGGCTTCTGATTGTTGGCATTATTTCAATCCTTTCTCGCAAGCACTTCTTTAAATTAGAAGGATTTTTAGTGCTCTTAATTGCAGCTTTAGGTTACTTAGTTTACTTATCTAACCCAGTATCTGCTGCACTGCCTTCCGCCGTTGCCCTCAGCCAGTTACTTTACTATCCGCTTTTGGTCAGCATTGCTTGGCAAACTCAACCCAAGCCAGCCACAGTTCACCAACATAGCCCGATGCCTGCCTCGCCCGAGATGGCGGAGGCTTTCCTCGAGCTCAACCTACAGACCGAACAGGAGCAGATCCGCAATGCGCTTACCCACAGCCTGAGCGTTTTCTTGATGAGCGATATGCTTGGGTTGGTGGAGCGCACCTCAGAGGGTAACCTGCGCGTGAGCAATACTTATGACTTGATCCGCGAGGCTTGGCTGCCGGTTTTTGAGCTCAAACCGGAGCAAGTGCCCCAACTTAGTGCACATTTTGAAGACGCGTTGCCCCTCAGCATAAATAAAGTTGAGGAATTAGCGGAAGAAAAAGCGGCCCTCCTTCAAGCGTTGGGCTATAATGCCAGCGGCTGCTTGTTCCTTTACCCGCTCAAAGGAGAGGGAGAAATCCCCAAATATGCACTGCTATGCCTTACCCCTTATACCAATCGCGCTTGGACACCTGAGGATCAATCGCGCCTAAGCGTCATTGCAGAAAAAATCGTGCGGGTTTTGGATAATTCCGCTGCGACTGAAGCTCAAGCAAGAACTGTTGAAGAATTGCGCATCAACCTAAACCAGATGCAACGCCAAAATGCGCACTTAGGGGAAGATTTAGAGCGCCATCAAAAGCTGCTAGGTGAGTTGCGTCAGGAATATCTGCAAGTTAAGAACCGTTATTCGAAGGAAACCCAACTTTGGGCTGAGAGGCAAAAGTTTCTCGAGGGCAAGTTGGCAAACTTAGAAGAAACACTCCAAAAACAGGCGGCTGCTTTTGCGGAGGTGGAAAGCTTGCGTCAGCAAAAAGCCGAACTGGAGGAAGCGCTCACTAAGAACAATAAGAAGTTAGCTAGCCTCAAACACACTTTAGCGAGTGCACAAGAAGTGCTCAGCGGCGAAAGCCTTACTCCTACCGCTAAGGTTGAGCCAGAGGCAAGCGAAGGCTCTGAAATGCTTTCTGGCAATCAAGCTGCCGCTGCTGTGGAATCAACGCTGAAAGAATATACCAATAATCTCAATTCCCACACGATCCAGCTTGAAAACCGACTTCAAGCATTACCCTTAATTCCTCAAAGAGTTTTTGCTACGCTTCAGAAAGTGCTCCAAAGTTTGGTGAGCAATGCCATAGCTGCTTCTCCGCAGGGGAGCAGCATTTCTGTTGAGCTTCTACCTTCTGACGATCTAACCCTCCCAGAGAGCTTAGAAATCCGCGTGACCGACCAAGGTGGGGGTCTCAGTGAGGCAGAGCAACGCGCTTTCCTCAGCTTCGTAACGGGTGCGGAAAATGACATTCCCAAGAGCATTGGTAACGCGGGAGCGTTACAGCAAGCCGTGGCGCTTGTCCAGGCAGCCGGCGGACACTGGTGGATCCATGCGGAGCCTGGCTGCTCGAGTACCTACCGGGTGAGCTTGCCGCTTGATGAGCATGATGCACTTTCCTCGGGCAGCGTAGAAGATTAAAATGAACCTTAATAAGTACCAGCGGAGAGAGCCGTAAAGAGCTTATGAGACTAAATCAACATCAAAAAATTACTTTAGCAGTTTTTATTGTGCTTACACTCTCGTTTGTTGGTGTGATCTTTTCAGCTGCCTTGGTGCGCGGCATGGCTAATTCTGCCTCATCCAAATACCAGATCAGTCTTAAGGACTACCCACCCACCGCCACCCCTTTCCAACCTAATGCTTTTGCTAATATCCTGGAAGATGGCACGATTGAACTATTACCGCAGCCAGTCCATACGCCCACGCCCGTGCCAGTGATCTCGGAAGATCAGCTCCCCGACCGCCAGATGAACATTTTGCTCTTAGGCGTAGACGACTTTGCAGCGAATGGTTTTCGTACCGACGTGATCATGCTGCTCTCTCTCAACCCAAAACATAACTCCATTAGCTTGGTGTCATTCCCGCGGGATCTTTATGTCACCATCCCCGGTTACTGGTCTAACCGGATTAACACCGTTTGGGGATTGGGCGGCTTTGAGTTGCTGGCAGATACCTTCGAAGTCAATTTTGGCATTCATCCGGAATACTATATGATGGTCAATTACAATGGGTTTAGGGATGTGGTCAATAGCTTGGATGGCATTGATGTGGTCGTAACCCAAGAATTACAGGATTCCTGTGGACGAGACGCCAGCGGTTGGTGCATTATTAAACCGGGCACAGTACACATGGATGGCGACATGGCATTGTGGTATTCACGCTCCAGATTGACCAGCAGCGACTTTGACCGTAACAGACGGGCACAGGAAGTTGTTAAAGCGATGTTCACAAAGGCAATGAACTTAAACATGCTCCCCAAGGTACCAGAGCTATATGGGCTCTACCGCGAGTATATCGATACCAATGTGCAGCTCCTTGATATTCTCCCTTATCTGCCCTTAGCGTCTGAGGTTATGAAAACAGGCAACATCAATCAGTATGCCGTCGGTCCAGAAGTGGTCAGCAACTGGATCACCGCCGAAGGCGCTATGGTCCTCATTCCCAACTATTACGGAATTAGTGAAATCTTGAGCGAAGCACTGTACCTGAATGAATAAGGGTTTACCCCCTCACTTTATTTAATGCCTTCTCTCATAAACTGTATACCATGTGCTGACCCCCTTACAATAATCAATTGACAGTTCCCCTCAATTAGCATACACTATTGTAAATATTAGCTATGCGAAACACAAGCGAGGACTTATGGATCCATCTTCAGAAAGCCTATCAGCTCATATCACCGAGCATACCCTGCTCCCACCGGCTACCCAAGCCTGGAAAATCTATTTGCACGATCAAGGGCGCACAAATAACACCCTCAAAGCTTTTTCGGCAGATCTCTCCCTTCTAGCGGATTTCCTCCCACCGGATAAACCCTTAGGGCAGATTACCACCAAAGACCTTGAGGACTTCCTCGATTGGCTGCAAAACGATCGCAACGTGCCCTGCAGCCCAAAGACACTCTCCCGCCGCATTACTTCAATCAAATCCTTTTTCCGGTGGTTGACCGTGAACGGCGTTCTTTCCCACAATCCTGCCGAAAAGATCGTGCAAAAGACGGTTGTCAGCCCGCTCCCGGAGGTGCTCACTGCCGCGGAGCAAGAAAAAGTGCTGGATGCTGCTGAAGCCATGCGCACTGCTGCCAACCCAGACCTGCGCCCGTATGTGCTCTTGCGTTTACTGCTTGAAACTGGCTTAAAGAAAGGCGAATGCCTGCACTTGATGACAAATCACGTGGAACTGGAAGGACCGGAAGCCCCACGCATCTTTGTGCGTTATTCCAGCCCGCGCTACCGCTACAAAGAACGCAATATTCCCGTTTCCTCTGAGTGGGCAGAGGCTTATCGAGAATACATCCAACGCTACGATATTAAAAACCAAGTATTTCCGTGGTCTCAGCGGCGCTTGGAATACCTCCTCGAAGATGTGGGCAACGCAGCCGGCTTGGATAAGCACCTCTCCTTTGATATGTGCCGCTGGACCAGTGCCCTGAATGACTTGACCGCTGGTATCGATACGGATAAAATCCGCCAGAAACTGGGCATATCCAAGATTCAGTGGCGCGAGGTTTATGCTAAACTGCACAGCTTAGCAAAAGAGTTAGGTTATAAGCCCTCTTCAACCTCCCCAGCTGAAGTGTTGGATGAACTAAATTAAAAAGAAAGATCGTGAATATGCAAACAAAACAGCGGAAATCCGCTTCACCTATTCTAATTGCGCTTGTGGTGGTCATCCTCATAGGCGCAGCGCTTCTGGCAGCCATTAGCCTTAATCAAGTGCGTGCCGGCGACGGCGCTTTTATCAGCAACTTATGGGGCAGTAACGCCACAGAAGCAGCTGCTGACCTTTACCTAGAAGGCAATAGTGCTGCTTTGCCCATTCCACCATACGTCAAAACAATAATGCTCTTGGGATCAGACTACAGCCCGGGAGGCGGTCACCGTACGGACGTGATGCTACTAGCAGCCTTCAACCTCAAGAATGGCAAGATCAACTTGTTTTCCTTCCCCAGAGACTTGTGGGTAGAAATTCCGGGTTATTACCCGCAACGCTTGAATGTCGCTGAACCTTTAGGCGGGTATGAGCTTTTAGGCGATACCTTGGCATATAACTTCGGCTTCCGCCCAGATCATTATGCCATTGCCGATTTTGAAGGCTTCAAGCTTGTCGTTGATTGGCTCGGCGGTGTAGACGTCAAGGTTACGCAACACATGGAAGATTCCTGCGTTTTCACGCCTGAAGGATGGTGCGTGGTCGAACCAGGCACGGTCCACATGGACGGCGACTATGCACTCTGGTATGTGCGCGCCCGCCTTAATAGCTCTGATTTTGACCGCACCCGCCGCGCACAGGAGGTAATCCAAGCTATTGCCCGCAAAGCACTCAGCCCAGCTTACATCTTCCGTCTGCCTTCTTTTATCGAAACTGCCTTAGATGTGGTCGAAACGGATATGAGCGTTGCGGACATGTGGTTATATGCCTTCCCGCTTTCCAAATTTTTCAGGCAAGACTTGTTTACGACCTACACCCTTACCCCCAATGAAGCTGCATTTTACGTTACCGATGAGGGTGCCAGTGTTTTACTGCCGAATGTCCCCGCCATTCAAGCAATTTTGCAGCAAGTCTTCTGGATTGAATAAAAATATGGCTTAGCGCTTGGGCGATGCTAAGTGGAGATGTAAAATCTCAGGCTCATCCCCAATCAACCGCCAAGCCTGGGAAATGCGCAGCCCGCACACCCATAAAACTGAACCCTCAGAGAGCACCAATGGCCATTGCGCCCGTGCTCCCTGCGGGATTTTTTCATTAATAAAAAAATCGCTTAGCTTCTGATGCTTGCCTTGCATACCCAGCGGTGCCCAGCGTTCTCCGGGGCGCATACCGCGCACCTCCATGGGCAGCACCAGGTCAGCTGGGTTCAGCCAAGCATGCTGCCGATCTTGCTGCAGCTCTATGGGTTGGTTTTCGTAAACTTTTCGGCTTACCAATTCTGCTTCTAACCGCCAGCCATGCGTCAACTGCAAAGGCTCCCCCAAATCGAGTGCATAGGTCTTTTCTGATGGTAGTTGTGGGAATTCTAAGAAACCCACCTCTGCTCGGGAATAGCCTAATTGAATCGTGTCGTGGTTCACCCAAACTTTTATCTTTGCTAAGAAATCCACCTGATTTTGTCCGTTCAGGATTGCCTTTCGTACCCGTTCGACGGCTTCATATCCAATGTTACGCAACCCGGGCACAAGTTCGTTGAGTGCGTGCATGAGCACGCGGCGTTGCAGACCTTCTTCTAAGCTTAAAAAGCTGCCTTGATCCAGCAGCAACCAATTTTCTTGTTTGTTCCTCAGGCAAGCTTCAAAGGCTTGCTCCTCGAGCTGCTCAAGCAGGCGAGCATCCGATTGCAAGGCTAAGGTGTTCCTGAGCACCACTCGTTTGAATGCCGGGTTCACTTGTTCGAGCAGAGGAATGACCTCCAAGCGCAGCCTATTACGGAAAAAGCTAGGGTCTTGGTTGCTTTCATCACTCAAGAAGAGCAAGCCATGCTTCTGACAATAAGCTAAGGCTTCTGCATGAGAGACTTCTAACATCGGCCGTAAAATGGGCACTTGCAGGTTAAGTTCTTTCTGGTAACTTACGGCTTGCATGCCTCGCAACCCGTTGATCCCCGCACCTCGCAGGAAGTGCATTAAGACTGTTTCCACCTGATCATCAGCAGTATGCCCCACCACAACGCCACCAGCACCGCGCGCCTCGGCTAAATCTAAGAGAAACTGATAACGGCAAATTCTAGCAGCTTCTTCAATGCCTAATTTGTGTTCTCGAGCATAAGCCTGCACATCTGCTTTGCCAACTTCGCAAGGAAGCCCCCAGCTTTGCATCAACAGCTGAACCTGTTCTGCTTCTTGGGCTGAAGTGGGGCGCAAGCCATGGTCTAAATGACCAACAATTACAGCGATATCGGCTTTCCACAAGCAATGCACTAAGGCTAAACTATCCGCCCCGCCAGAAACGCCGACTACAAGTGGTTTTGATGCGTCATACCCGCAGGTTTGAAACAGAGCCTCAAGAATTTTTTCGGCAATCATGTCAAAAATTATACCTTACGTACGCGAACCCTTTAGACAAGTATTCCTTCGGGGATTAGTTACGGCTTACCCTTGGTCGGCTTGCATTTGATGTATACTAAGCACAGAGAAAAGAAGATATGAACGCGCGCCCTATATTACTTGGCATAACTGGGAATATTGCCTCTGGTAAGAGCGCTGTCAGGCAATACCTCGAAAACGAAGGCGCCCTAACCATTGATGCCGATTTGTTGGCACAATCTACTTACTTCCCGGGCGGTCCAGCCTACCAACCCATATTGGACACTTTTGGGGACGATTTGTGCTTTGGAGATGGGCAAATCAACCGCTCCCGTTTAGGTCGCATCGTTTTTGCCGATCCAGCTGCTATGCAGAAATTGGAAGCTATTATCCACCCTTTGGTAACCGAGCAAATATTAGAAATCACTGCACGTGCTGAAGTTGGTTTGGTAGTCGTCGAGGCGATTAAATTGTTCGAGGCAGGGATCCACGAAAAGTGCGATGCTGTCTGGACGGTCGCTGCGAATGAAAACGTGCGCAAGGAGAGGCTCATGAACACGCGCGGCTTAACTGAAGCCGACGCCATGCGGCGCATTCGCTCCCAAAGCCCCGAAGAGGAGAAAATTCACCGCTCGGATTACGTCATTTATACCGATAACGACTTCCGCTCTACTTACGAGCAAACCATGCAGGGTTTAGCAGCGCTCAACCCAGATTTACCAGAAGAGGTGGTTTCTTTTACCGGGGAAGTCTATCGCCCCTTACGTCCAATGGATTTCGACAGCTCCTCTGCATTGTTTTCTCGGGTCTTTTCGCGGGAGCGTACTGAGGATGATTTATTCCGATCGCTTAGCCGCCAGTCAATCTTGGCAGGCTTCCATGAAAACGAAATCACCACACTCGCCTTTTGGAAGACAGAACTTTTTCTCAGTTTGATTCAGAACATAATCCCTTATGGACCCAAATCTGAGGAAGCAAAGCGCACCCTGGAGGTGTTAGCAATTATTGCGCATGCTCACCTTTGTGAAGCTCTTTATATCTCCCGTGAGCTGATACACCCTGCAGCAGCAAAATCCCTTGGCTATTTACCCGGAGACTACTTTCCACCGGAGCTTAATCCCTACGCCGTAACGAACTTCTTACGCAAGTACGGCTTAATGCCAGAAGAGGTGTTTGTTAAACCTGACCTTTAAATTATTCGTGCGATAATTGGTATTATTCAAGTTATACTTAGAATAACAGGTTGAAAGCAAACCACCATGCAAGAACTGATCAACGATATCCTTTTCATTTTGCAGCGCTTTACTTGGTCAAGCGTGCTGGATATTGCGTTGGTAACTGCCTTTTTTGCCGTCCTACTCTATATGCTGCGGGATACCGGCGCGGTGACGCTCTTGCGCGGCGTACTCTTGGTGGTCGTGCTTATTACCCTGCTCACTACGTTTATCGAATTGCCCGCTTTTTCATGGTTGATTAATGTGATCTCGCCAGCACTGATATTTACCATCCCTGTCATCTTTGCCCCCGAAATCCGCCACGCCTTAGAACAAGTGGGGCGTATTAGCAACATTAACTTTCTCACCCGGCGCGTCAGCCCAAAGGAACGCGAAGTCCTCGAAAAAACATTGCAGGAGATCACCAAAGCAGCCGTGCGCCTTTCTGAACGCCGGCATGGCGCACTCATCATTATTCGGCGCAATGATTTCCTAACACAATATTACAAAACTGGCGTGATTCTCGACGCTGAAGTGACTGCTGAACTCCTCCTGCAGATCTTCTACCCCAATACGCCATTGCATGATGGCGCTGTGATTATCGATGGTAACCGCGTCGTTGCAGCTGCCTGCGTGATGCCGCTTTCAGCCAGCGGTGTGCTTAACAGCCTGCCAGAGCGCTCGATGGGGCTGCGGCATCGCGCTGGTTTGGGGATCAGCGAGGTCAGCGATGCCATTGCCTTAGTCGTCTCGGAGGAGACTGGCAGTATCTCAATTGCCTATCAAGGTCGCTTCATTCGCCGATTGGATGGAGAGCGCTTACTCAACACTTTACGTGCGCTGCTCTTCAGTGAGGATCAGCAACAAACAGATAAGAAACGCCGTCCACGTGCAGAGAAGAAAGCCAAAGAAAAGAGCGAAGGAGGGACCCAGGCGTGAAAGTTATCCGTCAGATCCTCAGATTCCTACCAACGCTGCTGACTGCACTGATCTTAGCCCTGATCGTGTGGGTCTCTGCTGTTACCAGCAGTGATCCGAACGAAATCGTAACTTATCCAAAACCAATACCTCTTTCGGTCTTAGGGCTTGATCCAGACTTGATCATTGCCGGAGATATGGTAGACACGGTTACGGTAACCATTCGTGCACCTCATTCAATCCAACAAGAATTGGTGAGCAAGCCGGAGAGCATTCATGCTTTTGTGAACCTTTCCGGGTTAGGAGCAGGGGTTCACACGCTCCAACCTGAGGTTATCATCGATATCCGCCCAGCGCGGGTAGAGAAAATCTCCCCTGAAACTATCACAGTCACCTTGGAAAACTTGCTCACGCGGGAATTTCCTATCGATTTGCAATTAACGGGCAGCTTACCAATCGGCTACGAAGCTAGCCAACCCTCATTAGAGGCGGAAACAGTGCTCATCACCGGACCCGAATCAAAAGTCAGTCAGGTGGTAAAGGTGATCGCTACCGTTGATCTGAACAATGTGACCACCAGCATCTCCCGCGCGGTAGAACTCAAACCCTTAGACAACCGCGGGGTAATTGTTAGCGGGGTCAGCCTGAACCCAACCCAAGTGACTGTTGAAATTCCCGTCCGGCAGCTTGGCGGCTATCGCAACGTGTTCGTCAAGGTCGTCACCACAGGGCAAGTGGCGCAAGGTTTCTACCTAACCGGCATCAGCGTCAACCCGCCAACAATTACGATTTACACCACCGATCCAGCTTTAGCGACAAACATGCCAGCCTACATCGAAACCGTACCCATCAGCCTCAATGGTGTAAGGGAAAGTTTCGAAAGTGTAGTCGCTTTAAACTTGCCTGAAGGTATCCAGGTGGTTGGCGAGCAGAACGTCACCGTAACTGTGGGCATTGCAGCGATTCAAAGTTCTCTCCAGTTAGTGGACGTGCCAATTGAGGCTGTCAACGTAGCCAGCGGATTGAAGGTAACACTCTCCCCAGACCGTGTTAATCTATACCTTTCTGGGCCGCTCTACCTCCTCGAACAGCTCAATGTTGCTAACATCAAAGTGACCGTCGACTTAGAAGGGAAGACTGCCGGCACCTACCAGCTAACCCCCTCTGTGGACCTTGTTTATGAGGATTTGGAATTAGATTCAATCCTGCCGGCAACTGTCGAAGTGGTACTCTCGCGGTAACAATAACCATATTCAATGAGAAAGCGATTTAGAGATTAATGAGAAAACCAGTTGTAGTACTGGTCGGAAGGCCAAACGTAGGTAAAAGCACCTTATTCAACCGCCTGGTCGGGGAAAGATTAGCCATTACTGACGAAGTCCCCGGCACCACGCGGGACCGCTTGATCTCGGAGGCTGACTGGGCGGGGCATGATTTCTTCATTGTAGATACCGGCGGCTTGGACCCATCTGCTCAGCGCAATCAAGAACCTCTTTCCATCGGATCTGCAGAGTTTATGGCTGATATCCGCGCTCAGACCGAGTTGGCAATGCAAGAAGCTGACGTGATCCTCTTTCTTGTGGATGCTCAACAAGGTGTAACCGAAGCAGACCGCGAATTAGCACAGCTCCTGCGCCGCAGGCAGATGGTAAAGGATGGCAAGCCATTCCCGCCAGTCATCTTGGCAGCTAATAAAGCTGATAGCGCAGCTGCACGTATGAATGCGCTAGACTTTTATTCCCTTGGAATAGGGGAACCCTTCCCTATTTCTGCTATTCATGGCACGGGCACAGGAGACTTGCTGGATGCGGTGGTTGAGAATTTCCCTTCAGCGCCTCAGGAAGAAGAGGAAGATACCAGCATCAAAATTGCCATTGTGGGCAAGCAAAACGCAGGCAAATCCAGCTTACTCAATAAGTTAGTTGGGCAAGAGCGCTCCATCGTTAGTGACATTCCAGGCACCACGCGGGACGCCATCGACACATCGATTGATTTTGAAGGCAAACAAATTACGCTTATTGATACTGCCGGCATCCGCAAGCGCGGCGCTATCGAACCTGGCGTGGAGAAATATTCGGTGCTGCGTTCTTTTCAGGCAATTGAGCGCTGTGATGTTGCCTTACTGGTTATCGATGCAGCTGCCGGCATCACTGCTCAGGATACACATATTGCCGGCTACATTTTAGAGGCGATGAAATCCGTGATCTTGGTGGCTAACAAATGGGATCTGGTAGAGAAAGACGAAAAAACGATGGTTGAGTATGAGCAGCGCATCCGCCAAGAATTAAACTTTTTACCTTATGTTCCTGTCGTTTTCATCTCTGCGCAAAGTGGAAAACGAGTCAATCAGATTTTACCTTTAGCCTTGCAGGTGTACGAAGAACGCCATGCGCATTTGCCTACTTCACAGCTCAACCGCATCCTGCAGAATGCACAAGATATGCATCAGCCGCCCTCTGCCGGAGGCAAGATTTTCCGCATTTATTACGGCACCCAAGTGCGCTCGGACCCACCAACTTTCATCTTGTATTGTAACGACCCGCGCTTAGCTCACTTTACCTATATGCGTTACATCGAAAACCAAATTCGTAAGGAATACCCGTTTTTGGGAACACCCATCCAGTTAGTCCTCAAGCAGCGCAAGCGTGAACAAGATACATAAGGCTTGAAAATTCGGTTTATAATACGCATAAACCTACTGGAAGGACTGTTTAAAACCATTGGATCAATTCACAAGCCAAGTCTCCCCGGAACCCGAGGGACCTGAAATTAAAAAGAAATCATCACGCGCCGGCTTTTGGCTGGATACACTTGAAACTATCCTATTAGCTTTGCTGCTTTTTTTGGCAATTAATACGGTCACGTCCCGAGTGCGCGTGGAAAACATTAGTATGGAGCCGACGCTCCAACCAGGTTACCTCTTGATTGTCAATAAATTGGCATATAAATTGGGCGAGCCGAAACATGGTGATATCGTTGTCTTCCACTATATGGGAGATAAAAACGAGGATTACATCAAGCGCGTTATTGGGCTTCCTGGCGATGAGGTTAACATTGAGAATGGTACAGTTTACGTAAACGGCATTGCCCTGAGTGAACCATATATCGCGGCATTTCCCGCTTATAGCGGCACATGGGTAGTTCCGGAAGGCAGCCTATTTGTCCTTGGGGATAACCGCAATAACTCTTCGGATTCGCATCAATGGGGCTTCGTCGATTTGGACGATGTTGTTGGCAAGGCTGTATTCATTTATTACCCCTTTGATGTGATTGGTTCTTTGGTAATCCCCGACTTGGTGCAGGCGGCTCACTAAGCAAGCCGGCTTAACCTGCGCTAAAAGGTTACAGAAGGTAACACATCCTCAAAAGAGCGTATAATCAGCAATCATGAAACCAAATTTACCACCCAACCCGGAAACCTGCCCCCATTGCTACGTCGGGCGCATCCAGGAGAGCTTCATCACTTATACTACCATTATCGACGGTGAACTGCTTAGCGTGCCGGACTTTCCGGTGTGGCGTTGCAACGTCTGCCATGCTTACGTCTACGACCCCGTCGCCATGGGTCAGCTGCAAGCCTCCCTTTCTGCCCATCAAAAAGCAATATTGAACGAAAAAGCACGCCGAACTCCACGTAAAACCGCTGCATCTTAAACTTTTCCTCTTAATTTGCCTTAGGGCTGTTCTTTAATTCCCACAATAATAAGAAATCTCTAAGAAAACTATCGAAAATTTGACGCGCACAGTGGGGCGTGCTATTATTGAAGCGTATCATTATATTTTTTTCATTCCGTACCTTAATAGGAGGATTTATTCATGAGCGCAATATTATTATCCCGAATTATTGGCGCAATCGTTTTTGGAATTATTGGCTTTTTTTCTGGTACACCGATCCATGATTACCTGATATCGTTTTGGGTAACCTACCCCCTTCGCGATGGAACCACAGTTATTATTTGTGTAATTCTGTTTGCTATCATAGGATACATCATCACCCCATGGATCACTGTAAAACCAGTCCAATCGATTGCTAAAAAAATGAGCAAGTCCTCACCGCGAGCGCTATTAAGCGCTTTGGTGGGGCTGATTTTAGGGCTGATTATTTCAGCTTTACTTGCATACCCAATCTCGCTTCTGCCCGACCCGTTAGGGCAAATTTTACCTTTAGTGATGGTTGTCGTTTGGAGCTATTTAGGTGTGAGCTTATTTTATTCGCGTGGCGAAGAATTTAGTAATGTTTTTCACACCTTTTCCAACAAATTCTCCAGCAAAGGCTCAAAAACGCAAGTTGATGGGGAGTATCGCATTTTAGTAGACACCAGCGCGATCATCGATGGGCGCATTGCGGACATCGTTAAAACCGGCTTCTTGCATGGCACGCTAATCGTGCCCCGCTTTGTGCTCAATGAGTTGCAGTATGTTTCCGATTCAGCGGATTCCCTGCGCAGGCAGCGGGGCAGACGTGGGATGGATATTTTAGCTGAGCTGCAGCAGAATGAAAACATTCCCGTCGTCATCAGCGACATCGACGTGGAAGGCGTGCGCGAAGTGGATGACCGTCTGGTCGTGCTGGCACGCCAAATGCGCTGCCCTATTTTGACGAATGACTATAACCTCAACCGCATTGCCGAGCTGCAAGGTGTGAAGGTGCTCAATATCAATGATTTAGCTAATGCGGTTAAAGTTATATTTTTACCTGGCGAGAGCTTCAAAGTGCACATCATTCAGGAAGGTAAAGAATATAACCAAGGTGTCGGCTTTATGGATGACGGTACAATGGTAGTCGTCGAAGACGGCCAGCAGTACATGAACAAAGAAATCACCGTCACTGTCACTAAAGTGCTGCAAACTTCTGCCGGGCGGATGATTTTTGCTAAGCCCGAGACTGAATAAGCGCTGGAGGTGAGCATGGCGCTGAAAATTTACAACACCCTGACTCGTACCAAGGAAGTGTTCCAACCGCTGGAACCCGGCAAGGTGCGTATGTATGTTTGCGGACCCACAGTATATGACCGTGCACACATTGGTCATGCTATGTCTGCTATTGTGTTTGATATCATCCGACGCTACTTGGAGTATTCTGGCTATGAAGTGCGCTTTGTGATGAACTACACCGATGTGGATGACAAGATTATCGAGCGCGCCAAACAACTGGGCATCGATCCGTTCGCTTTAGCCCAACGTTACATCGAAGATTATCAGCGCAATTTAGAAGCCCTCAACGTCAAACCTGCCACGCTCAACCCGCGCGCTACCCAAGAGATGGATTTCATCATCAATATGATCCAAAAGCTCATTGATGCCGGCGCTGCTTATGTGGTGGATGGCGATGTGTACTATCGCGTAGAATCGGACCCGGAATATGGCAAGCTCTCTGGGCGCAAGCTGGAAACGATGAATGCCGGCGCTCGCGTGCAAGTGGATGAGCGCAAAGAGCACCCGATGGATTTTGCCCTGTGGAAAGCAGCCAAAGAAGGCGAACCAGCTTGGGATTCGCCCTGGGGTAAAGGCCGCCCGGGTTGGCATATCGAATGCTCCGCCATGAATATGCACCATTTGGGTGAACAAATCGACATTCACGGCGGTGGTACCGACCTGATCTTCCCGCATCACGAAAATGAAATCGCCCAGACGGAAGCGCTCACCCATAAGCCCTTTGCGCGCTATTGGATCCACAACGGTATGCTCACCTTTAAATCCGAAAAAATGTCCAAATCAGTGGGCAATATGATTACGATTGATGAATTTTTGCAGGAGCACCCCGGGGATGTGATGCGGCTGCTCGTGCTCAACGGCTCTTACCGCAGCCCGCTCACCTATAGCGACGAGGTGCTCGAGCAGACCGAGCAAGCCTACCGCCGTCTGCTTTCGGCTAAAAAGCCTGCTTTGCCCAACGCACCAGGCATCAGTCCGGTGAAGGCGCAAGCTTTGATTGAGGCAGCCCAAAAAGCCCATGCCCAGTTCATCGAAAGCATGGATGATGACTTCAACACAGCAGCTGCTATGGCTGCGATATTCGAGCTAGTCAAGCAAATCAACCAAGCCCGAGCGGAAGGCGCCACCCAGGCTCAGTTGGAGCCAGCACAAGCCATGTTCAATGAGCTCACCGGCGTCTTGGGCTTGCAGCTCCAGGAGCAAGCCGGCAGGCAAACCACCGCTGACCCGTTCATCGATTTGCTCGTGGAGGTGCGCAATGAGCTGCGTGCACAAAAGAACTGGGCACTCTCCGATAAAATCCGCGACGAACTAAAAGCGTTAGGGGTGATCCTCGAAGACAGCAAAGATGGCACCACCTGGAGCTGGGAGTAACTTTGAAGGAATGGATCACCGGGCGCAACCCGGTTTATGAGGTCTTCCGCGCCAAAAGGCGGCAAGCTTTCAGGCTGCTTGTGGCAAAGGGCATCAAACCAGAAGGTCAGCTCCCTGATATTTTGCGAATGGCAGAGGCGCGCCGACTACCCATCGAGGAAGTTCCACGCAGCCAGTTAGATATGCTCGCCGATCACCATCAAGGCATTGCACTGGAAGCCAGTAGCTACCCCTACGCTGCCCTAGAAGATTTGCTGGTTTATTCCCAGCGGCAGCCCGAACCGCCTTTTTTCTTGCTCCTTGACGCGCTCCAAGACCCACAGAATTTAGGCTCGCTCCTGCGTACTGCCGAGGCGATGGGTGTGCATGGGGTTGTGCTTCCTTCACGGCAAGCGGCACAAATTACTCCAGCGGTGGTGCATGCCAGCTCCGGCGCGAGCGAACATCTGCTCATCGCCCAATACAACTTAGCACAGGCAATTGCACGCTTCAAACAAGAAGAAGTCTGGATTTATGGATTAGATGAAGACCCCCACTCAAGAACACCTCAGGAATTGCGCTTCGACTTGGGGCTGGCGCTCGTGGTTGGTAACGAAGGCACTGGCATGCGCCAGCTTGTACGCCAATCATGTGATGAGTTACTGCGTCTGCCAATGGTCGGCAAGATCGAATCGCTCAATGCCGCGGTAGCCGGCTCAATTGCGCTTTACCTGGCGCGCCAAGCCCGCTTGCAGCGCGCTTAGGGACTAAGCTTCCTTTCGAATTACATCGATACCACCCATAAATGGGCGCAGCACCTCCGGAACCACGATGCTGCCATCGGCTTGCTGGTAATTTTCCAGCACGGCAATCAGCGTGCGCGGCAGCCCCAACCCAGAACCGTTGAGCGTATGCACGAACTTTGGTGAGGAGCCGTCCGCTGGGCGATACTTGATGTTGGCGCGCCGAGCCTGAAAGTCACCAATGCGCGAAATGGAAGAAACCTCCAGCCATTCTTGACATCCCGGCGCCCAAACCTCGATATCATAGGTCTTATGAGAACCAAAGCTCAAGTCACCCGTGGATTGCAGCAAGACACGATAAGTTAAGCCTAGCTCACGGCAAGTGGCTTCGGCATCCGCCACCATGTTTTCTAATTCCTGTGGAGATTTTTCCGGCAAGCAGAATTTGTACATTTCCACCTTGTCGAACTGGTGCCCGCGCTTGATGCCGCGCACATCTCGTCCGGCGCTCATTTTTTCGCGGCGGAAGCAGGCGGTATAGGCAGTGTAATTTATGGGCAAATCCACTTCTTCCACCACCTCACCCATCAGCATACCGGTGAGCGGAACTTCAGCCGTCGGCACCAGCCAAAAATCCTCTTCGGCATCGTGATAAAGGTTATCAGCGAACTTGGGCAGCTGCCCCGAGGCAAACATCACCTCATGACGTACCATATAGGGTGGATAAACCTCGTGGTAACCTTGGCGGATGTGCTGATCTACCATCCAGAAGACTAAAGCACGCTCCAAGCGCGCGCCAGCGCCCTCAAGCACATAAAAGCGCGTGCCGGAGAGCTTCACGCCAGCTTCAAAATTAATAATGCCCAACTCAGGACCCAAATCCCAATGTGCTTTGGGTTCAAAATCAAAAGAACGTGGCTCCCCAACGGTCCGTATCACCACATTGTCTTTATCGCTGGTCCCAAAGGGAACGTCTGGGTCAGGAATGTTGGGGATGCCAGCTACAAGGTCATACAAATCCAGCTCTACTTGTTTTAGCTGCTCATCCAATGCGTCAATGTCTTCTTTGAGCAGGCGCATGGCTTCGATTTTTCCCTGCCGGGCAGCCGCATCTTTCATGCGTCCAATTTCTTTGCTTACCGCATTACGCTGGGCTTTTTTGCTTTCTACCTCCAGGATGAGTGTGCGGCGCTGCTCATCCAGCGCGACAATCTGGTCAACAATGTCCGTCTCCATCTGGCGCTTGCGCAAGGCTTCGCGGATGAGCTCGGGGTTTTCGCGGATCAATTTCAAGTCCAGCATGAGCAATCTCCTTGGGATGGCTTTATTCTGACCAATTCTACCACCGGAGAGAGCAGCTTATCAGGGCGATATCACATGGTGAGAGCAAAGTGATGATGTCCTAAAGTAGCATAATAGAAATGTCATATTGAGAACGGGAAAAATGAAATGAACGCACGAAGTGTACTGCGCAATCGAAGTGAACGAAAAGAATTAGGTCGTAAGAGAACGTCTAGAATGCCCTGATTATCAGTCTTTGAATCGCTTAGTTTATAACAATCTCAAAACATAGTCGCAATCCCCACCCCTTTGATTCCCCTCCCCAGCGGCTGGTTTCAGATGAAAAATGCCCACACGACGCTGGTGAGGGGAAAAATGCTTGCAGGTGGGGGCGGCCGACCGCCCCCACCTGCAAAAGAACCTCCCTCTCCCAGCAGATTGATGCCGAAACAGGCGTGACTCGGAGCTGGGAGAGGGCAGGGTGAGGGTATCCTGAGATTATTCACCTTTCAGAGGCTGAAGGTAATCCATGGACGAGCGTTTTTCAGCCTTTTCATGCAACATGATTGACAAGAAGAGGATGAGGGTTAAATTTCCAAGAAAAACCCATACTGAGGACTTTATCAACCGAATAGGACATTTCTAAATTGCCAGCATTAGGACATTTCTAATTAGCCATGACAAGGGCGCCATCACATAATGGCAAAAAATGCCATAGTAATCCTTTCCATGGAGCTTGCTCAAATGCCTTTAATCCGCGTGGAGTATAATAGGCGCCATCATGAAAAAGCTTGCACAATTGCTCACCTTCGTTCTGTTAGCCCTGGTGCTCCATAGCCAGCAGACGCTTGCCTCAGCTAAGTCTTTTGCCCAAGAGGATCAACCTACCCCAACCTATTCCAGTTGGATTATCACTTCTACCCCAAACCCCGACAGTTCCATTGTGCACATTGTGCAAGAGGGCGAGACGCTGTGGGATATATCGCTGGCGTATGGCGTCCCTGGTGCTGAGATCATGGGCAACTCAGGCAACAGCCCAACGGTCACGGACGTATACGTGGGGCAAGTGTTGATCATCCGCCCGCCCAACCCCTCCACGCAAACGCCCACGCTTACCTCCACTCCTACGCGCATCACGCCCCAAGCTACTTTGCTGCGGCCCACGCTCACGCCCATCCCCACCCAAACGCTTTTCCCTACCCTCACCCCCACGGACCAGCCCAACGCTCTAGTCCGCGCCTTTGCCGATACACACACGGTCGGCATTGCCATGGTCAGCATTAGCGGCGTCGGAATACTTATTGTCCTAATTTTCGGCTTCTTTAAGAAAGACACATAAGGTTGAATTGCTGTGCTTGCATGGTACTCTACGGTCAGGCGACGTACGCATAGGGCCGGCGAGAACAAGGAGATTGTTTGTGTTGCAATACGCCTTGCCCAAATGATAGCCTGCTCTTTGATATAATGCGGAAATGCACTCCGCTAAAACTAACGCCAAGCCCGACAGTTCCCCGGCTTCAGCCATCACTTTCCCTCCCGGCGCGCACCGCTTTGCAGTGCTAGCCGATACCCACGTCAGTGATCGCGTGCCCGCTCTTACCCCGCAACTTCTAGATGCAATTCGCGGAGCGGCACCCGAGGCGATCTTTTTGGCTGGCGATCTTTCCAAGCCTGAGGTTATGATCACGCTCGCGCAGATCGCACCGGTCTACGCGGTGCAGGGCAACCAGGATTGGCTGCGTGGATACCGCCTGCCTAAGGAATTGTGGTTCGAGGTCAACGGTTTATGTGTCGTGCTCACGCACGGTCACGTCAATATGGCGCTTTACACGCTCAATTACCTGCGCTTACTGCTGACAGGTCAAAAAATGAGCATCCGCAGCATTGAGCAGCGCTTAGCCAAGCGGTACCCGCAGGCAAACTTGGTGATATATGGGCATACACACTTCCAGGTCTACCATCAGCTCGGGCAGCAATGGTTCCTCAACCCCGGCGCCGCTTACCCACATAAACTAAATGGTCATCACATTGAATATGCCTTGCTCAAAATCAGTGCACAGGGCGAAATCCATGTGGAATTGCGTTATTTGACAGAATAGAGCTCCAGAATTTAGTTTTGACGGTATGATTTCGGTAGTTTAGTATTTGCGAAGGATCAATCAATGAAAATTCGTTCGATTACCGTGTTTTGCCAGCCAGGCTTTCCGCCCAATCGATTGTTGTTGCAGCAGTTGGGGATTTTTGCAGGTCACGCTCGTAAGCTTTATGAGCAAGCAGGCTACGAGGTGGAATCGCTGCGCCTGGCTACGCCGCCTTTTGTCAGCTTCTTGAGCCCAGAAAACTTGGTTGAAGCTGCATTGACATTAGCCATTGAGACCCAGGCCGAGGGCTTTGAGTATATCTCCCTGGGTCCTGTGCCTGCCGACCGCCCGGACTTGCTCCAATCCATCCCTAGGGTCCGCGCCCAAACCCAAAATGTGTTTTTCTCCACTCAGCTGACTACTCCTAACCACGAGGTCAGTTTGCCAGCCGCTCAAGCTGCAGCCCGCCTGATTTGCCAGTTAGCCCAGGTGGAACCTAACGGCTTTGCCAACCTTAATTTTTGTGCTCTGGCAAACGTGCCAGCTTACGCGCCCTTTTTCCCCGCAGCTTATGCCCAAAACAGCCCTCCCGCCTTTGCATTAGCCCTTGAGGCAGCCGATCTTGCAGAGCAGGCTTTCTCGCAGGCGCAAAGCTTGCAAACGGCCCAGAAAACTCTAATTGCAGAGGTGGAAAGCCATGCTCAAAAGCTCGAAGCCATTGGGCAGAAACTGACAGAAATCTATACTTATAACTTCAAGGGGCTGGATTTTACCTTAGCGCCGCACCCAGCCCAAGGCGTCTCCATTGCTAAAGCTTTAGAAGCCTTAGGTCTGCCGGCATTTGGGCTGCATGGCAGTTTGTTCGCTTCAGCTTTCCTCACCGATACACTCGACCAGGCGCATTACTCTCGCACGGGCTTTAATGGCTTGATGCTCCCCGTTTTGGAAGACGCAGGCTTGGCGCAGCGCGCATCCGAAGGGCTGCTTTCCACCACCGATCTGCTGCTGTGCTCTGCGGTCTGCGGAACGGGGCTGGACGTGGTCCCCTTACCTGGGGATGCTACCCCAGAGAAGCTCTGCCCCGTCTTGCTCGACATAGCCGCGCTGGCTTTACGTCTGGAAAAGCCCCTCACTGCGCGCTTGATGCCAATCCCGGGCAAAGCCGCCGGCGACCCAACCAGCTTCAATTTCGATTACTTCGCCAACAGCCATGTACTGGCGCTCAAAGCTCAACCTCTCACTCACTTATTGCAAGGGCAGGAGTCCATCTCAATCAGAGCACGCATACTGAATCAATCTATGGGTTAATCCAGCGGACTTGTTTGTAATTGACAATAATTAAATTCGAATCACATTCAGGGGAGATTGTCAGAAATGTGGGCTCGGAAAGCAGTTCCCCCTCGGTGTTGCGCAGCTCGATAAAAAGCTGATCTTCAGCAATCTGCTTGTTTTCGAGGGCAAATTCGTATCCTGACTCCCCATAAACCAACGCAGAACCTGTCTCTGAGTCCAAATCCACGCTGGCACCGCCATAGCTGCCGCCTAAATGCACTATTAAACCGGTCAAAGGGGCGTCCTGCAAATCCCACACTTGCCCGCCGATGAAAAGATAATCTTCACAAGCATATTGTGGGTGAAAAAGGATGTGCGTGAGGGCTTCTGGCGTCCCGCGGATCACGAAGGGCATTGGCTTTTTGGTAGCGGTGGGTGTGGGGCTGGGCGAAGGCGTTGCTGTAAGTGTGGCTGTGGATGTTGGCGAAGGCGTTTGGGTAGGAGGCGCCGTTCGGGTGAAGGTCGCTTGAGCAGGCGTTGTAACCGTCGCGCTGGGCGTTGGTGTTTCCGTTGGATTGACAACCGGCGCTGCCCTAAAAAGCGGTGGGAGGATATCCAGTGCGCCCAAAAGTACCAGCAAGATTACAATCATCAGCAGGATTGCGCCGGTGATTCCGATAGGCGGCTTGCGCTTGCGCTTCGCCATGGGGGTGATGGAAGCTGCCAAATCTTGAGAGCTTTTCCGTTTGAGGGCGCGGACCGGCTTTTGTGGGCTCACGGCATGGTTATCTCAATCTGGGCTTTCGCGCGTTCAGCTTGCAACCAGTCTGCTAGCGCTTTGGCTTGCAGGCTCAGTTTTGCATCCGTCGTCAAGGGATATGAATCGACATGCTCCATGACTTCGATGATGTGGTAACCAATTTCGGTTTGAATAATTTCGGAGTGCAAGCCTACAGGCAGTGAAAAAGCAACTTCTTCGATGGCTGGGAAAAGCAGATACCCGCGGGGGAACCAGCCTAACTCTCCGCCGGTTTCCGGGCTATAGCGCCAAGCAAGTTCATCAAAGCTAACGCCTGAGTTAAGGCTTGCCAGAGCATATTGAGCTTCCTCAGCTGTGCGTGAGAATATTTGACGGGCACGTACCTGCTCGACCGCATCAGGGACACTAGCCGCAATTTGATCGCGCTGCCAGGCTGCTTCACTGCCCAAACGCAGTGCCATCCTGAATTCCGAATCATCGTAGAAATTGGCTTGCATCCAACTGGTCAATGCACTGCCCGAACCAAGCTCCGCGAGTAAATTAGCTATTTTTTCTTCAAGCATTTGGTCAGTAAAGGTGTAACCAGAAGCACGTGCCACTTGAGAGAGCAATTGCTGCTCTATAAGAGTGTTCAGAACATGCTCGGAAATTTCAGCATCACTGGGCAAGGTTTCCCCTTCAGAAAACGAAGCTTTATAGCGTTGCACTTCATGTTCAAAGTAACTGAGGGGGATGACCTCGCCATTCACAATAGCTGCAACTGGAATCGGTATAGGCGTAGGTGTAGGAAACGCTGAGGGAGTTGGGCTTTCTATCGGATTAATCGCAGCGGTGGGGAGATCATGCGGCGTGGCGGTCTCGCTTCCGCTAGAGCCACATCCAGTGGCAATCAATGCCACGCCTACTATAATGATAAGAGCCTTTAGGGTTATCTTGCCTTTAATTAACATGCGCCTATTATAACCCTATCCGATATTTTACCCCGGGCTTTAAAACTTAAGACAAATACGCGACCTTTGTCTTCCAGGCTTAGATGACCCCGCCCACAAAATAGCCAATCACGAAACTGATTGTGGCTACGCCCAAGCTGATGCCCGTCATCCTCAGAAAACGTATTAGGAACGGCTCATCATTCACAACAGAAGAATAATAATTGAACAGGGCAATAATCATTACGCCGATTAAGAGCATTACGCCCAGCGCAACAAAATAATCGCTGATAATCAGGTAAGGTAAAATCAGCAAAGCAACGGTGATAATATATGCCACGCCAGTGTAAAGTGCAGACTTTCCTGGGTTTCTTTCGGTTTGCTTCTCAGCGCTTGTAGAAAGATACTCTGAGGCTGCCATCGAAAGCGCCGCAGCGATGCCGGTAATCAGCCCGCTAAGGGCGATCATCTGGCTGTTTTGAAAAGCAAGCGTTAGGCCAGCCAAAGCGCCCGTCAGCTCAACCAGCGCATCATTCAACCCCAATACAACCGAACCGGAGTATTTGAGGCTCTCTTCATCCATCATCTCTAGTAATTTGTCTTCATGCTCTTCCTCGTCTTTGAGGATAGCGTCCAGCTCTGGAAAGCGCTCAATCACGGGTGCATAGCCTGCCTGAGCCATCTCTTCACTATTTTCCTGTAATTTAATTACAAAGGTATAACCAAAGAGATGAAATAACAGCTTATACCAAAAGACCTTAAACCGGTTTGCCTTAAGATCTTTACCGCTATAATGCTTCCAAGTATAGTAGTGACCTAATTCATCTTCGGCAATTTTCGCAATAACAGCTTGGTCGTCTTTATTTTTAAGCTTAGCAGCCAGGTAAGTATAAATTTCATGCCCGTCAATTTCATCTTGCTGGAAGCTTAGGATATGTTCCTCTAATGTTTTTTCTAATTCAGCCATGGTCTCCTCCATTTTTTAGATTTACATGTTCGAATTATACCAAAACATGTCTTTAAACGGCAAAAATTCTATCTAAGATTAAAATTTATGGGCGGCAATGCGCCGCCCATAAGCTGTCATTCCGTGTTTACGGGTAGATTTTAGTAGTCCATGCCACCTTGCGGCATTGGGGCAGCAGGATGTTCTTCCGGAATGTCCGTAATTAAGGCTTCAGTCGTGAGGATCATCGCTGCAATCGAGGCTGCATTTTCCAATGCCCCGCGGGTCACTTTGGCAGGATCGATCACGCCACCTGTAACCATATCGCCATACTCTTCGGTGAGCACATTGTAACCAATGTGCTTGTTACCTTCGGCTGCCTGTTTCTGGCGCACAGTTTCAACAACGACGGACCCATCCATACCAGCGTTCTCAGCAATATGGCGCATTGGCACTGATAAAGCATGGCGCACGATGTTGACGCCAATTTGAGCATCTTGGTTGTCCATCTGGATGTCTTTCAAAGCCTCAATGGCGTTGAGCAGCGCAACACCGCCACCAGCCACAATACCTTCCTCAACCGCAGCACGGGTTGCCGAAAGGGCATCTTCCACACGATGCTTCTTTTCTTTCAGCTCGGTCTCAGTGGCAGCACCCACACGGATAATTGCCACGCCACCTGAAAGCTTCGCTAAGCGCTCTTGCAGTTTTTCGCGGTCATAGTCACTCGTGGTGTTCTCAATCTCCACACGAATTTGCTCGATGCGTCCCTTGATTGCCGCGGGATCACCCTTACCGCCAACAATTGTGGTGTTTTCTTTATCGCTGGTAACTTTTTCTGCACGGCCTAAATCTTCGATAGTGGCTGTTTCCAGCTTGCGGCCGGTCTCTTCAGAGATGACATTCGCACCAGTCAGAATTGCAATATCTTGCAGCATAGCCTTGCGGCGATCGCCAAATCCAGGCGCTTTGACAGCGATAACGTTGAGCATACCGCGGATCTTATTGAGCACTAAGGTAGCCAAAGCTTCGCCATCCACATCCTCAGCGATGATCAAAATCTCGCGTTTGCCAACCTGAACCAGCTTCTCCAGCAGCGGAACAATATCAGCAGCTGCACTGATTTTCTTGTCATAGATCAGGATATAAGGATCCTCAATGTTGGCTTCCATATGTTCGCTATCGGTGATGAAGTAAGGTGAGATATATCCACGGTCAAATTGCATACCTTCAACATATTCGGTTTCGAATTCCAAACCCTTGGATTCCTCGACGGTGATCACACCATCCTTGCCCACCTTATCCATCACATCCGCAATCAGGTTGCCGATTTCTGAATCTTGAGCAGAAATGGTCGCCACAGAAGCAATTTCTTCCTTGGTGGTGATCATGATAGCCTGATCATGGATAGATTCAGCAACAGCCTTGGAAGCTGCTTCGATGCCGCGCTTGAGCAGCATGGGGTTAGCCCCAGCGGCTAAGTTCTTCAAGCCTTCCGTCACCATCGCGTGCGCCAACACAGTAGATGTGGTGGTACCATCGCCAGCGATATCATTCGTTTTGGTGGCAGCTTCTTTCAACAGTTGGGCACCCATATTCTCAAATGGGTCTTTTAGTTCAATTTCTTTTGCTACGGTTACGCCGTCATGGGTAATCGTTGGGGAACCATACTTGCGATCGATAGCAACATTGCGCCCTTTAGGGCCGAGAGTTGTTACTACGGCGTTGGCAACGATATCAATACCGTTTTTCAATGAGCGCCGTGCTTCTTCCGAGAATACTAATTGTTTAGCCATAAATTCACTCCTTTATTTCCAATAATTTTTTAATCAAGAATTGCTAGAACATCACTTTCACGCAAAATCAAGAGCTTTTTACCGTTATACTTGACTTCCGTGCCAGCATATTTGGCGTAAAGCACTTTATCGCCGACCTTTACATCCATCGGAATCCGCTCGCCCTTATCATTGCGATCCCCAGGACCAATAGCGAGTACAGTGCCTTTTTGGGGTTTTTCTTTAGCAGTTTCCGGCAAGACAATGCCCCCGGAAGTAACTTCTTCCTCTTCAATAGGTTCAACAACCAACCGGCTTCCTAAAGGTTTTAACGAAATTGACATATATTCCTCCGCATTATGATATTTTTTTATCTTTCACATCAATTTAGCACTCTTATAGTGAGAGTGCTAACACATGTAATCATACAACCCCCAAAAAGAGAAGTCAAGAGCAGAATAAATTTCTTATGAAATATTTATACTTGCGGAGTTAATCGCCGGTGCAAATCGCTTCGCTCGATTCCACAATGCCCATAATAGTCGGGTTATCCGCATATTGAGCGCGCACCTGCGCTAAAATCTCCAAGGCTTTATCGCATTTATCATCCCCTGGACGATGCAGCCCAGCTAATACAGAGCCATAAATGTAGTAATACGTCACGGTCGTATCTGAGAGCGGCAAACCCTGGATCACAATCTGTTCGTCGGTTTCAGGGTCACACTCACGCGCTTCGCAGCTGCCAGCAGCATCGCAACCTTCCACAGCACACTTCAAAAGCGGGATAGAACCCTCATAATTGCGCGCCATGTAGTAAATCACACCCACTTGACCGTAAGTATCCGCGTTGTATGGGCTGAGGGTGAGCGCTTTATAGGCATTGCGCGAAGCGACCATAGCTTCACCCATGCGCACGTAGGTATTCGCAATGAGCATATAGGGGATCGGGTCTTTAATCCCTAATTGCTCATTGAGGTTTGCTGCTTTGTCAAAATATTCCAACGCCACGTCATATTGCTGCAAGTGGCGGTAAAGCCTGCCCACGGAATAATACAAAAAGGTCAACTTCGGGTTAATTTCAATAGCTTTTTGGTATTCCTGAATGGCTAAGTTGTACTCCCCAAGCACTTCATAGAGATACGCTTGCACGCGATGAACATCCATATATTGAGGGCCATATTCCATTGCCTGAGCCATATATTGCTGCGCTTGCACCCATTTATATTGATCAGTGAGGATTTCCGTGTAATATGCCAAAGCTAAGGGATTCCTACCATCCAATTGGAGAGCCATCAGCGCTTCGGACTCAGCTTCGTTTTGGAGGTCAACCGCACGATCGCCCGCTAAGATTGGATTCGCATTCCAGTTAAGCACAAAAGCACGTGTAGCAAGGACGTCCGCATTGTTTGGCGCGATTGCTTTTGCTTGATCGATCACCTCTAAAGCTTCTGCCAAGCGCTGCCGACGTTCAGCATCGGTAGTTAAGGTATTGGAGGAATACACCTGAATCTTAGCCAGCTCTAACATAATCTCGGGATTATTTGGTTCCAAAGCCATTGCCTTTTGGTAGGATTCAATTGCCTTTTCCAAGTTTCCAGCCTGAAAGTGCGTACTCCCTTCCACCACATAGGAATTTACGGTGCGAGTCGGCGTGGGGGTAGGAACAAAAGGCGGCCAGATTTCGCCCTGAGCGTAGCTGCGCAGCACGGCAATGAGCACAACGATGATAAGTATGAGCAGCATTACGCGATAAGGGTTGGACTGCCCCCTTGGCCGATGAAATAAGTTCTTCTTTTCGTTAATATACATACTTAAGGCGTTGGTGTTTGGGTTGGTAATGGTGTTCCCTGCGGTGTTGGCGAGGGTCCCGAGACAGGCGTCTCGGTTGGGGCTGGCGTTTCGGTGGGCGGATTGGTCAGGTTCTCCTGGCAAATGCGAATCATCTCATTGGCATTATAAACGCCATCAGCGTTATCCGGAACCGTTTGCAGGATAGCATTTGCTACGGCAACAGCTTCCGTGCAGCGGTTGACACGTGCCAGGGCTAATCCGTAGCGGCTATAAACCTCAATCACTGATGTGGTGTAATCCAAGGGCATACCCTCAATGACCTCGCCATCCTCGGTTACGCCGCCGCGAACGGCTTTCTCGAGGTAAGGGATGGCTTGGTTATATGCGCCGCTGCGGTAATACATCGTACCTAAGTTAGCATAGAGAAATGCCTCTGTAGGTCCATCTCGGAGAGCATTCTCTCCATATTGAATCGCTTTAGCCCATTCACCCAAGCTGCCATACACCCGTGAGATAAAATAGTTAGGCATCGGGTCGGTTGGATTGAGAGAGTAGGCTTTTGTAAACTCAAAGATGGCTTCATCGTTTTGCCCCAAAGCCATGTAATTGCGCCCAAGGGCTAAATGCAGCTGAGCAATATTAGAATTCAACTGGACGGCTATCTGGTACTGTTCCGTTGCATCCGCATAATTACTCGTGATTTCGAGCACATAACCTCTCGCCCAGCGCGCTTCCAGCAGGTTCGCATCCAGCGCCAATGCTGTACGCGATTCTTCTATGGCGAGGTCCATGGTATCCAATTCGTTCAAGCCGGCTTCAACCCGCAACGCCAAGATATACGCATACACCGCATGGGCTAAAGCACTGTTCGGGTTGAGTGAGATGGCAGTTTTGGCGTCCTTCTCGCCTTCTAAGTAATTTTGCTGCATACCTTTAGCCCACCCGAGTAAGGCATAAGCTTCGGGATTGTCGTTTTCTAAAAGGACCGCGTTTTCAGCGCTAACCTGTGCTTGCGCATAAGCTCCGGAGTAAATTTGTAAGCGGGCAATGTTCAAATAGTTTTCAATCTTTTTCGGGTTGGCATTGATCGCTTGCTGATAGGCTTCGATAGCGGCAATAAACTTACCTTCAGTCGCCAGGTTTTGAGCTTCAATCTCATACGAGACAGGGTCGCGCGTTTCAGTTGGCGTGGGCACAAAAGGCGGATTCATCCCCGGCACAACCATCACATTAAAATAGACCAAAAAGATAATAGCACCGGCAAGCAGAATAATCAGCAGGGGATTGCTGCGCCGGCGCTTCTTATTCATGGAAAGCTTACTTCCTTTTAAATACATGTTTTGATATTACCATCGATTTTTTAAGCGCGTCAAGCGGGGGTGCTACAGGCTTGCAACTGTGCTGTTCCGCGCAAGCGCCTTGCCCATTTATTATGATTCAGTTATGATTAATCCATGCGTTTCGACGTCTTCAGTTTGTTTCCCGAAGTCTTCCAACCCTATCTTGAAATTAGCATCCTCAAGCGCGCCATTCAAGCCGGCTTGATCGAAGTGAATACCTATAACATCCGCGACTGGGCTACCGACCGTCACCACACCACCGACGACACCCCTTATGGCGGTGGCGGCGGGATGATCATGAAGCCCGAGCCTATCTTTGCGGCAGTGGAAGCCATCGAGGGTAAACCGCCCACTTGCCCGGTTATTCTGCTCAGCCCGCAAGGCCAGGTTTTCAATCAGCAGCTTGCTTTTGAGCTTGCAGGTTACGAGCGCTTAGCGCTCATCTGCGGGCGATACGAAGGCTTCGATGAGCGCATCCGTGAACATTTAGCCACGCATGTCCTCTCCATTGGAGACTACATCCTCACCGGCGGGGAACTGCCAGCGCTCATCGTAATGGACGCCATCGCCCGGTTGCAACCCGGCGTCTTAGGCGATGAAAATGCTCCCTCTCATGATTCTTTTACGAACGGCCTCTTGGAGCATCCGCAATACACGCGCCCGCCAGAATTCCGCGGCTGGAAGGTGCCAGAGGTGCTCTTGCAGGGCAACCATGCGCAGCAAGCCCAATGGAAACGCGAGCAGTCGCTCATCCGCACGCTGCTTTCCCGCCCAGATTTGCTGCTGAATGCAGGGCTAAGCGAAAAAGACCGCACATTTCTCGAAAAGTTTATGGCTTCACAGCTAAAGGGACTTTCCCCACACAAACCAACATCAAATCTTGAAGAGGAGTCAGATGGAACAGCATAAAATGAATTACTGGAAGACGTTTTTGATTGGTTTTGGTTTTTTTGGCGTCAGCGTACTATGGAGTCTTTATAATACCTATGTTCCTATCCTGTTAGAAAAGCGCTTTGCCTTCGATTCGGTTGCTACGGGTTTTTTCATGTCTTTGGATAACATCGCAGCATTGTTCATTCAACCCGCTGTAGGCGCTTGGTCAGATCGATTACGCACACGCTTAGGCAGGCGCTTACCCTTTATCCTAATTGGCGCACCGATTGCTGCCATCGCTTTTGGGTTGGTGCCGCTGGCTAACGCTTTGCCACTATTTTTTGCTTGCACGGTCACAACAATTTTGGCAATGGCATTTTGGCGCACACCTGTTGTAGCGCTCATGCCAGATGTTACCCCCTCGGAATACCGCTCCCAAGCCAACGGAATCATCAACTTTATGGGTGGATTAGGGTTAGTGTTAGGCACATCTATTGGCGCAATGCTCGTCCGTCAAAATGAAGCCTTCCCGTTTTGGTTTGGCTCTTTTCTTGTGCTCGTTTCAGCAGTTTTGGTCCTGATCTTCGTGAAAGAACCAAAGGTTTATGACCAAAACCCCAACGCAGAGAAGCCAAACTTATGGAAAAGCCTGAAAGAGCTCTTAACCAGCCAGCATGGTGATGCTATTCGCATCTTTTTAGCGATTTTCTTTTGGTTCGTCGCTTATAACGCAATTGAGGCATTTCTCTCCCTCTATGGCGTCAATCATTTAGGGCTGAGTACATCAGAAGCAGGGCTTTTGGTAACCAGTGTGGGCTTTACTTTTCTGCTATTTTCGATACCTGCCGGCTTCATCGGCGCCAAATTTGGGCGTAAAAGAACCATCCTTACGGGTCTCGCCTTGATGAGCATATCCATCTTGAGTGCGTTTATCATGCCGAGGGATATTCAGGTGCAAACTTACACCACCCTACCACTATTAGGCAATTTTATGAACCTGACGATACTCCTCATGTTAGCTGGTATCGGTTGGGCGTTGATAAATATCAACTCGTTACCCGTGGTTGTGGACCTGACCGACCAAATTCACATTGGCACCTACACCGGACTTTATTACCTTTTTTCCACATTAGCTGCCATTGCTGGGCCAAATATAAATGGTTTAATCATCAAGTTAGCAGGCAATAACTATGCTTCCATTTTTGTCATCGGGCCCGTTTTTATGTTAGCCGCATTTTTCATGGTCTTAGGAATGAAAACCAAAGAGCCT
Source organism: Anaerolineaceae bacterium (assembly GCA_040766895.1). Lineage (GTDB taxonomy): Bacteria > Chloroflexota > Anaerolineae > Anaerolineales > Anaerolineaceae > Mesolinea. The sequence continues at coordinate 29,866 of JAXGPR010000011.1, read as the reverse complement.
GGTGATAAATCCCAAACTACGACATTAAAATCTGAAAGTGATGCCCAACAACTGGAGTAAACATCTTGCATAGAACCCAATAGCCATGTATACTTTAACCAATCGTTAAACCGGGTTTCCGGATATTTTACAAAACAAACAAGAGGAGAATGAAATATGAATAAACGATTTATCACAATAATGACCGTTCTGATCCTTGGTAGTTTGGTCTTGGCTGCATGTGGTGGCACAGCCACTGAGACTGAAGTAACAAAAAAGATCAAGGTCTGCCAAATCACCGATACCGGGGGTATCGATGATAAGTCCTTCAATGCCACTGCTTGGAAGGGTGTCCAGGATGCCATGGCTCAACTTGGCGTCGAGGGCAAGTACCTGGAATCCAAAGAGGTTGCAGATTATGAGAAGAACTTAAATGCTTTCATTGAAGAGAAATGCGACCTCATCATCACCGTTGGTTTCCTCATCGGCGATGCAACCAAAGCTGCAGCTGAAGCTAACCCCGATATGAAGTTTTCTATTGTGGACTACACTTACGATCCCCCAATCCCCAATGTTGTCGGGCAGATCTTCAACACGGATGAAGCAGCCTTCTTAGCCGGTTACCTTGCTGCTGGTGTGACCAAAACTGGCAAAGTTGGTACCTTCGGCGGTTTGCCCATCCCAACAGTTACCATCTTTATGGATGGTTTTGCCAGAGGCGTCGCCTATTATAACCAACTCAAAGGCACCAACGTGGAAGTCTTAGGCTGGGATCCCGCAAACCCTGATTCCGGCTTGTTCAGCAACTCCTTCGATGACCAGCAGAAGGGCCGCGAGTTAGCCGTCTCTCTGATGGACGAGGGTGCAGATATCATCATGCCTGTGGCTGGACCTGTTGGTTTGGGTTCTGCAGCTGCCATTAAAGAACGCGGCAATGCTTATCTCATCGGTGTGGACTCCGACTGGGTACTCACCAGCCCCGAATATGCCGATATTACCCTGACTTCCGTGATGAAGCTCATGGATTCCACGACCTTCCAGGTGATTCAATCTGTAATCGATGGAACCTTCAAGGGTGGCAACGTGGTTGGTACGCTTGAAAATAAGGGTGTAGACATTGCACCGTTCCACAATCTGGATAGCATGGTACCAGCTGAGCTGAAAGCTGAAATCGAACAGCTGAAAGCTGATATCATTGCTGGCAAAGTATCCGTCAAGTAAACGCCGTTCGTTACTCACAAAGCGGGTCAGCTAAAAGCTGACCCGTTTTTTTAAATTTTGTGGTAAGATAATTACCATTAAATTCTATGTCTGAAGGTGTTCCTATGCCACCTATTCTAGAACTCAAAGGAATCACAAAACAATTTCCCGGTGTATTAGCCAATGATCATATCGACCTTGAGCTCAATCAAGGCGAGATATTGGTCTTACTAGGGGAAAACGGCGCGGGGAAAACCACGCTTATGAACATCCTTTACGGTCTTTACCAGCCGGATGAAGGCGAAATCTTCATCCGTGGTCAACGTGTCGAAATTCATTCTCCCTCGGATGCCATCCGCGCCGGAATCGGCATGGTGCACCAACACTTTATGCTCATTCCAGTCTTTACAGTAACCGAAAACGTGATGTTAGGAGCAGAATCCGTCAAGGTGGGGGATATACTCGATCGCGAAAGCGCTGCCAAACGGATCCGTGAGATTTCCACAAAATATAGCTTGGAAGTGAACCCGGATGATTATGTCCGCGATTTACCCGTTGGCGTTCAGCAGCGGGTCGAGATTATAAAGCTGCTCTTTCGGGAAGCCGATATTCTCATTTTTGACGAACCTACAGCGGTGCTCACCCCACAGGAGTCTGATGAACTTTTCGAGATTATGCGCTCCTTAGTGGCTCAAGGCAAGTCCATCATATTCATCACGCACAAACTACGCGAAGTGATGGAGATTGCCGACCGCATTGTGGTAATCCGCCGAGGTCAAGTTGTCGGAGAGACCACACCGGCTGAAGCAGATAAGAATGCCTTAGCCGCCATGATGGTCGGGCGGCAAGTGAACCTCACGGTCAAGAAGAAAGAACCTCAACCCGGCGAGTTAGTCTTCAAAGTGGAAAACTTGATCGTCGCTGATAAATTCCAAAACATTGTTGTGGATGATGTTTCTTTTGAGATCCGCGAAGGCGAAATCTTAGGAATTGCCGGAGTACAGGGCAACGGTCAAACCGAACTGGTAGAAGCAGTTACCGGGCTGACAAAGATTGCGAGTGGCAGTATCACCTTACTGGGTCAAAATATTTCCAATGCGGCACCCCGCAAGATAACCGAATTAGGCACAGCCCACGTGCCAGAAGACCGTCAATCCGTTGGGTTAGTGCTGCCCTTCCCCGTGGCTGAAAACTTAGTGCTGTGCACATATTATCAAGCTCCCTTTTCCAAAGGCATCATCTTGCAATATGACGCTATCTTAGAGCATGCTGAGAAATTAATCAGAGAATTTGATATTCGCACCCCCAGCGCGCTCACCCCTGTTTCCTCGCTTTCTGGCGGAAACCAGCAAAAAGTAATTATTGCGCGAGAACTTTCCCGCCCGATTAAATTCTTAGCAGCCAGCCAACCCACCCGCGGGTTGGATGTTGGCTCGATTGAATACATCCATAAGTGCATCATCCAGAAACGGGATGAAGGCTGCGCAGTTTTGCTTGTCTCGCCAGAATTAGATGAAATCTTGGAACTTTCTGACCGCATTGCAGTGATGTATCGTGGAAAAATACTGGCGATTGTGCCCAATAAGGGCATTTCTAAGGACTATATCGGTCTGCTGATGGCTGGCATCATCCCTGAGGAACCAATCCAGCTTAGCGGTGAGACTGAAATTGAAGTAACCTTTTGATGAGGCCAAACCATGACTGAACAAGCACAAGGAAAAATTGACTTTGGTCAGCAAGTTCTAAAGGAAATCAACGAACCAACCCCAGAAGGTGAAACGCATAAACGTTCCTTCTGGTCCACTATCTCAATCCCACTGCTGGCTATCCTCACGGGGCTGATTATCGGCGCAATTCTGATCGCCGCCACCAGCCCAACCGTTTGGGCTGCCTTTAGCGAGTCGATATGGCAGGGTTTTGGGCAGGCATTCACTGAGATTGGAAAAGCCTATGGAGCGCTTTTCACCGGTTCGATTGCCGATCCGGCTAAAATCGTGAATGCCATCTCCACCGGCGACCCGCGGGATATCCGTTCAGCCGTCAATCCCTTTTTAGAAAGTTTAGTCCAAGCCACTCCCTATATTTTTTCGGGGTTGGCAGTCGCTGTGGGCTTTCGCAGCGGGTTGTTCAACATCGGCGTGGAAGGCCAGCTTTTCATTGGTGCCGCTTGTGCCACATACGTCGGTTATGCCGTCACTGGTCTTCCTGCTTATATTCATATGCCCCTCGCTTTCCTTGCGGGAGCGCTGGGAGGCGCAATTTGGGCTTTTATCCCAGGGTTACTAAAGGCTAAAACCGGCGGGCACGAGGTGATCAATACGATCATGATGAATTGGATTGCCTTCCGCCTGACAGAATGGCTGCTCTCCGGGCCAATGACGCGGCCTGGTTCGGGCGGCATGCCCCTCAGCCCGCTTATCCAAGACACCGCTAAAATCCCCCAGTTTTTTGCTTCCCCAATTCGTTTTCACTTGGGCTTCTTCATTGCACTCGCAATTGCCTGGTTGATCAACTGGCTGCTCTTCAAAACTACTTGGGGTTTAAACCTGCGCACAGTAGGCACAAACCCGCGTGCAGCACGCTACGCCGGGTTGAACACCGATAATTCCATCATGATTGCCATGGCAATCTCCGGCGCCTTGGCAGGCATGGCTGGCGGCACACAAATCTTAGCAGTCAACCACAGTATGGCGCTGGGTCTTTCTTCAGGCTATGGTTTTGATAGCATCGCCTTAGCCCTCATTGGCAATAACACTCCAATTGGGGTGATTTTAGCCTCGCTGCTCTTTGGCACCCTTCGCAATGGTGCCACGCGTATGATGGTCGTATCTGCTATCCCGATCGACATTATAGACGTGATTCAAGCTATCATCCTAATCTTTGTAGCCGCACCAGCTATCATTCGTTCGATTTATCACCTGAAACAACCTAAAGTTGAAGAAACGCAAGTCTTCCTCAGCGGTTGGGGAGGTAAATAATGACTACTACGGCACAAACTATATCCCCAAAAAAGCTTACTGCGATCTCCCCTGCTCGCAAAATTTCCATGGGGCTGGTTGAAATTATCATTGGCTTGCTGATTTATTTTATCTTTGCTGCCACACTCTCCGCCGATGTGCAAACGGTCTTCGTGATGACGCCAGGCGGCATTGACGTTGGCCAAATGGCGGATTGGGTGCTGCCCGCTCGGCTTTCACTCACCTTCCTGGCAGGGATTTGCATTGCACTTGGCATCTTCCAGCTAGTCAAAGGTTTTGGCGAAGCCACCAACACAGTGGTGGGCGTGTGTGGATTATTGCTCATTTTTAGCTTCTTAATCTGGCAAGCCAGCGGTAAGTCGCTTAACTTAGCTGGCATGCTTTCCAGCGCGGTATTGCTGGCAATACCCATTACCTTAGCAGCTTTCTCCGGTATATTGGCGGAGCGCTCCGGCACAGTTAACATTGCCATCGAAGGGATGATGTTGATGGCGTCAATGATTGCAGCGTTGGTTGGCAGTCTGACGCAAAGCGCTGTTTTTGGTTTACTAGCCGGCATGCTCTCGTCGATGCTGCTTGCAGCGATCCACGCTGTTCTGAGCATCAAGTACAAGATCAACCAAGTTGTTTCCGGCACCGTCATCAACATATTCTCCGCAGGCATGACTGCCTTCATCTCCCAAAAATTCATGCAGGTCAACCAAAGCCTCAATATTCCGCCTATGTTTGGACGCGTGCCTGTGCCGCTCTTATCGCAAATTCCTCTGATTGGACCGATCCTGTTCAACCAAAACATCTTTGTTTACTTGATGTTTGCAATCTTGATCATTTTGCAGGTAGCGCTCTTTAGCACCCGCTGGGGGCTGCGCTTTCGCGCTTGCGGCGAGCACCCCAAAGCTGCAGATACTCTGGGGGTAGACGTGATTAAGACGCGCTACATCGGCGTCTTGCTTAGCGGTTTAGTGGCAGGAATTGCCGGCTCCTTCTTTACCTTAGGCTCAGTCGGGCGCTTTGATGAGGGCATGACTGCCGGCAAGGGCTTTATTGGCTTGGCGGCAATGATTTTTGGCAATTGGATGCCAATTGGCAGCTTGGGCGCCGGCTTCCTCTTTGGATTTGCCGATGCCATCGGTTCTAAGCTCTCCCTGCTGGGCAGCGCCATCCCACCGCAGTTTATGGCTATGGCGCCTTACCTGATCACCATGATCGTGTTAGCTGGATTCATCGGCAAAGGCCAAGCGCCAGCGGCAGAGGGCGAACCGTACGAAAAAGAATAGCGTCCAATTAAAACTACATAAAGCCTTCTCTTGGGAAGAGAAGGCTTTTTTATTCCACGGATAATTCGATAGAAAATCTACTGTTCAAAAAAACGCCGGAGCTAAAATTAAGTTAGAATTGAGAAGATTTGCGCTTCATATATCACTTAGCCATCCTATTTCGGAGGAAACATGCAGTCTATCGTTGTTGAGCATATTAGCAAACGCTTTGGTGAAGTCCAAGCGGTCAAGGATGTCTCTTTTGAGGTTGCACCTGGTGAGATTTTCGGTTTGCTCGGTCCTAACGGCTCAGGGAAGACCACATCCATCCGCATCATCTTGGATATCTACGAACCCGATAGCGGCAGCGTTTCCATCTTGGGCGGACCAATGAACGAAGAAAAAAAGAACCTCATCGGTTATCTGCCTGAAGAACGCGGGCTTTACCAAGACGTCCCGCTTGAGGTGTGCTTACAATATTTAGCTACTCTTAAGGGTATGAACCGCGAGGAAATCGACGCCAAATTACCCGCTTACTTAGAGCAATTTGAACTGACCGAATTCCGTAAGAACAAGGTCAAAGAGTTGAGCAAAGGTATGCAGCAAAAAGCTCAGCTAATTGCAACCCTCATCCACGATCCACAAGTCATCATCATCGACGAACCCTTCAGCGCGCTTGACCCAGTGAATACGCAGTTGGTCAAAGATATCCTCAAAGAGCAGCGCGCCGCTGGGAAAACGATAATGATGAGCACCCACCAGATGAACCAGGTAGAGCAGCTGTGTGACAAAATCATCCTGATTGACCATGGCAATGTGCTGCTCTATGGCGGCTTGCAGCAAATCTATGAAAGCTTTGCCACCAATCAGGTGCTCATCAATACCAGCCAGCCTTTACCCGCAACACTTCCTGGGGTAGCGCGCAGCGAGCGGCTCAACACAATGATCAAACTCACCCCAGAACCCGGCATAACTCCCCATGACCTACTGGTCACGTTAGTCAATCAAGGCATCGCACTGAATGCCTTTGAGATTGCCACGCCTTCGTTAGACGAAATCTTTATCCAGGTCGTGCAAGGCAGCAATAATGGCAATGGTAAGAAGGAGATTCAGCATGAACAAGATGCATGAAGTCGCCAAGTATGAATATACACGGCACGTCAATAACAAGGCTTTCTGGATCACGCTCTTTGCTGTCCCAGCCGGCATTTTGTTGATTATGCTGCTCTCTGTGGTCATTACTTTTGCTTCAATTGATACTGACCCAGTCGGTTATGTTGATCGGGCTGGCCTGATTAAGCAGCCGCAGGTACAACCAGAAAAAACCTCATTCTTTGAGCCATTTATCCCGCTCATCCCATATGCCGATGAAACCTCTGCACGATGGGCGGCTGAGGACGGCAAAATTCAAGGCTATTTTGTCATCCCGCAGGGCTATACGGATAGTTATCAGCTAATTTACTATTTCAATAAGCCGCTCAGCAGTGAAATTCGCACTGAGGTCGACACACTCATCCGCACCAACTTGCTCGCAGGCGAGACCATCCCCAATTTCGAACGCCTGACGGAAGGCAGCCATTTTACCCAAGTATCTTTGGATGGCACACGGATAGTTGAGGAAAATGAAGCTGCGAAAATCATTATCCCCATGGTGATCAGCTTTCTCTTTGTGATTGCCGTTATGACTAGCGGCGGGTATCTGCTACAAGCATTGGTGGAAGAAAAAGAAAACCGCACAATGGAAATTGTGGTGACGTCCGTCTCACCCAACGAACTCATGGCCGGTAAAATCATTGGCAACCTCAGCGTAGGGCTGACGCAACTGCTCGCCTGGACGGTGGTGGCAGCGGCGGTGCTGATTAGTTTTGGTGACCGCATCCCATTCATGCAAAATTTGCAAGTCCCCTGGAACGAGCTAATCCTCAGCTTGCTGCTGACGCTGCCGGCGTTTGTGTTCACCTCCGCACTGATGGCGATCATCGGCTCTACTGTAACCGAGACACAGGAAGCCTCTCAAGTAACCGGCCTGATTACCTTACCAATCTTCCTGCCCTATTACTTTCTCTCATTAATTCTTCAGAATCCCAATGGTACTTTCGCACGCATTTTGAGCTTTTTCCCGATGAGTGCGCCGCTGGCTATGTCCACACGCATCGCTATCACTAACGTCCCCACCTGGGAGATCATTTTAGTCTTCGTGATTATGGTTTTCTTCTGCCTGCTGACCATCTGGCTGGCGGGTAGAGCCTTCCGGCGCGGCATGCTGCAATATTCCAAACGGGTTTCCCTCAGCCAATTATTCGCCAAGGAGGCTGGCCGTGAATAAAGTCTGGTCAATCTTCAAATATGAATTCTACAAAACCGTTTCTCGGCGGTCGTTTATCCTCACACTGATTTTGGTGCCTCTCGTGCCGGCGCTCATCCTTTGGGTGCTCAATTCGCTTTCCGCCTCCCAAAGCCAGGCGCTCGGTGATGTTTTTACAGGCGGCAGTCAGTCAGCCTTGCCTGCTGGCATCGTCGATCAAAGCGGCTTAATCAAAGAAGTCCCTGATTGGATTGTCGGTGGCAGCCTGGTTTTAGTGAACGATGAAGCCACCGCACGAGAACAAACCATAGCAGGCGCGCTCAAGGGATATTATATGGTCGCTCCCGATTACTTAGAAAGCGGCGAGGTCACTTATTACGTGGAAGAGGTCAACCCTCTCAGTGGGATTGAAGGCACAAGCGTCTTTGAGCAGCTGATGCAATATAACTTGCTCGGCGGGGATATGGATCTCTACCTGAAATATACCCAAAGCCCTTCCATTCAGATGGTTGAAATCAACCCGCAAACGGCAGATGCGCGCGATACCGATAACCCTCTTACTTTTTTTGTCCCGTATGCAATCACCTTGTTTTTCTACATGATCATCTTTACCAGCTCCAGCATGTTGCTCACTGCGATTAGCAAGGAGAAAGAAAACCGGGTGATGGAAATGCTGCTTTCTTCAGTAAAGCCTACTCAGCTTTTCACCGGCAAGCTGATGGGTTTAGGCTTAGCCCACCTGCTCCAGATGGCGGTCTGGTTTGGCGCAGCTCTTCTCTTGCTGCGCATGAGTGGACAAACATTCGCCATTCCAGCCAACCTGCAAATTCCTGCATATGTCTTTCTCTATGGCATTGTGTTCTTCGCCCTTGGGTTTGCATTTTACGGCAGCTTAATGGCGGGTTGGGGTGCGATGGTTCCTAACCTGCGGGAAGGCAGCCAATCGACTTTTGTGTTTTCCCTTCCGCTGCTCTTTACCTTGCTTTCTATCAGTACGCTGATTTCAGAACCGCACGGTACCCTTTCCACCGTGCTTAGCATTCTGCCGCCCACGGCACCCGTCGCCATGATGACGCGCATAGTGATCGGCGGTGTACCGCTTTGGCAGGTGGGCGTGGCTCTCGTACTGCTGGTGCTTTCAGATGTGTACCTCATCCGAGCTGTGGCGAAGATCTTCAAGTCACAATATTTGCTCTCCGGCAGCGCGGCTTCGATTAACACCTTCTTCAAGGTGCTGTTCCAGCGTCAGGCTTCGGGCTGACTTGACAAATCTGGGTGAAGCTCTACAATAAGAAATCAAGCGCTTTGTTTGATGCTATTTTGTGTGCCTTGGAGTTATGATGAAAAATAAGAAGACAATGGTTAGCCTCTTTTCGCTAAGCTTGAGCATAATTCTGCTGCTCTCAGCTTGCTCAACTGCCACACCCACAATGAGCCCAGAAGAAATTATGACCAGCATTGCCGAAACTGTAGCGGTGGATTTCACCCGCACAGCCATTGCACGCCCCACGGATACCCCCACCCCCCTGCCCACACCTACCAACACTGCCACACCAGTTACACCAACCATCGCAGTAACCAATACCCCCGCGGGCACACAAGTGCCTACTTCCATCCCAGGCGGGCAGGATGCTGGCGTCTGGGTTTCCAGCAATCCCGCCGATGGCAGCAACATCACCGCAGGTCAGCCTTTTGACGTGAACGTGACCCTCATGAACACTGGCACCACCACGTGGACTACTGCTTATGCGATTAAATTCATCAATGGCGAACGCATGAGCGCGCCGGAAACAATTTATCTGCCGATTGAAGTACCGCCTACCAAGTCCATCACGCTTACCGTGAAATTCACCGCGCCTTCTAGCGGCGGCACTGTGCGCAGCAATTGGCAGATTGTCAATGCTGCCGGAACTGGTTTTTATTCGTTTTATTTTGAATACAATATTGTTACGCCTTGATTTCTCCTGCTAAGGAGAGAATCATGTCCTTAAAAGACGCTATCAAAGCCGAAGCTGAGCAGCTCGGCTTTGTTCTTTTTGGGGTTGCGCCAGCTATCCCGCCGCCGCATTACCAGGCCTATCAGGAGTGGATCCAAGCTGGCCGGCAGGCGGGCATGGCGTATCTCGCCCGTCCAGAGGCGCTCACCTCCCGCTCCACACCCCAGCAGCTGCTGCCAGGCTGCCGTTCGATCCTCTGCGTGGCGCTGCCCTACCCAAAGCCTGCCCCAGCCCCCGCTGAAACCTCTGACCAACCGCGCGGCAGCATCGCTGCTTATGCCGTCTTGCCTGACTATCACATCCTCCTGCAGGAAAAGCTCAACACGCTTGCAAACTGCTTGCCTGAGCTGGTTGGCAAACCCGTGCACACGCTGGTTTGCGTAGACACTGCTCCTATCTTAGAGAAGGATTACGCTTTCTTGGCTGGCTTGGGTTGGATTGGACGCAATTCCCTGCTGCTCACCCCAAAGTTTGGCTCGTATGTCTTCCTTGGCGAGCTGCTCACCGATCTAGAGCTGGAACCTGACGAGCCGATGGAAGGCGACCCATGCGCCCAGTGTTATCAATGCGTGCAAGCCTGCCCAACCCATGCCCTACGACCTGAGCGCTCAGTAGACGCCCGCCGCTGCCTCAGCTATTGGACCATCGAGCACCGCGGATCTATTCCGGAGGTACTGCGTCCTCTCTTGGGCGAGCGCATATTTGGTTGTGATTCCTGCCAGATGGCTTGCCCGCTCAACGCTCAATCCAGCCCAGCTGCCTTTACCTATGCGCAGGACGCAGTCATCGAGGCATATCCTGATTTGCTCCAAGCTTTTAACCTCAGCCAAGAGGCGTGGGAAGCAAAATACGGGCAGACGCCAGTCACCAGGGCAAAATATGCCGGCTTCCGCCGCAATGTTGCTTATGCCCTGGGCAACGCAGGCGATCTCCATGCCATCCCCGCCCTGCAGCAAGCGCTCGAGCAGGACCCTGACCCTACTGTGAGGGAGGCTTGCGCTTGGGCGCTGAGGCAGCTGAAATCCCATTAAACTCACGTAAAGAATCCTTTAAACTTTTAATTTCACAGAAAATTATGGGATAATTAAAGCCATAGAGCAGATAACAAAACGATGACTCATACCGCGGATGCAGACCCACTTCCAGAAGCAAATCATCAGAGCAGAAGCTCAGATTTTTCACCCGCATTTAGCATTGGCTCTCTTCCAATTTACGGCCAACTTATCTTAGCACCTATGGATGGGATCAGTGATCCTCCTTTCCGGCTAATCACGCGGCGCTTGGGTTCTGCCCTTTCCCTCTCCGAGTTTATCAACACGTTGGATTTTAGCGTCCAGAAACACTTTCAGCAAAGCCGTTTTGCCTTCCAGCCGCAGGAACGCCCTTTTGGTATCCAACTTCTAGACAATGACCCCCAACGCATGGCGGACTCCGCAGGTGAGATTTACGCCAAGTACAAGCCTGACTTTTTCGATATCAACCTTGGATGCGCGACGGCGCGCATCGCCTCGCGCGGTGCCGGCGTGGGGCTGATGCGCACACCGGAAAAGGTAGCCCAAACCTTCCAGCTGGTGGGCAAAGCTGTGCCGGTGCCTCTCACTGCCAAAATGCGCTTAGGCTGGGATGAAGACTCATTGAATTATCGTGAGGTTGCAGAGATTGCCGTTGCCAACGGCGCCCAAGCAATTACCTTACATGGGCGTACAGGCAAAATGGCTTACCGCGGCAAAGCCATTTGGGAGCCAATCGCCGAGTTGAAAGCTTGCCTGCCGGTGCCTGTGATCGGCAATGGCGACGTGACCACGCCGGCACTTGCGCGTCAGATGCTCACCGAGACAGGCTGTGATGCGGTCATGATCGGGCGTGGCGCAAAAACCAACCCGTGGATCTTTTCCTGGCGGGAGCGCTCTGAGGTGACCCCCGCTGAAGTTTACGGCTTGATTTGCTATCAATATCGGGCTATGCAGCCTTATTATCCTAACGGAGCGGTTTTACCTTTCCGCAAGTTTCTCAAGGCATACCTGGAACCTTATGGCTTACCCAATAATCGCTTACAAGCTATCCTTACCGCTAAGCAGGAAGATCAACTTTTCAAGCAGCTCGACCACCTCTTTTTAGAGCTTGGGGTGTTAAATTTAAATGCAGCACGGGAAGTTTTTGACACATATATGCAGACTTGGTGAAGTATTATCGAATCAAAAATTTTTGGAAAAGGAGTTCTCATGGATGATTTGAAGCACAAACTTGAAATTCGGGCCTGGACAATGTACGACTGGGCCAACTCGGCTTTTGCCACCACAGTCATGGGGGCAATATTGCCAACTTACTTCAGCGCATACATTGCTGCTGGAAGGTCATTGAGCCTATGGGGCTATACCGTGGCAATTGGCAGCCTCCTTGCCGCATTAATCAGCCCAATCTTGGGCGCCATTGCTGACTTTCGGGCATCTAAAAAGAAATTTATGGCGATCTTCGTTGCCTTAGGCGTGATCAGCACGGGCTTGCTCTTTTTAGTTGATACACCCGAAGAATGGCTGCTTTGTTGTATCCTTTATATCTTGGGCACAATCGGATTTGCTGGCTCGCTGGTATTTTACGATTCGCTCCTCCCGCATGTAGCCCGCGAAGATGAAATCGATCAGGTATCATCGCGCGGCTTTGCTATGGGCTATATTGGCGGCGGTATCCTTTTGCTCATCAATGTTCTGATGATTTTTCTTGGACCTCGGCTAACGCCCGGTATGGGCGAGCCGCAAGCCACGATGTTTTGGATGCGCTTGAGCTTAGCAAGCGTAGCGGTCTGGTGGGCAGTTTTCTCCATTCCACTCTTCAGGCATGTCAAGGAACCTGTCCGTATGGCTGAAGAGAGTGAAATTGGCGAGAGTGTCGTCAAGGTGGGTTTTCAACGTTTTATTAAAGCCCTCAAAGATATTAGCAAATTCCAAGATCTCTTCTGGTTCATGCTCACCTTCTTAGTTTACTCAAATGGCATCGGCACCATCATCACCATGGCGGCTGCCTTCGCCACCGATTTGGGATTTGGCACGATGACTGTTCTGGGCACCTTCCTGATGGTGCAATTTGTAGCGGCGCCTTTCGCTATCCTCTTTGGAAACCTGGTCAAAAAATGGGGCAGTAAAAAAGCGATTACAGTCAGCCTCCTGATTTATACGCTTGTTGCAATCTTAGGCTTCTTTATGAACCAAGAATGGCATTTCTTCGTGCTTGGTTTTGGAGTCGCCATGGTGCAAGGTGGCAGCCAGGCTCTTAGCCGCTCGCTGATTGGTCGACTGCTCCCCAAGAGCAAAAGCGCCGAGTTTTATGGGTTCTTTAGTGTGGCGGAAAAATTCAACACGGTTATTGGTCCGGCAGTAATGGCACTGGTCACCAATATAACCGGCAGCGGCAGATGGGGTATCGTTTCCCTCGTGGTTTTCTTCTTGGTTGGCATCGCCATGCTGCAGCGTGTAGATATCGAACGCGGCATGCAGCGTGCCGCTGAAGAAGACGCTAAGATGATCAAGCTTGAATCATAAAAGAACCTGAGCCAAAATCGTCCAGCCTCTCAGTTTCCATAGAGGGGCTGGATATAAAAATAACTTGCCAGCTAAGTAGGTAATGTTATAATCTCTCCGCTAAATTAAAATGTCCGAGGAGTTCCAGACACTTAAAAAATGAAAAAGTTTCGCGTTGCGGTTTTGGCAAACCTAAAGAAAAATGCCCCGCACTTTGAAGGTCTGTCCGAAGATCAATGGGCAGACCTTGATTCTGAATCAACCGTTGAAGCAATCTGCGAAGCGATCCGTGCCGGTGGAAACGAAGCTGATTTTCTCGAGGCTGACGAGACAATCATGGACACCGTTCGCGCCTATAAGCCCGATATTTGCTTCAATATTAGTGAGGGGCACTATGGAGATGCCCGCGAGGCGCAAATTCCCGCCATCTTAGAAAAATTACAAATTCCATATACAGGCTCCAAGGTGCTTTGTTTGGCGCTCACCTTGGATAAACCCATGACCAAACGCATTCTCGCTTGGCATGGCTTGCCTACCCCAGACTTTCAATCCTTTGAACGTGTGGATGAGCCTCTGGATGAGAGCATGACTTTTCCGCTGTTTGTCAAACCCAGCCGTGAAGGCACAGGTATGGGCATCAGTTATGATTCAATCGTGCATGATGAATGCGAATTGCGCCGGCAGCTAGAATTCATCTTGCGCACTTATCATCAATCCGCTCTGGTCGAAAAATTTATCGAAGGGCGGGAGGTTACTGTTGGCTTGGTCGGCAATCTCGTCGGACCCGTAGCACACCGCATCCCCGTCAATGAAAATGCCCCGCGCATTCAAGCTGGCTTACACTTTATGCCCCCTATGGAAGTGGATCTGAAGCCTTATCTGCTCACCGATGGTGTGTATGATAACCGCCTGAAGACTGCTCTTGCCGACCAGTTAGATTACCTCTGCCCGGCGCCTATCCCAGAAGACATTGTGGATGAGCTCAATTGGTTAGCCGCAGCCGTTTTCCGCGTCACCGGGGCACTGGATGTCGCCCGAGTCGACTTCCGCTTAGATATCAATGACAGTCTCAAGCCATACATCCTGGAAATTAACCCTCTGCCTGGGCTTTCTCCAGGCATTTCTGACTTAGTTATTGAAGCCGCTGCAGCCGGCATCAACCATACTGAATTGGTCAACATGATCTTGTTCACTGCACTCGAACGCTACAAGATGATTTAAATCACAAAAACCCAGCCTAAATTGGCTGGGTTTTTTGTATCTAAAGTAAGCCTATTAGCGTCGGTCGCGTTGATCGCCGCGGTTGCTGCTTCTCCCACCGCCACGGCTTGATCCACCATGACCGGAGCTGCCGCTGCTCTTCTTACGATTGGGGTTATCGTGTTCACGGGCTTCTTCTGGCGTCCAGCCTTCTAATAAAGCTACACGGGAGAGACGCACTTTGCCATCGGGGCTGATGTCGGTAACCATCACGGTCAGCTCATCGCCCACTTTGACCACGTCTTCGACCTTATTCACACGGCTGCTGGCAAGTTGGGAAATATGCACCATACCGTCTATGCCGGGCAAAATCTCGATAAAGGCGCCAAAATCAGTCACACGCACACACTTGCCCGTGTAAATATGCCCAATCTCTGGCACTTCCACCATTCCTAAAATCCGTTCTTTAGCTTCATCGAAGCCAACCCCATCAGTTGAGGAAATGTAAACAGTTCCATCCTCATCGATATCGATTCGGGTGTTGGTCTCATCTTGCAAGCTGCGGATGTTTTTCCCGCCTGGGCCGATAATAGCTCCAATTTTTTCCACCGGGACCATTACGGTTTCAATGCGAGGGGCATGCGGCTTGAGCGTGGGGTTGGGTTCAGCAATGGTTTGCAGCATGATGTCCAAAATTGCCAAACGTGCAGTTTTAGCCCGCGCTAATGCTTCTGCCATGATTGCCGGAGTAATTCCGCTGATCTTGATATCCATCTGCAAAGCCGTAATGCCATTGCGCGTGCCAGCGACTTTAAAGTCCATATCGCCCAAGTGATCCTCTGCGCCTAAAATATCGGTCAGGATAATATAGCGCTCACCTTCTTTGATCAAGCCCATTGCGACGCCCGAAACAGGCGCGCTAATCGGTACGCCAGTGTCCATTAGGGCTAATGTCGAGCCGCACACCGATGCCATCGAAGAAGAGCCATTAGAAGAAAGCACCTCGGAGACTAAGCGCATGGTGTAGGGGAAGACCTTCTCATCCGGTAGCACCGGCACAAGTGCCCGCTCAGCCAGGGCGCCATGACCAATTTCGCGGCGGGATTGCCTGCCAAGACGCCCAACTTCACCCGTGCAATAAGGCGGGAAGTTATAGTGGTGAATGTAACGTTTGGCTTCGGTCTCAATTAGATTATCTAACTCTTGGGCTTCCTTAGGCGTACCCAAAGTTGCCAAAGTGAGCACCTGGGTTTCTCCGCGCGTGAACAAGCCAGAGCCATGGGCACGCGGGCTGATATTCACATCGCAGGAAATCTCACGAATTTCATCAAACGTGCGGTTATCAGGGCGCTTGCCCTCGTTGAGGATGCGGTCACGTACGATCAGGCGTTCTGCCTCATCAAACGCTTTACCGTAATCCAGTTTTTGCTCATCAGTCAATTCTGTTGATGCGGCGACTTCTTCTAAATAAGTTTCCTTCAGCGCATCGATACCGCCATACAAATTTTCCTTGCTGTAAGGCTGGTCTAGGATCGCGGTTAAGCGATCACGAATGCTATCGCGTGCCTGCGCGATTAATGCTGAATCAAGGATTTTCACCTCGACGGTTTGCTTGGGTTTACCCACTTCCCTCTGCATCTGTTCTTGCAGAGCAATGATAGGTTGGATCTCACGATGCGCGAGCTCTAACGCTTCCACAATAAGGTTTTCACTAACCTCATTGGCGCCGCATTCCACCATCAATATCGCTTCTTTGGTGCCTGCTACGCGCAAGTCGAGCTTCGAAACCTCTATCTCTGGTAAGGTGGGGTTGACCACAAGTTGATCGTTAATATAGCCAATGCGCACAGCTCCGACCGGCCCTCCAAAGGGAATGTCGGAGATCATCAGGGCAGCTGAAGCTGCATTGATCGCTAAAATATCCAATGGATTTGTGGAGTCAGCTGATAGCGACATCAAAACCACCTGCACTTCATTGCGCATCCCTTCTGGGAAGAGTGGTCTCAGCGGTCGGTCAGCGAGCCGAGCCACAAGTGTGGCTTCCGTGCTCGGTCTGCCTTCTCTGCGGAAGAACGAGCCAGGAATCTTTCCTCCGGCATACATACGTTCTTCGTATTCGACAGTCAGGGGGAAAAAGTCCGTACCTTCGCGAACCGCGCCCATAGTCGCAGCAGCGAAGATTACCGAATCCCCTTGGCGCAAAGTGAGCGCACCTCCGGCTTGGCGGGCAAGCCGCCCCGTCTCGAAGGTGACTTCTTTATCGCCTAAGTGAGTTGAAAAATATTTTGCTTCAGGTTTCATTTTGTCCTTTCGTCTGGTTGCGCCAGTTCAGGGACTGAAAGCCAATGGTCAGCACTTGGCCACCGCCTTTCAATACCCGACTGGCTGCAAATTATTAATAATTTTTAATCATAATATCCGCAAATAGATAGCAGCGCAAGCCGCCTGTACTGCCTGCGCGCTACCTCTTGCGGTTTGATTATACATTCCGAAATTTCGATTTATCGCTTACGGATATTGAGGGATTCAGTAATTGCAAGGAATCGATCGTAATCTTTTTGGCGTAAATAAGCTAACAGCCGGCGGCGTTGACCGACGAGCTTGAGCAAGCCGCGGCGTGAACTCTCATCGTGTTTGTTGGCACGCAGGTGCTCCGTCAATTGGTTGATCCGTGCCGTCAGCAAGGCAATTTGCACTTCTGGCGAACCCGTATCGCCTGGCTGGCGGGCAAATTTATTGATTATTTCGGTTTTTTCAGCTTGTTTTAATGCCATGACATCTGCTCCTAATGTATTTTTGCAAGTCTCCTGCTGCACAGCACAAGGTACCGCACAACGGACTAGTCATTGGCACTTATTATATCAGAACTTCAAATTTCGCAAGCCAAAGCTTCACCGTGTGTAAGGGTAAAGTGATAATGTCCCAATGTAGAAAGATAGAAAAATCCTAAATAGAATTAAGAACTCGTGTTCTAGTTTGTTGCCCTGCGGGTAGGCTGCGCACTCAGAGACCGGCTAGACCATAGATTGGAAAGATTTATACGAAGAGTATTTCAGCCACTGATCGATCTCTGTCCTTGCGAGGAGGGCGCTCTTTGCCCGACGAAGCAATCTTTTCTACCGTGGCAGAAGATTGCCTCGCCCCTGCGGGGTTCGCCCCAATAGGGCTCGCCCAGCAGGGTAAACAATAACAAAATGGCTTTACCCTATGGGCAAGCTGCGCACTCAGAGACCGGCGAGAACAAAAATTGCCTTCAACGGATTTCCACACTCAATCGAATGCATGAATGTAGGTATAATGTGCGCATGCAACAAAACAGAACTTCACCCTTTGACATCCGCGGTACAAAGGTTCTATACCTACTATTGGCTGTTATTGCCAATTTAGCCTTCGCCTTGGCATTCTTCAGCTTTGTGGATTGGCTGCTGCTCAACTACGGTGAAGCGGTGACGGGTGTGGATACCACCCTGATGCTGGGGCTGTTTATGGGAGCGCTGTTGATCGCCTTTTTGATCAGCTTTTTAGCCAAAGATAACCGCGGAATCACTTACGGTCTTTTCGGCAGCTTAGGCGGGTTTGTGCTGGCGCTCGTAAGGGTCTGGAATAGCTCCATCCTGCTTGCCATTTTGGTGGGCTTGATGAGCGTGATGGGCGGCTTCAACGGCGGCTTGCTCGGAGAGAACTTTCGCCGAAACCAGCAAAGGCGCAAGAAAAAGCAATAACTTCCTACTAAAATAAATTCAACTTGAGGAGGTTGGCAGCCAAGGCATCTCTGGTCCGCTTTTGCCCAAGCGCTCAGCCAAAGCAGCCTGCAGCGCCTGGCGGTCATCCCATGCATATTCAGTTTTGGCAAAGCACATCGACTGCTCGTGACCCTTTCCGCACACAATCACCAGATCCCCCGGCTGCGCCATTTGCACAGCTTTGCGGATTGCTTCGCCGCGATCGGGTATGCGCCAGAAATTCTGCCCTTCCAAGCCACCCGCTTGACGGGCAGCTTCTGCCATCTCCGCAAGGATATCTTCCAGCGCTTCGGTACGTGGATCTTCGGCAGTCAAAATGGTGAGGTCGGCTTGTTGTAAGGCAACCTGAGGCATCAGGCGGCGCTTCTCGCGATCCCTAAGCCCAGCCGAGCCGAAAACAGCAATGACCCGTCCATGGCTCAAGCCGCGAGCTGTTTCCAGCGCCCGTGCCAAGCCGTTGGGGGTATGGGCAAAATCCACTATTGCCAAAAAATCCTGCCCAAGGTCAATTTTTTCCATGCGCCCTGGCACACCAGGCAAATTAGCCAGCGCAGCCACTGCAGTTTCAAATGGAATACCCAAGCCAACCACGCATGCCCCCAATGCAGCCAAGCTATTGGAGACGTTGTAGATCCCGACCATAGGGGTGCGCACGCGTGCGGTCTGCTCTGCGCCAATATGGCAGGTAAAAGCCAATTCTTGCGGCTGGTTATCGATTGCGTCAGCCCATAAGTCCGCCTCATTGAGGATGCTGTAGCTGACCTGCTTGGCTGGCGAAATACGTTTGAGGTAACCATAAGAGCGGTCGTCCTTATTGAGCACCGCCAAGCGCAGATTCCCGATGGACTTGCGCGGGGTTTGAGCTAAGCTTTCAAAAAGCTTCCCTTTGGTGGCAAGGTAATTTTCGTATGTGCCGTGGAAATCCAAATGCTCATGCGTCACGTTAGTAACCACAGCCACATCAAAGTCGCAAGCGATCACACGCCCCTGCGCCAAGCCATGGGAAGTTGTTTCCAAGACGCAGTGGGTCAAGCCAGCCTGAACCATTTGATCCAGGTAATCTTGAACGTACGGAGCTTCAGGCGTGGTGACATGAAATCCTGTATCGAGCACCGCATCGCCAATGCAAGCGCTCACCGTTGAGATCATCCCAGCCTGGATGCCGGCGCTGCGCAAGATATGGTAAATCATCCAGGTAGTCGTGGTTTTGCCATCGGTGCCAGTCACGCCAATCATGCGCAGCTTTCGCGCTGGGAAGTCATGCAGTGCCGCAGCCACGTAAGCCACCGCCCGGTGTGGGTCGCCTTCCACCTGCACGAAAGGGACCGCTAAGCCCTCGGGGGCTGGGCGATCGCTCATCACAGCAACAGCACCAGCTGCTACAGCTTGCGGAATATAGTCGAAACCATCAGCGTTTTCGCCTTTGAGCGCTGCAAACAACATCCCAGGCTGCAGCTGACGCGAATCGAGACTAATGCCGGAGATGCGCACTGAGGGCACCACTCCTATCGGGACAATCGGGATGCGTTTGAATAAACTTTGTAAGTTGCGTTTGCGTTTAATCATCAAGAATTCCTCTGCATGAGTTTACTGCAAAATTTCCATTGCGATAACGACAACCAGAACGAAAGGCTATCAACCCTTAGGGTTTTCCGGCAGGATTAATATCACCAGCATACCGGCGGTGATCAAACCAAAAAGCAGCTTAGCCAGAATTATTTCTTCAGCGCTCAGTGCCGCATAAAGTCCGAACGGGAGGCTCAGCTCTAAAATCAATAGCAGTAAGCTAGCACGCATAGAAAGTGTTGGCAGGTGCAATTGCTTTTTGTTCATCCGCTGGCTCCTAAAAACACAGACCAAATGAGCGCAACAGCCGCCACAATCACCACAGGAATCAGGTCCAATAGCACCAAGCGGCGCATGACCAAGCCTTCTTTTTGGCTCAAACCCACCGTGCTGCAGCCGACGATTACTTTCGCTGGAGACATGACGCTCCCCAGCGAACCACCGGCAGTTTGGGCTGCCAAAATGAGCGGCACATCTAAACCCATCATACGTGCGGTTTCCATCTGCAGCACGCCAAAAAGGACATTGGAATTATTGTTCGAACCAGTCAAAAAAGCCCCCAACACGCCAATAAACGGTGCCATAGCAGGGTATAGCGTTTTGCTAATGCTTTGGCTTAGCCCGCGCGCAAGGAGATTGGTCATCCCGCTGGTGGTCATCACTGCCGCTACGCCTACCATTGCAATCACCCCTAAACTGGCATCCCCCGCGCTCTTCACCACGTTGCGAGCAATCCTTCGCGCAGCGCCCTCGGAAAGATAGCCTTTCCGCGTATAAATCAGCCAAGAAACAAGCACAGTAAAGAGCAAAATGCTGCCTGGATGGGAGAAGGGATGCAACGGACGCGTCTGCTCAGCCGCTGTTACCCAGCCTAACTTAGTGGAAAGCTCTGGCAGGGTCAAGCTGAACGCGGTGCGGCTCAGAAACGCATTCAAGGGCGGGATGAGCACCACAGCAAACCCAACCAGCATCAAGATAAGGTAGGGAGAGATCAGTACCAGCAAATCAGGGCGGGATGCGCTTTGGGCAGAAAAAGCCGGCTTTTGACGAAAGCGCGGTATGCGTAAAAGCAGCAACATTAACAGCAAACCGGCAAGCGAGGCAGTAGTTGCAGCTAAGTTCCACAAACCGTTCACGGCTAAGATGTATTGCACCGTACCCATCACCAAACTTACCAGGCAGATCAGAGGAAAGGTGTGCCTCAACCCTTTCCACCCGCTACCGAGCACTGCCACGATCATCCCAGAGGGCAAAATCGCCAAGCCCAACAAAATAGCAGCTTTAGGCGCCAAAACCGCCCCTGAGAGCCCGGTAACTGCCATCAGCGCCTGGAAAGCTGTCGCCATCGAGCCAAAATTAACCGCCCAAGCATGCCCGATGGCTGTCATCACCACGGCAAGGACTGGGGAATAACCCATGCCGACTAAAATCGGTGCACACACTGCCATGGGCACACCAAAGCCGCCCATCCCTTGCAAAAAGGAGACCATTAGCCAAGAAACCAATAACACTTGAACAGCCTTATCCCCAGAAACGCTGGGCAGCCAAGCGCTAATCGCTTGAATAGCGCCAGCCTCATGCACCAGGTTATACAGCAGCAAAGCTCCCCAGACGATATAAAGCACATCTAAGCTCATCCAGAGCGCTTTCACCTGGGCGTAGGCTAATACTTTCCAGGTGCCGCCAAAGGCTAACAAGCTCACGAGTACAGCGCTAACCCAGCCAGCTGCACTTGCCCGCTTACCGCTAGCCCTCAAGCCTAACATTAATACCATCACAACCAGCAAAGGCAAAAGGGATAGCAACCAGGTGAACAAGTTCAGCGGCATGACAAAATTATAGCCGGAGTGGATGCAACTTACCTGAATTAAAACAACATTTGGCTCGACCGGTTGGTTTACGGCAGCCCTGTAAGCCAGTTTCTTGCCATGATGCAATAACCATTTCAACCAGCTACTGACCCCTGTTAATTATCGGTCTGAGCGGGATTCAAAAAAACGGTTCCTTAGCTTTACCGCACACTGAGTGGGAGGGCAAAAGCATGAAATTCTGTGCGGTTTTTACACCGGCATACTTGCGGTCCGCCTTGCTCTCAGCCATATAATCTTTTCGGACTCAAAGGTATCAATCCTAAAAGAGATGCTTTTCGAAATTAATCCTGGATTAGATATCTCATTTTGTCTTCATCTAGAGATTTTATGGGTTTCCAAGCTGGCTGTGCTTGCCCAGCCTTGCCAGCAGATTCAATGCCAATGGCAAAAAGATAACCCTCTATACTGGCTGGATAGAGCGAGCGTTAATTGGCATTTAATGGTAATGGGAATTTATACTGGGCTACCGCTGCTGGCCACTTTAAAAACATTAGCGCGTTTCAAGCTACTTGAAAACCGCGCCAATGCCGAGTATTTCCTCTTGGGAACGCTGCTCAGCATCCTCTTAGGCGTATCTTTTGGTGCGCTTTTTGGCTGGGTTCTTCATTACTAACCAACGCACACATTTTCTGGGCGATCAGCTTTACTTCGGCTCCGCCAGCACTTCTTCAATCGTCTTGAGCAAGACAGGGTCAACCTCAGCTTGAAGCGAGCTTAATTCTGGTTTGATGCTGCGGGCGTCAATCGCCTTAGCTCCTTCCATGATCCAGCGGCCCGCCATGTTGAGCGGAATGCGGCTGGTATCGATCACCAAGTTAAAACCTCGCACATCATTGGGGTCAACATTATAAAAAGTTTGCAGGAAACTCTGCCGCACTTCATCGTTTTGGCGCACAGCTTTTTCGGCTTCGAGGATATCATTGATCTGCTCAGTTTGCATGGCATTGCGCACGCGATATTCGAAAGGCGCGCGCAGTAATACATTGAGCACATTTTGATAGTCCTTGAGTACCACAAAACCGCCGCGGCCGATGATCAGCGTGTTATCCCGTTTGGCAAATGCTTTGATGGTTTCGTTAAGTAAGTTGACGACTTGTTTGTCGCGGCTATCTAAGCGCGACCAAAGCGTATGCACCGAGTCATAAACATCGTGGAAGGTGAGCACCCCATATTTGAGCATGATTTTTCCGATGAGCTCTTTATCTGCCTGACGGTAGTTAAGCGTGTTGACAATCATTTGGGTAATCAAGCCACCACCGCTACCCAGCTCGCGGGAAATAGTGATAATAGCCATTGCTAACTCCTTTCTATCCTCTACTTGTATTATACATGAAGGATGAAATAGAGACGCTATTTGCTTAGAAAACGGAATAAAAAACCTATCTCTTTTCAGATTGATAGGCTTATGAGGTCTCATGTTCGCGCTGTTGAGCTTATCCCATAACGAGGGCGAGCCAGTCCTCCGCTTGGTAACTCTGAATCAGCCCTAAGCCGGCTTCTCGCCCTGCAATAAGAACCTCATATGCCTGATTTTCCAAGATTCCAGAGAGGACTAATCTCCCGCCTGGCTGAAGCAGTTGGGCTAATCCCTGCTTGAAAAGGCTTACAAGTACAGGCGCCAAGATGTTCGCAAGAACAAGCGGTGCCTGTTTTAAGGCAAAGTTTCCAGCAAGGATTTCCACTAGAGAGCCTTGGGCAACCTGGAGATTGGCTTGGACGTCATTCAGTTGGGCATTCCGTTGTGCAGCTTGCACCGCCAGAGGGTCTGTATCCAGCGCCAAAGCAAAAGAGGCACCCGCTTTGAGCGCTCCAATGGCTAAAATGCCCGATCCACACCCCAAGTCAATGACAGCTTGATGGGGTGTAAGATGGTCTTCAATAGCAAGCAAACAAAGTTGGGTGGTTGGGTGTGTGCCTGTCCCGAAAGCCATAGCCGGATCAATGCGCACAATCGTGCGGGTTTCGGATGGATCTGAGTTTATCCAGGCAGGCAGCACGAGCCATTTTTTGCCAATCTTGAGCGGCTGGTAATGCTGCTTCCATACTGCCATCCAATCCTGATCTTCAATAGACTTGAATTGCAGTTCTGGAAAACTCTGAATTTGCTGCAGATGCCAAAAAGCCTCTTCGAGCTGCAAGCGCGTGCTCTCTAGTGCTTCATCTTGGGGCAGATAGGCTGCAACGCGCACATCGCCCGTTGGCACCTGCTCGTGCTGCTCTGGGTCATATCTCGTAACAGCCTCGATCACCACGCCATCAGGTGCAAAACGCGCAAAAACTTCCGCAGCCGCTTCGGCTAACTCACCATTGCAGGTGAGTGAGACTTCCAGCCAGGCATGCATTGCTTCAGCCACCGAGCATGTCCTTGAGCTTATCCAAGAAGCTGCGTTCTTGGATTTTGATTTCGGTTCCCATAGTCTTTCCTAAAGATTCCAATAAAGTTTTTTGCTCATCGGTCAGCTGGGTAGGGATTTGCACATTGACGGTGACTAATTGGTCGCCGCGGCTGTTGCGATTCAATACGGGGATGCCTTTGTTGCGCAGTTTGAACACTTTCCCGGGTTGAGTGCCCGGGGGAATGCGTAATTTTTCCTCCCCATCCAAAGTCGGAACGGTGATCTCGTCGCCGAGTGCTGCCTGTGCAACGTTGATATCGACGTCTAACAAGATGTCATTACCGCTGCGCCGAAAGTAAGGGTGCGGTTCTACTTCCAACTCAAGGTAAAAATTACCACTCGGTCCGCCATTCACCCCAGGCTGTCCTTCGCCCATGATGCGGATCTGGTTACCGTTATCCACACCAGCTGGGATGCTGACTTTACGTTTGGTTGTGCGGCGGACCAACCCGCTTCCCCGGCAAGTATGGCAAGGGTGCTCGATTACTTCTCCGCGACCGTTGCAAGTGGGGCAGGTTTGTACCTGCACCATTGAGCCTAAGAAGGTTTGTTGCACGCGCCGAACTTCACCGCTTCCCCGGCAGGTGGGACAGGTGACCGGGCGTGTGCCAGGCTCAGCGCCACTGCCGCCGCAGGTGGGGCACTTTTCATCGCGGGTAATATCAATTTCTTTTTCAGTGCCAAAGGCGGCTTCTTCAAAACTGATACGAATTTTGGAGCTTAGGTCGGCGCCACGTCGGGGTGCATTCCGTGCCCGCCGGCTGTAACCACCCATGCCGCCAAAGCCGCCAAAACCAAATAAGCCCTCGAGTATATCGGAGAGGTCCATACTGGTAAAGTCTGGCATGCCCTGAAAGTTGACCCCCTCGGGACCGTAGCGGTCATAAGCAGCTCGTTTTTCAGGGTCGCTGAGCACGCCATACGCTTCGTTGATTTCCTTGAATCTCTCTTCGGCATCCGGTTCTTTATTAACGTCCGGATGGTATTTGCGCGCTAGTGTGCGAAAGGCATTTTTAATTTCATCCTGGTTAGCAGATTTTGGGATCCCCAGGACTTCATAATAATCTCGTTTTGTTGCCATAATTCCTAAAATCGAACAAAGAGTTCAACATCCTTGGTTAACTCCAAGTTGATGTTGAACTCCTTTTTATCCTTAATCCTGTTGAAAGTCGCCATCCACAACGTCATCATCAGGCGGGGTCTGATCGCTGCCGGGGTTTTGTTCGGGCTGCTGGTCTTGTGGCTGTGAATAAGCCGCCTGACCAACGGCTTGAAGTGCCTGCATGAGCGCTTCCACTTCGCGGTTGATCTCAGCTGGATCGTCATGATCGTGGACGGATTGTACCCGGGCGATGGCTGATTCAACATTGGCTTTCACATCCTCTGGGACTTTATCACCCAGATCCCGCAGAGTTTTCTCTGCACTGTAAATGGCATTATCAGCCGTGTTGCGCGCTTCAATCAGGTCACGTCGGCGTTGATCTTCCTCAGCATGGGCTTCAGCCTGGCGCCGCATTTCCTCTACTTCTTCCTCGCTAAGCCCGGAAGAAGCCGTAATCGTAATGTTTTGGGATCTGCCGGTGGCTTTATCCTTGGCGGTCACCTCGAGGATGCCATTGGCATTGATATCAAAAGTGACTTCAATTTGGGGCACACCGCGTGGAGCAGGTGGAATACCGTCCAAAGTGAACTTGCCCAGAGATTTGTTATCGGCTGCCATAGGGCGCTCCCCCTGCAGCACGTGGATTTCCACCTGGGTTTGGTTATCCGAGGCGGTGGAAAACACCTGGCTCTCCCGGGTCGGGATGGTAGTATTGCGCTTAATCAACGGAGTGGCGATCCCGCCTAAAGTTTCGATGGAGAGCGTTAGCGGGGTCACATCCAGCAATAAGATGTCCTTCACCTCACCACCGAGCACGCCTGCTTGGATAGCAGCCCCCACTGCCACGACCTCATCAGGATTTACGCCTTTATGCGGCTCTTTGCCGAACTGCTTACGCACCACTTCCTGCACAATAGGCATGCGCGTCATGCCGCCAACCATAACCACCTCGTTGATCTCGCTGCTTTTCAGGTTGGCATCAGCCAAAGCTTGGGCAACAGGCTTCATGGTTCTCTCCACCAAGTCCTCAGTCAGTTGTTCGACTTTTGCGCGCGTCAAGGTCGTTACGAGGTGCTTAGGTCCAGAGGCGTCCGCGGTAATATAGGGCAAGTTGATCTCAGCTTGCATGGTTGAGGAAAGCTCAATTTTAGCCCGTTCAGCTGCTTCTTTAAGACGCTGCAGAGCTTGGCGGTCTTGGCGTATGTCGATGCCATTCTCGCGCTTAAACTCATCAGCCAAATAATCAATGATGCGTTGATCGAAGTCATCTCCGCCCAAGAAAGTATCACCACTCGTGGATTTAACTTGGAAAAGACCATCGCCTACTTCCAAGATGGAAATATCAAAAGTGCCACCGCCTAAGTCATACACGGCAATGATTTCGTTTTTACGTTTGTCTAAGCCATAGGCTAAGGAAGATGCCGTAGGTTCGTTGATGATGCGTAGCACTTCCAAACCCGCAATCTTACCAGCGTCTTTTGTGGCGTTACGTTGGGCATCATTGAAATAAGCCGGCACGGTAATCACAGCCTGTGTCACCGGTTCGCCTAAGTAAGCTTCAGCGTCACGCTTGATCTTGGCTAAGATCATAGCGGAAATCTCAGGCGGGGTGTATTCCTGCTCACCCATGACCACGCGCACGTCTCCATTGGGGGCTTTGGTAATACGGTAGGGAACCTTTGAGCGAGCACGTTGGACTTCAGGGTCATCGTACTTGCGGCCCATAAAGCGCTTGATGGAAAAAATCGTATTTTCCGGGTTCACAATGGCTTGGTTGCGCGCCACGCGCCCAACTAAGCGCTCGCCGTTTTTATTAACTGCAACCACCGAAGGGACTAGGCGTTCACCTTCGGCTGAGGGGATAACAACAGGTTCGCCGCCGATCATAACAGCAGCAACGGAGTTGGTTGTTCCTAAATCGATCCCGATAATCTTAGACATGTATTGCTCCTATTTTGCGACGCGGACAAGTGCCGGTCGAATAATGCGATCTTTAAGTTTATAACCGTTTTGCAGCACTTCTACCACTTGTCCATCGCTAAAATCTGGATGATCTTCGTGGGAGACAGCTTCGTGAATAGATGGGTCAAACTGATCCCCCGGGTTAACGTCTAACTTCTGCACACCTTTGCTTTCCAGTGTTTTGTACAGTTTCTGCAAGGTCAACTCAATACCCTGATACCATGGGTCAACCTCGGGTATTTCTGGTTTTTGCTTGAGGGCGCGCTCTAAGTCGTCGACCACTGGCAAGAAAATTTTGACCAAGTCGCCAAAGGCAATATCGTAGATCTGCAGGTTTTCCTGGTCCACCCGGCGCCTGTAATTGGCGAAGCTCGCGCGTTCGCGCTGTAAACTGTCTAAGTATTCTGCCGACTGCATTCTGAGCTGCTCATTTTCTGTCTTTAGCATCTCTAATTCGTTCTCTGAGCTGCTCATGTTTTCTTCGAAGGCTTTATCTGCTTGGGTTATTTTTTCTTCTTCGTGTTTTTTTGGTTCGTCCATATTTCTATTACCTCACTAATGATTACAAATTTTTCATATTATTCAATCAAGTTCTCTGCGACCAAGTCTGAAAGCAAATTCGCTACAAAGCGCACTGTTGAGATTGCTTGTCCGTAGGGCATTCGCATCGGTCCGAGGATGCCAAGCGTACCGGTGAGCTGGTCTTGAATCCCATAGTGGCTGAGGATAAGCGAGCATTGGCGTAATTCCTCCCAGGTGCCTTCACCGCCGATCAGCACCTGAACGCCGCCAATTTCATCGCCAAGGAAGCTACGCGAAAGCAAATCATCCAACTTGTTGCGTTCCTCAAATATCGAAAGTGCCGAGAGTGCCTGCTCTGTATCCGCAAATTCAGGCTCAGCTAAAACGTTGGTCAAACCGTCCATATAAATCTCTCCGATAACGAGGCGCTCGGAGAGCCGCATCTGGTCTTTAATCACTCCAAGAACGGTGTTCCCTACGTCATCCAAGTCCAAATCTAACTTTTCAAGCTGGGTCAAGGTGCAATTTTGGCAATGGGCGTTAAGCTCAGCGGCTAAGCTGGAAAGCTTTTCCTGAGAGACGATCTCATCTAATGAGAAAATCTGCTGACGAATTTCTCCACCCACTAAAACCAACACCATCAGCACCTGCGAGGCACGTGTGGAGATGAGTTCCAAGTGTTTGAAAGCCACCTTCTTGCTATGCGGAGCGGTAACAATCGAGGCGGCTTGGGCGTGGTTAGCCAGCACTGAAGCAGCTAGGCGCAACCATTCGTCTAATTGTTGCTGCGCTTGATAAAACTGGTGTGTGATGGTATTACGCGTGGCAACCGGTAGCATCGGCTGCTGCAAAAGGTTACTCACAAAAAAACGGTACCCTTTTTCCGTTGGAACGCGTCCAGCGGAAGTGTGCGGTTGGCGCAAGTAGCCCATCTCTTCCATCGCCGTCATCTCGTTGCGAATGGTGGCAGAGCTGATCGGCAGGCTATATTGCCTAACCAGCGTGGCAGAGCCCACTGGCTTGGCTGTTTGCGTGTGTTCATGCACGATCAACGAGAGTAATATTTTTTGGCGTTCAGTTAATTCTTCCATAGTTCCGTTTCTAATTAGCACTCTCGAGCTGAGAGTGCTAATTTCCACGCAATAATGATACCATGCGGATGGTTAATTTTCAATTAGAGATTATAGGAAGTGTATTAATTTTTTAGAAAAAAAGGGGGTCTGCTCTGGCATGGTACCCTGCGAGTAGGGTGCACACTCGGGAGACCGGCGAGTATAGGAGGTTTGTATTAAGGAGGCTAATTCCCCGTCTGTGGGGCACAGCGTGTGTGCATAATATAGCGGTCTTTAGCGCCAAACTTGTACTTGTAATCTTCATCCCCACGCATCATATCCACCTCGCGGATACCTTGGGCGATAGCCCATTCAATTTCCTTAGCTAAAAGTACCCAACCGGGGGAGGAAGAAGCGAAAGCTGGCTCCCACGCGGAATTGTATACCCATAATTTTTGTTGGGTCACAAGGCTGAGAAAAGCAGCCGCCTTGTGGTTATCAAAGGTTAAAAAGGAGAGACGCAGTAACTCATCTTCGAAGGCAGCTTTGGCAAAATCGTGCAGGTATTGCAGCATGGCAGGGTTCTGCAGAAATTCGACTTTACGATGGTCATTGTGCATCATAGCGATGAAGGCATCCATTTCTGCAGTTAAGGCGTCCTTTTCATTCACAGTGTACCAGCCAGTTTGGTGGCGGGCTTCGGCATTGCGTAGTTTACGGCGGATCTCGTGGCGCTGCTTTTTATCCAACGTGCCTAAATACGTTTCGAAGCTCTCTGCCAGAGTAATATACGGGGCGGGCATCAAATGTGCTGTGCTAAAAGACCAGCCAGTTTGGGCGCATGCCCCCTTTAGCGCACTTTGAGTAGGTGAACTCTCCATTAGGTTATAGAGATCCAAAGCTTTGGCTGGCAGGGCTTGGCAAGTGGAGACGAAATCGAGCAGCTCGACGAGGAATGCCTCCAGACGTTCAGGCAGGGCAATGAAATCCAAATAATCGGAGACCTCGACTGAGCCCAAGAAGCGCAGCGCCGGCTCAAAACCCTCTTTAGAGGAGAGAAAAAGTGGAGCAAGCCCAACTAACTGACCTGCCTCGCGGGCAGTAATAATGGCTAACTGGGTTTGCTCGGGCTTCCACTCGCCGCCGCCGAGCGTTTGCCACCAGCTACGCAGATAGCCCCAGCGTAGAAAGGGAACCTTCGCGTAGCTTTTGTCGTAGAGTC
>JAXGPR010000010.1:0-63181 GCA_040766895.1 Anaerolineaceae bacterium | reverse complement strand
CGCCATAGTGCCATATATATAATTTTCAGAGAGCCGAACTGTATCCGCATTGAGTAAGAACATCTCGTGGGCATTGGAATAGGGGTGCGCAGCTGGGTGCAGCTCATCAGCAGAGGAAAAGTAACCAGCCAACGAAGCGCCTAGACCTCTGGCGTAAAGCACATAGAAGCGTGGGTCGTCATCCACACCTGGGTTCCATTCCATTCCAAAAAATTCACGGTTGGTGGGCACGATATCCTGATCGAAATCTTCAGCAAGCTGCTGAAGGTCCGATTCTTTGTAGCGGACGCCATTCTCAATCCAAAAATAAATGTTCTCGCCCACATAACGTAATGTGGCTTGTACCTGAAAATTCTCATTGTTATCTGTGTTGGTAACCCAAAAAGTCTTCTCCTCCCCAACCTGATAAGGTGCATCGGTATCTGGCAAGGTCGTAGGCACATTCTCTTTGCCCCCTAAGCGTTCCGCCAGATCAATTGGATCGTTAATCGGCACCACTTCGGTTAAAAGCGCTTCCAAATTGGCTTGAATATTATCGATCTCCTCTGGTTCAAGGGGCTGAGTAGGCAATGCAGTCGGTGTGTCAGTTTGCCAGGTAGGTAGGGTTGGGGTAGCGGAAAAAACCTCTGGATGCGTTTCAAGCAAAGTACCTAGATGGACCAAACCAGCAAAGGTTAGACCGCAGGCAACAACTACACAAAGGGAGAGCACAATCAAGAGGACTTTAAGAGTTTTGTTCATAGGGGGCATTAATCCTTTAGCGTCGGTTTTATTTTAACGAGGCTTAGCGCGTCCTAACTATACCAAAAATTACTATGGTATAGGCTTCAACCTTTACATCAAAAACCACTACTAGCATCGGAGCTTAAGTCAATTCTAATCCTTCCCTCGTTCAGTAACGACCCAATCATTAAATCGAATAAAAAATGCGCATCGTGTATAATCGCGGGTGTTAATATAAGTAGAATTCATCAAACGAAAAGAGTATGCAATGGACCTTTTTCAAAAATGTCACGATTTTACCGATGCAGTTGCCTTGCGTGAACAAGGCGCCTACCCCTACTTTATCCCCTTGGATAAGAACGAAGGCACCGAGGTCATTTACGAAGGCCGCCGCATCATTATGTGTGGTTCTAATAATTACTTAGGTTTAACCACACATCCCAAAGTGCGCCAAGCGGCGATCAATGCGATAACCGAGTATGGCACCAGCTGTACGGGTTCACGTTTCCTGAACGGCAATATGACCATCATCGAAGATCTGGAAAAAGAATTGGCCGCCTGGGTTGGTAAAGAAGCAGCCTTAGTCTTCTCTACAGGCATGCAGACGAATCTGGGTACCATCAGCGCGCTGGTAGGCAAAGATGACATTATCATCATGGATAAGGAAGACCATGCCAGCATTGTTGATGGTGCTTTCCTCAGCGGCGGCAAGATTGAGCGCTTCCGTCATAACGATATGGACCATTTGGAGCGTGTGCTCAAAAGCCTGCCAGAGGAGAAAGGTAAACTCCTCGTGGTCGATGGTCTCTTCAGCATGGAAGGCGACATCGCCCCGCTGCCAAGAATGGTAGAACTGTGCGAAGCATACAATGTGCGCTTGATGGTAGACGATGCTCACGCTTTTGGCGTTTTAGGTGGAGGGCGTGGCACAGCAGCGCATTTCGGCCTTACCGATAAAGTGGATTTGATTATGTCTACCTTCAGCAAATCGATGGCTTCGATTGGCGGTTTCATCGCTGGCGACTTTGCCGTTGTGGACTATATCAAGCATCATGCCCGCAGCCTTATCTTTAGCGCGAGTATTCCACCCGCCAACACTGCCACGGTGTTAGCTGCCCTTCAGGTGATGAAAGAGGAGCCAGAACGGATCGAACGGGTCAATCAAAATGGTGCGTTTATGCGCCAAGGCTTCAAGAAGTTAGGCTTCAATACCGGCGCCTCGTGCACGCCAGTGGTACCGATCATCATCGGCGATGATGCGCTTACCTTTGAGAGCTGGCGAAGGTTATTTGAGGAAGGGGTCTTCGTCAACCCAGTCATCAGCCCGGCTACCTCGCCAGGTCGGCAGCTACTGCGCACCAGCTACATGGCTACCCACACGCAAGACCAGTTGGAACACGTGCTGGACGTGTTTGCAAAAGTCGGCAAGGAATTATCACTTATTTAGCCAATGTTCCTTTAAAATCGCCCTTGCGCTTTAAAGAAGTTTTGGGTAAAATTGAAAAGTTAAAGATTTAAATAGGAGCGCAAGATGACCCCATTACCAAAGAGAAAATCCACTTCCGGACGGCGTGACCGCCGGCGTGCACATGATGCCCTTAAGGCGCGCAATAGCGTAAATTGCCCAAATTGTGGCGAACCACGCTTACCGCATCACGTTTGCCCCAACTGTGGTTACTACCAAGGTAGAGAAGTTTTGATTATCTCCAAAGAGTAACTACCATCCTTTTATCATGTAGAAAAAATCCATGCAGTTTGCATGGATTTTTTTATTTTTCTCGTTTGAGTTGATAAGGCGCAAAAAGGCTCACCAGTTCTTTAGGTATATAACCGCTCATGCGGATGCCATCAGCTGTGGACTCAGTGCGTTGTACTTTTCCCCTCTCGTGGAAAAGCGAGCGCAATTGCCCTTGTTCGAAGGGCAGCATGACCGTAATCTGGGTATATTGACTAATCAACTCACGCTCGATGGCTGCTAAAAGCGCTCCAAATCCCTCACCGGTTTTGGCACTGATGAAAATTGCTTGTGGATCGGCAATATGGCGCATGTCCTCCCTTGCAGGTTCATTTAAGAGATCAATTTTATTGAACACTGTTAAGATCGGAATATCCCCTGCGCCAATTTCATCTAGCGTTCCCAAAACAGTACGTTGCTGTTCTATGGCATTATCGTGCGCAGCATCAACGATGTGCACAAGCAGATCGGCTTCGGTAATTTCTTCCAGTGTTGCCCGAAAAGCAGCAATTAATTGGGTGGGCAGTTTCTGAATAAACCCAACAGTGTCTGTCAGTAAAACGGCTTGCCCGCTGGGTAATTCAAGCTGCCGAGTTGTGGGATCTAACGTAGCAAAAAGCTGATCCGCCACGTAGATCCCAGCATGTGTTAGGCTGTTCATCAGGGTGGATTTACCGGCATTGGTATATCCAACCAGCGCCACAACTGGAATATTTGTCTTGCGCCGATGCGCCCGATGTTGAGAGCGCTGTTCTTGCACTTTTTTTAGCTCGTCTTTGATGCGCGAAATGCGTTTTTTAATTTCCCGCCGATCCAACTCTAACTGCTTTTCGCCTGGACCCCGTAAGCCAACACCTCCAACCCCGCCAGCTCTTCCGCCACCACCACCAGCCTGGCGCTCCAAGTGGATCCAGGCATGCGTTAAGCGCGGCAGTCGGTATTCTAATTGAGCGAGCTCCACTTGCAGCATCCCCTCATAAGTGCGGGCATGTTGGGCAAAAATATCTAAGATCAGCGCGGTACGGTCAATTATCTTGATAGATTCGCCGATAATCCCCTCCAACTCCCTTTGGTGGCGGGGAGAGAGCTCATCATCAAAAATTACCATATTCACGCCCAACTCGTTCGCCAGCAGCTTGAGCTCTTCTACCTTCCCGCTGCCAATAAAAGTACGCGGGTTTATCGTCTCTAATTGCTGAGTGAGCGTGCCGACTACCTCCACGCCAGCGGTTTCTGCCAAGAGTTCTAACTCTGCTAAGGAATCTTCTAAGCTTAAAGATTGCCCATTTGGTGGACCGACATGAGCACCAACTAAGATCCCGGTTTCTTTTTCTAAAACGTTTGAATAACTTTCCTTCAAATATCAAACCTCTCTTAATGGCTTTCAACCCAAGCGACAAGCCGGCGCATCGCCTCTTTTATTTGCTCGGTGGGGGTAATAATCGAAATTCTAAAGTAATCCGCCCCTTGTGGGCCGTAGATTTCGCCAGGGGTAAGGCTGACGCCAGCTTCATGCAGAACATCAGAACAAAACTGGGCTGTATCATGATATTTTTCGGGCAAACGCACCCATAAATAAAGCGCACCTTTTGGTTTTTCCACTTCAAAGCCCGCTTCAATGAGTCCAGCAAAAACCACATCCCGGCGTTCCTGATAAATCTGGTTGCGCTCCACCAGCCAGGACTGGTCGCCTGTCAGTGCTGCGGTGCCAGCATCCATAATCGGAGCAAAGATGGAAGAATCCATTTGGCTTTTATAGGTTGCTAAGTACCTCACAACATCGGCATTCCCCACCGCCATACCAATCCGCCAGCCAGCCATATTATAGGTCTTGGAGAGCGAATTGAATTCGACGGCTACTTCTTTCGCGCCTGGCACTTCCAAGATTGAGTGCGCTACGTAACCATCAAAAGTTAAATCGGTATATGGAGCGTCATGCACGATGATAATATCATGGCGCATTGCAAAGTCCACCGCTTTTTGGAAAAAGTCCAGATCTGCCACAGCGCCCGTAGGGTTATTGGGGTAATTAAGCCACATCAGCTTAGCCTGCTGAGCAACTTCCGCTGGAATAGCATCAAAATCTGGCAAGAAGGCATTCTCCTTGCGTAGAGGCATAAAATGCACGCGTGCGCTCGCCAATTCTGCGCCCGCCATATACACTGGGTAATAGGGATCGGGCATGAGGACCAAGTCACCAGGATCAAGCAAAGTGTGGTGAATGTTGAAAATGCCTTCCTTCGAACCGATCAAGGCTAAAGCTTCGTTTTTCGGGTCAATGTCAACGCCAAAGCGGTTTTTGTAATAGCTGCTAACTGCGCGAAGAAACTCCGCTGAACCCCCCAACGGGGAATAGCCATGTTTTTTGGGGTTACGCGCAGATTCTACGAGCTGGTCAATGATAAATTGTGCCGGAGGCAAATCGGGTGAGCCCATATCCAAGCGGATAATATCTTTGCCCTGTGCTTTCAGCTCGGCTATAGTCTTATTTAGGGTGGAAAAATAATAAGGTTTAATCTGTTCGACAGTTTTTGCAGGCCGAATTTTCATACTGCGTTCGTTGCTCTCCTTTTTTATTTGTATATTTTGCAGTAAATCGTCATCCCCTATAGTTTATCACTCTAAATTATTTTTCGTGAGATATCATTCAATTTGTAAGAGCAAAGTGGTAATGTCCTAAAGTAGCAAAATAGGAATGTCCTAATTAATTTTAAGAGCCCATGTTATAGCATGGTCTCCCGACCATGCGAAGAATGTAACGTGAGGTTTCAGATAAGCTAACGATCCTACGATGAAAATTGATAAACAAAACACCTGGAATGCGGAGACCTACGGTCAATTTCCTCGCTCGGTACTCTGCGGGTAGGCTACGCTCTCGGAGACCGGCGAGAACAATGTATTAAATAGAAAACTCATACTGACAATTTTATCCACTGAACAGGGCATTTCTAAATTGCCAGCATTAGGACATTTCTAATTAGCCATAACAAGATATCCTTCAATTTGATTTACACCAACCATACGGAAACAAGCCCAAATTCGATGGCACATATCTTGCAACTATGAGAGCTGACAGCTATACTAGAAGAGGAGGTCTCCTGTGCTTCAGACCCATTATCAACAACCCATCACTACGCCTTCAGCTCACCTGGCAACTACTATGTCGCTGCTAAGCTTGACGGCGGATGAACTCCTGGAAAAGGTCGAGTCCGAGCTCTCCTCCAACCCCGCCTTGGAGCTTGTCGAAGAGCGCCGCTGCCCTAATTGCAAGCGTTTGCTCCCACCCAGCGGGCCTTGCCCAATCTGCAGTCAACCAACAGATTACCAATCTGACCAACCGATTGTTTTTGTCTCCGCGCCAGAAGATTTTTACACAGGCAGCAGCCTTGAGGATGAAGACAGACCCGATGAGCCTTACGTCCCCATGACCTTAGACCTGCCAACTTACGTGCTCAAACAAGTTTCTGCAGAGCTATGCCCCGAAGAACGCCCGATCGCTGCTTATATCCTGAGCCACTTGGATGAAGACGGCTTTTTGACCACTACCCCTTTGGAAATCGCACGCTATTATCACAAACTCCCCAGTCAAATCACGCCGATCATCGAACGCCTCAAGCATTGCGATCCAATCGGTGTATGTTCAGCTGACCCACGAGAGGCTATGCTCACCCAGTTAGAAGTTCTTGCAGAAACTCACAGCGTCCCGAAGTATACCCGCGAGATTGTCAGCCTTTACCTGCCTCAGCTCAGCCAGCGTCATTATGCAGAGATTGCTCACAACTTGGGCATCGCTTCAACCCAGGTGGAGCAAATTGCAGAATTTATCAGCGAAAACCTTAACCCTTTCCCAGCACGGGCTCAGTGGGGAGATATTCACAAACCTACCAATGGAAACCCTGAGGTATACCACCGACCAGATATCCTGATCTACTTCCTCAACGACAACCCAGAAAATCCGCTGGTGGTGGAAATTATTCATCCCATCCGTGGCACCCTGCGAGTAAATCCTCTCTTCAAAGCCTCGTTAAAACAAGTAGAGGATGAAAAACAAACCGAGTGGAAAGAAGATTTAGAAAAAGCCTCTCTGCTGGTAAAATGCATCCAGCAGCGCTCGAACGCTTTGCGCCTGATGCTTGAAAAATTGGTAATGTTGCAAAAAGATTACATCGTTTCTGGCGAAAAAGAAATGCAACCCCTCACCCGCGCTGAAATTGCCAAAGAACTCAACGTACACGAGTCCACCATCTCCAGGGCAGTATCCGGAAAAACCGTGCAATTACCGAATAAACGCATAGTGCCCTTGGCGATCTTCTTTGATCGCAGCTTATCTCAGCGTACAATTATCAAAGAAATGATCGAAACCGAAAAACACCCCATGAGCGATTCCGAGATACAAGAGAGGCTAAAAAAACAGGGCATTCACATTGCTCGCCGCACTGTAGCAAAATACCGCTCGATGGAAGGCATATTGCCGGCACATCTGCGCCAAAATAACCACCAAACCGTCACAGGATAGTCCCTTGGCAGGCTCATCTTCGCCCAAACTCCCTTTTGAGCCCCTCTCTGACCATTTACCGAGCTTGGATTACGCTTTGATCCTTGCGTTGATTCCCACTGCTGCGCTGCTTTATAACCGCAGCGAGGACTTGCTCCTGGCTGCAAACCAGCAATTTGAAGCCCTTACAGGCTACCGCTCAGCAGAATTACAAGGAGTTTCAATAGCGAAACTCCTTTCCAAAAAGTTAGATACAAATCCAACAGGTACTGAAAGCCGAAAAGTGCAGCTTAAGATTGCCTCAGGGGATTCGCTGCCAGTAAACCTGAATATCAAATCTCTCAGCCAAACCAATCAAATTGTGGCGCTCATTTTCAATATGGAGCCGTCAACCGCTGCTCTTCAGCAAGAAAATTACTTGCGTGACTTTTTTTCGCAGTTGACTTCCATCACCGAGCAAGATTCACGATCCAAAGCGCTCGCCCAGGCAGCCGAAGTCTTAAGAGAGCAACTTCACCCCCAGGCAATAGCCGCGTATGTATTCGAGAGCAAAAAAAATCAACTCTTGCGTATGGATTTAAACCTGGATCTATCAGGCAGTCCATTCCCTCAGGAATTGAGCTTAAAGGACCTTGCTAACCCTGCGGGTATATCTACCTGGCAAGCTGGGCAAGCAGCCATCACCAGCTTGCAAGAAATAGCTTTAGTCCAAGGTAGCCAATACCTGCTCACCCTTCCGCTTCTCTATAATCAAACTTTACAAGGTTGTCTCATCGCCTCTGGAAATGGAGCCTTAGCCGAGGAAACTTCGCTGGAGCTTGAATTCTTAGCAAAGCTCACTGCCAGCACGCTTCACCATTTAGCTTGGATGGAAAATGCCCAACAGACGCTGCAAAACGTGCGTCAGTTGTTGCAAATTGAGCATGCGCTTATTGACAGCTTAGAAGAAGGCGTTATTCTGCTCACGCCCGAGCTGCTGATTGCCGAAATGAGCCCAGCTGCAGAGAGCATGTTGGGTTACGCCACAAGTGAGGCTTTCCGCCAAAAAGCCGAAATGATTCTAATTGGTAACCAATCACTTGCCGGGATGTTTGCCTCAGCTCAACAAGGCATCAGTACCCAAATCGGGCAGGATTTTCACCTCAGCACGCGTACAGGCAGGTCCTTTCAGGCTGAAATCCAATGCATCCCTGTGCTTTCGGAAGAAAAAGTTGTTAGCATCATCCTAATATTGCGCGATCGCAGCCAGAGCGAACAAATTCGCGTCAAGAATCAAGAGCTGGAACAGCGTGCCTGGCTTGGTGAGCTTTCGGCTGTGTTTGCCCACGAAGTCAAAAATCCAATCAACAGCATTATGACCGGCTTGCAATACATGGGCATGACCATGAAGCCAGGTGACCCGCACCAAGAGCTTATCAGCCGCCTGCAAAACGACTGCATGCGCCTCACCCACTTGATGGACTCGACCCTCGTGTTTTCTAAACCGGTGGACTATCGCTTAGTACCCGTAGATTTGAGCACCATGATTCCGCAACTTCTGGAAAAAGTCGCACCGCGGATGACTAATCTCAAAATCAAGTATAATTTTGACGCTCACCCAGACCATCCCATGGTAAAAGCGGACTTTCGCGCCTTGGAGCGAGTATTCGAAAACCTAATCAATAACGCCATTCAAGCCATGGAAAAATCCGGCGGCACATTAAATATCAAAGTAACCGAAGCTGATCCACACCTTATTCCAGCGCAATACGATGTAATTGTCGCGGATTCTGGTCCTGGGATTCCTGATGACCTGCGGGAGCATATTTTTGAACCTTTCGTTACCACCAAGAGCACAGGTACAGGCTTGGGCTTGGCAATTTCAAAAAGGATTATGACCGCACACAAAGGCAATCTTTACGTAGAAAGCTTTCCAGGAGGCACCATGTTCCATGTGCTCATCCCCAAAGCTGATTAAGGAGTTATGTCTGCAACAGTTTTAGTCGTCGATGATGAAGAAACCGCCCGCTTGGTCGTCTCTGATTTCCTGCGGAATCGAGGCTATGAAGTCTTGGAAGCGGGTACCATGGCAGAGGCGCGCAAGTATATCGCTCAGGGCGTCACTGATATCATCATCTTGGATGTACGCTTACCCGATGGATACGGCCCTAACTTGTTGAACGAAACTGCATTGCTGCCCATGCGCCCTCAAGTCATTATTATCACTGCACATGGAGAGATTAGCATGGCAGTGGAAGCGATGAAAAACGGCGCGCAAGATTTCATCGAGAAGCCGTTGGACTTGCTTGAACTCGAAAAATCGGTTAAACGCGCTGAGGAAGTCGTCTCGATGCGCCGGGAGCTCAACCATTTGCACACCTCTAACGAGGGGCTCGACGAATTCATCATTGGCAGCTCGCCGGCGATGCAATCTGTGGTCAGTTTAGCACGGCGCGCTTCAGATGCTTGCGTTTCCGTATTGATTACCGGCCCAACCGGCAGCGGCAAGGAAGTTTTAGCCAACTATATTCATAAAACCGGCCCGCGGGCAAACAAACCTTTCATCGACGTCAACTGCCCTGCTATCCCCGCTACCATGTTCGAGACGGAGCTATTCGGGCACGAAGCTGGCTCCTTCACCAACGCTACCCACCGCAAGCTTGGCTTGATGGAAGTCGCAGATGGCGGGGTCTTGTTTTTGGATGAAATTGCTTCAATGCCATTGGAACTACAAGCTAAATTACTGCGTGCCATCGAAGAACGTTCTTTCCGGCGGCTGGGTGGGACGAACCTTATCAAGGTGGATGTGCAGATTATCGCTGCGTCCAACCGCAACCTCAAAGAAATGATGGCTAACAACACCTTCCGGGAGGATCTGTATTACCGCCTGAAGGTTGTCGACTTAGATTTGCCCCCGCTCGCGCAACGGACGGAAGATATTCCTGAGTTGGTCGGGCTGTTTTTACGTAAATACAACCTCAATATGGGCAGCAATATTACCGATGTAACCGAACGCGCCATGAATGCCCTCATGGCTTACGATTGGCCTGGTAATATCCGCGAACTGCGTCACGTCGTCGAACGCGCTGTCCTCTTATGTGATGACGCTGCGATAGACCTTAATCACCTTCCTCCTGAAATTGTGAATAGCACTGCCGCCAAGCGTTGAGATTAGCCCGCCTGGCACATAATTTGCATCTATGCCTCTAATAGCGTTTTTATGAGGAGGCTTTCATGCTACCAGATAAAGTGATTTTATATGTGGGTTATGCGCTCTCGGTTTTTGGCGTTATTTGCTTATTATTGAGTATCATCATCCTGGCACGCCAGGCAATCAATAAGAATGTCGAAACCATCGCCAAACAAACCACCAAATTGGCAGAAAAAGGGATAACTGACGGAGCCAGCGGTCTGGTAGGGAACGCTTCCCTGCTGATTAACTCACTCAATGAGCTCTCCCGCTCCACCACTGGGATTGGGATTTTCTTTGTCTTCCTAAGCTTGGTCTTGTTGGCAGCAGCTTATTACTTCCTCAAGCCCTTTATTGGCTTGCCCTAAATAAGCTCACACCCAGATGCAAAGGAAAGGAGGCGGTAATGAGCGCTGAAAGCTTTTTACGCGAAGTGATGGATCGCTTCGGCTCTGCACAGGGCAGAGCGATTATTAGCGCATTTCGCAATGAACGCCTGGTTTGGAAAGAAATCGAGCAAGGCAGCCGCATTAGCGGGTTTTTGCAATTTGCTCAGTCTGACCCAGCCCTCTGGCAGCCAGGTATCTTAGCTGCTTTTGTGGTTGATTCAGAGCTGCCGCATCAAAACTTGCGAGATTCAATGGTTGAAATTCCGCAGGCTATCAAAGACAAAGCTAACAAAACGCTCGAAACTATCCGCCTGACTGGCTTGGAACCCAGCTCATTGGAAGAAGCCGGTTTGATGGCGCTCAGTTTGCGCCAATTCTACCTTGCCAAGCAGAGCTGGGCAGGGGCAGCGGAATTCCTCGCCACACCACGCAATAACCTCAACTTATGGCAGGCAGCCTTTGCCTGCGCACCAGCGCTTCTCCCTCAATTTGCTGGCCTTGTGCAGGAACTCTTGCAGGCCACACCCCAAACGCTGGTCCCCAAGACCACTGAGCTCATTGTGCATGCAGTCGAATGCACCCCTGCAGATGCTGATACGCGTTTTCAACATTTAGCCGATGCATTCGAACATGCCAGCTTAGACTTCCAACGCGTCTGCTTGCAAATTTTGGAAAAATA
This sequence comes from Anaerolineaceae bacterium, assembly GCA_040766895.1. Taxonomy (GTDB): domain Bacteria; phylum Chloroflexota; class Anaerolineae; order Anaerolineales; family Anaerolineaceae; genus Mesolinea. Next base: position 51,991 of record JAXGPR010000010.1, on the reverse strand, counting down.
TGAAAACAAGCGCTTCATCGAGCGTTTAGCCGCTAACTTCTTAGCTGCAAACGAGCAAATCGAAGAGAAAATCGCTTTAACCCCAAAATTAGCAATTTCAGCACCGTACGATACGGTCCAAGAATTGCAGAAAATTGCCTTTCTAAACCGAGCTGCAGGGCAAAAAGAGGCTGCGCTGGAGGCAATTCAAAAAGCCTTTGAAGCGTTGAACGCCAATCAGGCTCAACTAATGCGCGAGTTAGCCTTTGAATTGGAAAAGACCGATCCAGAAGAAGCGCGTAAAACCTGGGAAGAAGTGCTGCGTTTAGCCCCAAACGAGCCTACCTACAAAGAAGAGTATGCAGAATTTTTACTCTTGCACGAAGATGAGGAACATGCGCTCGATTTGCTCAATCAGCTGCCAGACTCCCCCAACAAGACGCTGTTGTGCTTACGCTACCCGCACTTGCGCGGAAGGCTTAACTTGAATGGCGATTCCTTGAAGGAAATTAGCGCTGCCCCTATTAGCTCAATCAAAGAAACCTCCCGTCTCGTCCAGCAAGGGGACTATCAGCGCGCCGCGCAATTCGCCTTCGAGAATAAACAATACACTTTAGCAGAAGACCTGATTACCAAAGCCTTAGAGGAAGATCCAAACGATGTCGATACACTCCGATTAGCTGGCGAAATTTACCGACACACCGCTGATATTGATGCAGCGATCCAATCCTCCGTTCTTGTTTCACTCTACGAACCTGAGGACCGGAACAATCAGATTGCGCTCGCGAATCTCTTCTTGCAAACCCAACAGCCAGAAAAAGCCTACGAGATTTACCACCAAATCATATCCTCAGATCCTGAGCCAAAACGTGCCAACTTGTTAACTTACGCAGATGTCGCGATTAAAGCCGGCAAACCTGAGGTTGCCATCCCTATCTGCGAAAACTTTCTCGCCCGTGATATTTTGGATGGGGAAGCTTTAGTTACCTTGTGTAATGCCTATATTCAAATAGGCGAAGAGGAAACTGCTATTAAACTCCTCGAGCAAACCTCAGCAATCGCACCTGAAAAGCCCGATAGCTGGTTAGCTTTAGCGCGCATTTGGACGAAACTGAGCCAGACCGATAAGGCAATGGAATCATTGCGCAAAGCCAAAGAAGCTTTGCCTCCGCATCGCGAAATATTGACGGAATTAGGCAAACTCTACTTAGAAAACGATAAGCCTACCGAAGCAATCGGGGTACTCAAGCAGGCTTACCAGCTTGCCCCAGATGATTCTCAGGTGCGCTTACTGCTGGCAAAAGCCTTTTTAGCGCATGGCTACCTCAACGAAGCTTGGTCCGTACTGCGCCCGCTGGAAAATGATTACACCTCCGACCCAGATTTAGCCCAGACGCTTGGTAAAATCTTGTTCGAAATTGGCGACCTAAGCAGTGCGCAGCCAATGCTGCGTTTCGCCTGGCAAGCCAGCCGTAAGGACGAAGCCCTCAAAGACTACGTCAGATTACTCTTAGCCGAGCAAGATTTGAGCTCCCAACCTAAAACAATAGTCCAGAAGGAGCTAAGTGGCTTGCAGAGTGCGATATGCGAACGTGCATCTCGAGAAAGCAACGCATTTGATTTCAAAGTTTTGGCAGCCGATATAGACTTTGCCCAAGGCAAGTTCGAAGCAGCTTACCAGGCTTATCTTGAGCTGCTCAATCAACCTGAAGCCAAAGCACCGCAAACCTATTATCATGTCCAGCACCAATTAGGTCGCAGCGCCCTTATCTTGAGGGATTACGATACGAGCCTTTCCGCCTTGCAAGAAGCTATGATGGTGAATCCCACCGATTTACGCGTACGGCATACCCTTGCAGAGGCTTATATTGCTGCCGGTTCACGCAGCGAAGGGCTGGCAGCTGCGCGCGTTGCTCTGCAGCTTGCCCCCACCGACTTGGAAAACGTGCTGTGGTATAGCGACTTCTGCACGCGCAACCACAATGAACGTGATGCCATTCAGCTGCTCAAAGATACGCTCTACTTGCTGCCAGACGAACGCGCATTGTACTTAGCTTTAGCGCGCACTCATCTGGCTGCTGGCGAACCAGAAGAAGCCAAACAAACCCTCAGCCGCATGCTTGCCACCGAGGGGATTTCCACCGAAGAATACGTGAATGTCGCCAATATTTACCTGCACATGAACGATTCAGCTGAGGCTTCTAAGATTATTAAGAAAGCTATCGCGAATAACCCCTCGCCCGATTTTGCAGAAACGCGTGATTTGATCATCTCCATCCTGAGGCTCGGCGATGCAGCTGCAGCAATGCAACTCCTAAGCGAACTCGAAGGTGAATTAGGTGCTCATCCTGCTTACCCACTGCTAAAATCAGATACTTTAGCAGCCAATAAACGCTTCATTCCTGCCCTACAAGAATTAGAAGGTTTGCTGCGGGAAGTGGAATTTGCCAACGAAGTATTACCTTTCGAAGCCTTCACAAGTACAGATCAAGGGCAAGATATCATTGAATACAGTAAAGCCGGGGTTTACTACCGCGCAGCTCAACTGGAGCGCATCACGGGGGACCTGGCAGCAGCACACAAACACGCCGCACAGGCTTGCAGCCTGCAACCAGAGAAGCTTAGCTACCTCTTGCTCAAAGCAGAGCTGGATTTTAGCTTGCTCAAATCTGAAAAGCTCGAAACAATCCTAGATTCATTGGGTCAAGAAGAAGACGCCGCTGCCCGCCAAGCCATCACCCATCTGTTAGCAACGTACGCACTTTGGCAGCAGGATGAAGGCAAGATTAGTTTGTTGATGGAACATTTCCTTAGCCGTGAACCTCAGACGCCGGTCTACTTTGCCTGCCGCGCGTTCATGGCTTGGAAGCAAGGGCAGCAAGCAGAAGCACAGGCACATCTTCTCGCCGGCGAACAGCTTCTCAATGACCTCGCCATAAACTCAGCGCTGCAATCTTTCAGCATTCCAATGCATTTTGCTTGGGTATGGCAAGCCTTTGCACTTGCTCTGGCAGCTTGGGAATGCCAAGCTTGGGAGCTCGCCAATAAATGCTTCGGGTATGCGCTCTCAGAAGCCAAGACTAACCCCGTCATTAATCAAGCATTAGCTGATTACCTCGTTGAAAAAGCTCGCGTCAGCGCGAACGCTGAAACTTTGCACATCCTGACGCATAAACCTGCGCCATATTCCCCAGAGAAATCCGACCAAGAGGTGCATGAAGAGCAGATTTCGATTGCCGGGCGCTACCTCTCTGCGGCAGAAATGCTCCCAGCCTTAAAAATTGGACAAGCTGTGTTCACCTCGCGCTGGGATAACGAAGATGAGCTGAAAGCTTATATAAAAACCAGCCGTCAAGCTGCACAAGTGCTTTCGGTGCAATTAAGTGATGAGGCAATTGACACGATCTGTGCTGCCTTCCCGGAGGATTTTGAAGTCCAATTCCAGGCTGCTTTGCAGATTCTCTACAGAAATCCGGATCTTTGTGCCGAAAAAGCCGCTGCACTTCTTGCAAAAGCACCCAAGAACCCTTGCCTCTACGCCCTGCAAGCTCTTGCCAACCAAGCTGAACCCGAAATCGCCACGGAAGCCATGGAGAAAGCACTAGAAATCTGGCCAGACGAACCTGATTGGCATGCAATCGCTGGAGCGCTCTACGAGCAGCAAGAGCGCTACGATCAGGCTGCGCAGCATTTAGAAGAGGCATTGCGCATCCAACCTAAACAAGCCCACTACTGGCAAATGTTAGGCGATATCAAAGTGCTCGAAAAAGACTATCACGCCGCGCGGGATTACTTTAGCAAGGCGATTGAACTATTCCCGGATAATGCTGAGGCTTTAAGCGCTTTGGCAGTTATCAATCAACAATTAGGAGAATATCAGGCAGCAATTGCTTGCTTAAAACAGGCGGAGCAACTCGACCCTGAAAATAAGCTTTACGCTCAGCAAATTGCCGAGTGTTACTTAGCCTTAAAAGACTACAACGCAGCTCTGGAGCAAGCCGAGCGTGCCCTGCAAGCTGACCCTCGCTCCGTTTCAGCACTGCTCACTAAGATAAAAGCCCTTATCGGAAAGCGCCAATATGACCAGGCACGAAGCAACCTGCAAGCAGCGCGAAAACTGGTCACAGATACGATTCCTTTCGACCTGCTCGAAATCGAGCTGGAATCAACTGTAAGCAAAAAATCCGGTTTAGGCGCCTGCTTAGCTTTAGCCGAAGCTTACCCAGATAATGTGGATGTGCTCAACAATCTCGCTTACTACTACTTAGAAGCTGGAATGCAAAACCAAGCGGAAGAGACTCTCTACCGGAGCTTAGCCATCGATCCACACAATGCCTACACTTTGCTTTCGTTAGGGCGTATTGATCGTAAACGCGGCAACCTCGATCAAGCCTTAGCGCATCTCAGCCAAGCCGTTGCCATCAACCCCAGCCTGATTGAAGCCTACCTCGAGATGGGGAAAACTTACCAAGACCGCCGTGATGTTGAAAAAGCGCTGGAGACCTACCACCGCGCCATCGATATGGTGGAAAAAGATCCACGGGCTTATGTATTGGCTGCTGCAGCGTACAAAGAGAGCAGAGATTACCAAAATGCAGAATATATGCTGCGCCAGGCAGCGGAACTTTCTCCCAACGACCCTATAATTCGCCGGCAGTTAGCTTCCATCGTTGCCCTCAACCTGGTGAATAACTTGCAGGAGGCTCCAAAAAGAAGATGATCCCTTATCAAGTAACCAAAAATGAAGACCCAACCTTGATTCGGCGCAGCAAGTTCCTAACGCTGCTGCAAGCTGCCATGGCGAAGCATGAGTACCAATTTGCGCGCCAAGCCGCCCTAATATGGTTAGCAAGCTACCCAGGGGATTTGCTGGTTAGTTTCGTGTATGCCTCCATCCTTTCGGAGCTTGGTGATACCGAAATGGCAGCTGCCAAGCTGCAAAAGGTATGTGCCTATGATCCGGAATTCCCAGAGGCGCTCAGCCTGCTCACCCAGTTAGTCCACGGAGAAGCGATCGATGCTGAATATCACTCAGCCTTGGAATACCTCCGCCAAAATCCAGCCCCGGTTCCCCCCATTGCCAAATGGTTTGCGCCGCTTACCAATGCGCGCCGAGCGTATCAACAAGATAATTTAGCCGCAGCCGAAAAAGCCGTCTTGCAAGCGTTGGCGCTCAACCCCAACCTTCCGCTGCCAGCCATTTTACACATGCAAATTGTTTATAAGAACAGCAACTTCACGTTGCTCTCCACCTTGGGGGATATCTATGGCAACCGCTGGCCAGATTGCATCCAAATCAAGTTACTTTCAGCTTTGGCAGACATGCAGCAAGGCGAAGATGCGCGCGGTGTCGAAAAATTGCATTGGAGTGCAGCGCATGACGTCAGCGGACAAGTGATCGAGCGCATGCTCGGCTCTAATCATCCTTTTAAACCTATCTGGCCAGAAGACCTCAAAGTTTACTTAGATCTGCCAGTGCCTGCTTCTATTGCTGTAGAGTTGGGTTGGAATGCGCTAAGCCCATCCAGCACTGCTAGCGCACCCACCGAAGAGCCTGAAAAAACCAAAGCCATCCCCGTTGGCAAAAAACCTGCGGGATACGTCTCTGTCTCTGACCTGAGCGAAGAAGTCGATTTCTCAGAGGTTCCCCCGGAATCTTTCCTGATGAACAAGTCTCCGAACTTTGCCAATGAAAAACAGCAAAAAGCGCGTAATGAGACTGTCGAAACGCTCAATGAAATCCAACAAGAATTCGATAAACTGGCTAAGTCAATTCATAAGACCGAACTTAGCTCCGCGGATGCGCGCTTTCCGAATTATGTCTTGCTCACTTCCAAAACAGCGCTGACGCAAAAATATGGCGCGAATACTGCCAATGTGATCATTGACTCAATGCAGAGCTTAGCCCTCAAGATTACCGCCCTTCCTGGGTGGAATAGCGTTGTGTTCGTGCCGGATGATGCTGCTAACACCACCGAGCTCGGTCTCAGCCCTAGCCTGGCAAATGACCCTTGGAAGGTGAAATTAGCCTTAGCGGATCTGGATAAGAAGCTGGCAAGCAAAGGAGAAATGATTGGTGCGCTCTTGATTATCGGCGGCAATGATATTATCCCCTTCCACCAGCTGCCCAACCCCACTGATGATAGCGATACAAGCGTTCCCTCGGATAACCTTTATGCGACGGTAGATGATAACTATTTCGTTCCGCAGTGGCCTGTCGGACGTATTCCCGATGAAGCCGGCAATGATGCAGTCTTCCTCATCGAACAGCTGCGCTACTTGAATAATGAATATGCCCTCAAAGTGCAAGCCAAAACCATCATTACGGGAACTGTTTTTGAAAGTTGGTTGGCATCCTTACGCGAATCAATCGCGCAAGCATTACAAACCTTTCGCAAGAATGAAAACCTCGGGTATTGCGCCGAGGTATGGAAAGTCCCCAGCTCTGATGTGTTCAGCGTAATTAACCGCGGAGACCACATGCAAACCTCTCCGCCAGTAGATTCGACGAAATTAGTGCTCAATTTACACCCTAAGCCGCAATTTGGATATTTCAACTTGCACGGTGTACAGGAATCCTCCGAATGGTACGGGCAGGCGGATTTGACCAAATCTACAAGCCCCACGGAATATCCGGTTGCCTTGGTTCCTTCAAATCTAAACAGTGATGCCTCTATTCCGGATATAGTCTTTAGTGAAGCTTGTTATGGCGCCAATATTATCGAGAAAACCGCGGATCAAAGCATAGCAATGCAGTTCTTAGCAGCGGGTAGCCGTGGTTTTGTTGGTTCCACTTGTATTGCTTATGGCTCCGTAGAGCGTCCCTTGATTGCCGCAGATTTGCTCGCGCATCAATTTTGGACGCATATTCAAAATGGTATTTCCGTAGGTTACGCGCTTATGCGCGCCAAGCTCAACCTGGCGAGTGCTATGGTGCAATCTCAAGGATACTTAGACGGCGAAGACCAAAAAACGCTTTTATCTTTTGTGCTCTATGGCGACCCCTTAGCGAGCAAGGGCAGTCTCAAATCTATCCCTAAGCCGCTCATTCGACCCGCAAAGAAACCCACAATCAAGACTGTTAGCGATTCACCAGAAGAAACCATCATGGCTCCAGAGGAAATGCCCGATGAAATCCTGGAAAACGTTAAAAAGGTAATTACTACCTACCTACCCGGCTTGGATAATGCTGTAGTAGCTATCAATCCGCAACTGACTAACTTCTCGTTAGATCCTACTTCTGCCGAAAAACGTAAGGGGCATAAGCATTACCTAGAAGGCGGCGAAAGGTATGTAGTTACCCTCAAGAAGAACGTGCAAGTCAAAGAGATCAATCACCACCACTTCGCCCGGGTTACCTTTGACCGCAAGGGCGACGTGCTCAAGCTCAGCATCTCGAAATAACCTTATAAGCCATTACTCCTCCGAAAGCATCCTTTCTTCTCCGTAATGAAGCCCCAAGTTTGGGGCTTCATTCAATTTCTGCGCATTTGTACACATAAGCACAGAATGCCTGAAACAGAAAAGGCGTGATAAAATTAACAACAGATTAAAAGGTATGGGAATCTTCAGAAAGTGGACTGATTTTATCAGGAATGTTAACACTCAGAATTCTGATTTGTCATTATAATAGGACCATGAAAGGTGACGGTATGCAAGTGAACCTCACCAGCAAAGCACTATTAAACCAATGCGTAATTTGGGCTGAGGTATAAAGGACAACAATTGCAAAGATGTTGAGGTTGAAATAAAAATAAGGGAGTTGAAATGTACGGTTACAGTGGAAAAATATTACACATCGACCTAAAGACACAAAAAACTTGGATTGAAGAGAAGCCAGAAGAATGGTACAAGCTATGGATCGGCGGGGTCTCCATGGCGACACGCCTCTGCTGGGAAAACATCACCCCTGGCTGCGACCCCTATTCCCCTGAAAACCCCGTTTGTATAGCCAATGGCATCTTTACGGGAACCCCAGTTCCCGTTGGCGGCAAATTTGGCATGGCGGATAAATCCCCAATGACCGGTTTTATCGGGGATAGTCTTTCCGGCAGTTGGTTTTCCATTGCACTCAAGCGGGCTGGCTGGGATGGTATCGTCATACACAACCAAAGCGACAGCTGGGTGAACGTCTTTATCGACGACGACCACGTGGAGTTCCTGGATGCCACATACCTGCTGGGGAAAGGCACGTATGAAACCGAAGAGGCTATCCGGGAAAAATTAGGCGATGAACAGATTCGCTCCTGCACCATTGGTCCCTGCGGCGAGCATGGCGTACGCTTTGCCAACGTGACCAACGATGGCCGACAAGCGGGGCGCACAGGGCATGGCTCTGTGTGGGCTTCGAAGAAGCTGAAGGCGCTCTCTGTACGTGGTACCAAAGGCGTCCGGGTGTATGATCCCCAAACATTAATGCAGCTTTCTTATGATATTTCGAAGGCAGCCCAGGGCGAACACACAGCCAAATACCGCATTTACGGTACCGCAACGGGCATGAAAAATTCTAGTGCGATGGGCGTTTTACCCACTCGTAACTTCCAAGAAGGCGTTTTTGAAGATATTGACCTCATCAGCGGGGAATATCTGGACGAACACCACAAGGTCAAGGTGATTTCCTGCGCACAATGCCCTATCGCTTGCGAGCAAATGTCCATCGTCAAGACAGGTCCCTTCGCTGGTGCTATGACCGGTGTGGAATATGAAAGCCTGCAAGCCAATAGCGCTAACTTGGGCATCTCGGATATTCGTGCCAGCATTCAGCTGCTGGAGATTGCCGACCACGATGGTATGGATAGCATGACCATGGGTGTTACCATTTCTTACGCCATGGAATGCTACGAGCGCGGTGTGCTGAAAAAAGAAGACTTTGCCTGTAAATCCTACCCCGAAGGGTTGGAAATGCGCTTTGGTAATGCTGAAGCAGCAATTGCACTTGCTAAGATGATCCGCGACCGCGAAGGCATTGGCGACATCCTTTCGAATGGCACCCGCATTGCCAGCAAGATTATTGATGCTGAACGCGGTACGGAATCCTGGAAATGGGCAATGAACACCAAAGGCTTGGAATGCCCCGGATATGACGCCCGCTCGCTTAAAACCTTTGCCATCGGTTTAGCCGTTGGTACGCGCGGTGGCTGTCATAACCGTTCTGCTGCTTACGACCCTGATATGAAGGGTGAAACCAATCGCTTCACCTTAGATGAAACGCGTGGTCAAGTAGCTGCCGAATCAGAGGAATATGCTGCTGTTTATGATACGCTGCCGCTATGCAAGTTCATCCGCCGTTGCTTCACCGGTAAAGCTGACCGCTCGGGAGCTTGGCCAACAATCGCAAAGCTGATCAACGCCACCACCGGTTGGAACTTCGGCTATGATGATGTTGACCTGATTGGCGTACGTGCGACTAATATAAAGAAAGCTTTCAATATCCGCGAAGGTTGGAAACCAGAAGATGACGACTTGCCTTGGCGTTGGAAACATGATCCATTCACCAAAGGACCTGCTGCTGGTGTGGTCGTAACGGATGAAGAATTAGCTTATGGAAAACAACTCTATTACAAAGCCAAAGGCTGGACGGAAGATGGCATGATCCCTAAGGAACTATTGATTAAATTGGGAATGCCAGATGTTGCAGAAGAAATAGGAGTTTAAGGAGAATTATGGTTGCTTCCACCACGAAGTACGACTACATTTATTGTGATCCAATCAAATGTGTAGGCTGTCAGTTATGCGAATATGTTTGCTCATTCACCAAAACCGGAGAATATAACTCTTATCGCAGCCGTATCCGCACCGTGCGGGTAGATGAGGTCTTGATCACAGCCATCGCTTGCCGCACCTGCGAAAATGCACCTTGTGTGGTAGTTTGCCCACGGGATGCACTCACACAGGACGCAGAAAAGGGTATCATCCGCGTCGATTCAACCAAGTGTGATGGTTGTGCTTGGTGTGTAGAAGCCTGTGATTTCGGTGCTATCTCGATCAACCCCGCAACCAAGTTAGCCGAGATTTGCGATCAATGCGAAAACGAAGAAGGCGGACCACAATGCGTAAAATGGTGCCCGAAAGAAGCGCTTTCGCTGACTAACCCAGACAGGATTTCGCAAAAGAGCCGGCGTGAGCTGATCAAAGAAAGCCTGGAATTCCCAATGAAAGCTAAGGATCCTCGATGAGCGAGGCTCTAAACATCCCAGAAGAAGAATTACGCATTGGTGTCTACGTCTGCCATTGCGGCAGCAATATCGCCGGCGTAATTCCTCCTAAAGAAGTGGCGGAATTTGCTGCCACATTGCCTGGTGTCGTGCGCTCCACCGATACCTTGTATGCCTGTGCGGATAGCGGCCAAAGCCTTATCAAGGAAGACATCAAAAAGTACAAACTCAACCGCGTGGTTGTTTCAGCTTGCTCAGTGCGCATGCACGAGCCCACTTTCCGTGGAGCCGTTGCCGAAGCTGGCTTAAATCCCTTCCTTATGGAAATGGCGAATATCCGCGAGCAATGTACATGGGCGCATGGTCACGACCCAGAAGGTGCACTCAAAAAAGCCAAAGATTTGACCGCAGCAGCTGTTGCTAAGGTTTCTTTCTTGCAGCCGCTTGATATGATCCGCGTACCTGTTTCAAAAAGAGCTTTGGTGATTGGCGGGGGCGTGGCTGGAATCAGCGCTGCATTGGATTTGGCTGAGCAAAATATTCCTGTTACGCTCGTAGAAAAAGAACCAACGATTGGAGGGGTCATGGCACAACTCAACAAGACCTTTCCAACGATGGACTGTAGTATATGAATTCTTGCCCCCAAGATGGTTGACGCGGCGCGTCAGCCCCTGATTGAAGTAAAAACTTATACAGAAGTCGAAAAAGTCGAAGGTTTCGTCGGGAATTTTAAAGTCACTCTACGGGAAAAATCCAAGTACGTGCGAGCCGATCGATGCAATGGCTGCGGCGATTGCGCGAAGGTATGCCCTATCGAAATCCCGAATTACTTCGAAATGAACCTTGCTCCACGCAAGGCAATTTACATCCCCATGAGCCAATCGGTACCTTTGATCTACACTGTAGATCTGGATGCCTGCATCCATTGCTATAAATGCGTCGAAGCTTGCGGCGCACTGCAAGCCATTGACTTCAGCATGCAAGACAAGATCGTGGAAGAAGACATCGGCGCCATCGTAGTCGCGACAGGGTTTAGCCACTTTGACCCCACCCCCATGGAGGAGTATGGTTATAACCGCTTCCCCAACGTGATCACTTCGATGGAGATGGAACGCCTGAATAACTCTGCAGGACCGACTGCCGGTCGTCTCATTCGTCCAAGCGATGGACAAGTGCCGCAAAGGTTAGCTTTCATCAACTGCGTCGGCTCACGCGATAAGCGTTTCAACCCTGGCTGCTCGAACTTCTGCTGCATGTATTCCATTAAGAATGCAGTACTGCTTAAACAGATGAACCCTAATGTGGATATTACCATCTACTACATGGATATCCGCACGCCCTCCAAGGGCTACGAAGAGTTTTACGACCGTGCCCGCTCAATGGGAATTCATTTTATTCAAGGGCGACCAGCCATGATCACCGAAGACCCACAAACGCACAATCTGTTCATCCAATCTGAAGATATCGCGCTTGGGCGGGTGGTCGAGCATGAGTATGACATGGTCATGCTCAATCAGGCTGCCATCCCTCAGCCTGACCAGGAAAAGATGAGCTCGGTCCTTAATGTGGCGCGCTCCCCAGGCGGTTGGTATATGGAATACCATCCCAAATTGCGCCCGATCGACAGCCCCACTGATGGCATCTTCTTTGCTGGCGCTTGCCAAGGACCCAAAGACATCCCTGCAAGCGTAGCCCAAGGCTCAGCTGCAGCTTCCCGCGCTTCGCGCGTGTTGCACTCGGAGAGCTGGCAAATCGAGCCCACCGTTGCGGTGGTCTGGTCCGATCGCTGCGTGAGCGCCCAGGGCAAACCTTGCGGCATCTGCGAACGTAGCTGTCCCTATGGTGCCATTGATTATCAACAAGGCAGAGCTGCAGAGGTTATCACCGCCAAGTGCCACGGCTGTGGTGGCTGCGTCGCGGAGTGTCCGCATGACGCTATCACCCAGCTGCACTATACCGATGCCCAAATCTTAGCTCAAATCCGCACCCTGTTAGCTGAAGAACCTGAGAAGAAAATTTTAGCCTTTCGCTGCCATTGGTGCTCTTATGGCGGCGCCGATCTGGCTGGAACGAGCCATTTCGAGTACACCTCGAATGAGCGTGGTCTCAAGGTGATGTGTTCCGCGCGCATGGATACAGATTTCATCTACGAAGCGTATCGCTTGGGCGCTGGAGCGGTGCTCTACTCTGGCTGCCACCCACAGGACTGCCACTATATTACCGGGCAGGTGGTCGGCGCCAAACGCGCCAAACGTTTACAGACCATCTTTGAACGCATGAATATGACCCCCGGGCGCTTCCGCGTGGAATGGATCAGCGCTGCGGAGGGGGATAAATATGCGCGTGTGCTCAATGAAATGCAAGCTGTGCTGGATGCAATTCCGGAACAAGATTTACTCGCCGAAATCGAACGTCTACGCCCCGAAATGGAAAAACGCCTTAGCCGCCTAGGGACGATCCCAGGTGTGGGACCAGCCTTAGACTATACGCAGGGCATCATTGAAGCCATGCTGAGCACAGAGGTGGCGGTGAAATGATGAAGACTACCTTTGCAGAAGAAGTCAAAGCCCTTCCCGGCGGTGAAGCCCTGGAAATGTGCTATTCATGCGGAACGTGCACTAGCCAGTGCATGGTCCAGCTCAAGCAGGAGCCGGAATATAACCCACGGCGACTGTTGCGCATGGTGATGATGGAAATGCGCGCGGAAGCTTACGCCAACCCCACCACCTGGCTGTGCTCGGCGTGTGACCTGTGCTACCCGGCTTGTCCGCAGCAAATTCACATCTCCGGCGTTATTACTGCAGTCAAGCAAATCGCCTCGCAAAATGGGATCAAGACGCCTTTAGCAACTTCAGTGGTCAACCAGCAAACTTGTGTAGCTTGTGGCTTGTGCGTTGAAGTTTGCCCGTATGACGCTATCAGCTTGCAGGTGGTCAAAGTGCCTTATCGCGGTGCTGTGTCTGTCGCCGTTGTGGAGAGCAGTTTGTGCATGGCTTGCGGGCTCTGTGGTGCCGCTTGCCGCTCCAATTCTATTGGCATCCCAGAGGAATACTCGGATTTGGACGTCGTCGAAGATATTTGGTCATGGCTGCAGCCGGAAGGAACCAGCCTATGAGCACCACTCCTATGAAAATTGCCCTGTTCCAATGCCGCTGGTGCTTATATTCGCCCGAAGACCAAGCTTGGGTGGATAACGACCTGCCCGAGAACATCCATCTGGTCAAAGTGCCGTGCACCGGACGTATCGACCCGCTTTTCATCCTCAACGCCGTGCAAGGCGGCGCAGATGGCGTGATGATCAGCGGCTGCCTGCCAGAAAAATGCCACTTCAAGGAAGGCAACTTAGCTGCCCGAAGGCAGTTAGCCGAATTTAGCCAGTTTTTAGATTACATCGGTTACGCGCAAGACCGCGTGCGCTTCGTTTGGCTCGATTTGCAAGACCGCGGGCGTATCCAACGGGAATTGGCTGCTTTCGAAAGCGCGTTAGAGCAGCTCGGTCCAGCGCAAACCCTCGCCACACGGGCGCCCGCCGCAACGGGAGGCACCCATGACTGAGCTAGAGACCAAAATCCGCGCCGAAGCGGAACGCCTGCTCTCCGAACACCTAGTTGATGTGGTTATTGCTTTCCGCAAGGAAGATGCCCCGCTGCATCCGCAGCCAGGGTTCTTCACTCGAGCAGAAGAACTGGAAAGCCTAGCCTATAATGGTTTGTGCGCTAATAACTTAGCCAATTACCTCACCCGTTACCCGCAAGAGACGCGCATCGGCATGGTGGTACGCGGCTGCGAGAACCGCTCGGTCAATGCCCTGCTCGTCGAAAAACAGCACACCCGCGAAAATCTGGTGCTCATTGGCGTCCCTTGCGAGGGCATCCTCGATTGGCGCCGCATTGTGGCGCTCACCGGTGAAAACGTGCTTTCTGTGGAAGAGAAGGGCGAATCTGTGTGCGTTCACACCCGCGAAAATACCTTCGCGCTTTCTCGCGTAGAGCTGCTACATCCTTCTTGCCAGCGCTGTCTGCATCCCAACCCAATCTCAGCGGACTTCTTGATAGGTGACCCCAAGCCAGAAGGCGACCCACAACTCATGCGCTTGCGCATCGCTGAGCTGGAAGCCCTAACTCCAGCCGAGCGCAATGCTTGGTTCAAACACGAAGCCGAACGCTGCATCCGTTGCTACGCTTGCCGCGAAGCCTGCCCGATGTGCTATTGCACCGAATGCTTTGTAGATCACACGGAACCACGCTGGACAGATAGCGGCGTCACGCCTGCTGGTATGCAAGCCTGGCATATCATCCGCGCTTTTCATCAAAGCGGGCGCTGCACCAGCTGCGGTGCTTGCGAACGCGCCTGCCCAATGGATATCCAAATGACCTACCTTACCGACAAACTCAACTTGGATATGATAGATGCATATCAATTTGAGGTTGGAATGAATACAACAACCCAGCCGCCATTTGCAACCCTTACGCTGGATGATAAAAACCGCTTTATTACCCAAGGGAAACGATCATGACTTATCGCTTACCAAAAAAAGATTTAGACCAAACCCTGCAAGCTTGGGCAGAACAGGCAGAGGTTTTCGCCCCACAAAAGCGCGAAGGCTATGCGCAGTTCTTGCCCTGGGAGGCTGGTAATGAGGTGCTCTTAGATGAGCCGCACAACACGCGTTTCCCGCCTAAAGCCTTCTTCCTGCCCCAATCGGAAACGTTGCTGACTTATAACCGCAAGCTCAGCCAATTAGAAATGCCAGCCTTGCAAATCTCTCCCCGCATTATCTTTGGCATCCGCCCGTGTGATGCTCGCGCAGTAGAGCTGCTGGATACCGTTTTTGCCACCACAGATAACCCCGATCCTTACTGGCAAGCGCGCCGCGAGCAAACTATCCTTATCGGCGTGGGCTGCAACCAACCCGCTACCACCTGCTTTTGCACCTCAGTTGGTTCCAGCCCCTTTGACCACGCTGGCCTGGACGCCCTGCTCACGGACTTGGGCGAGGCTTACTTTGTTGAAACATTCACCGAGCGCGGCGAAGCCCTTTTTGCTAACCTGGCATCAGCCGATGTGAACGATGCTGAGCAAGCTGGCAACGTACAGCAGCAAGCATCGGCGCTGCTCGAGCCGGCTTTTTCCACAGATAACCTCAAAGACCATCTGGACCAGATTTTCGACAGCTCTTTGTGGAGTGAATTTGCCCAATCCTGCCTCGGCTGCGGGATCTGTACCTTCCTCTGCCCCACCTGCTTCTGCTTTGATATTGTGGACGAAGCCCAGCGCGATGAACGTGTGCGTAACTGGGATACTTGCATGTTTCGTGTTTACTCCCTGGAAGCTTCCGGGCACAACCCGCGTCCCTCGCGCGCTGAACGCACCCGCCAGCGCTTGATGCATAAATTTAGCTACTGGTTGGAACATGCCGATCAATTTGGCTGCACCGGCTGCGGGCGATGTGTTCGTTACTGCCCAGTAGGCTTGGATATCCGCGCGATGATCCGCAAGGCTGCTGCCACCCCAAGCGAGGTTGTGCATGCTAACTAATACCTACCAAAACCCATACTTGCCCACGCCCATGCACGTGCTGCATGCCTATTACGAATCCACGGACCGGACGCTGAAGACGCTCGAGCTTACTTTTGATAACCCGCAAGATAGCGTGGCATTCTTCCGCAAGTTCAACCCCGGTCAGTTTTGTCAGCTTTCCGTCTTTGGCAAAGGCGAATCCCCTCTTGGGGTTGCCTCAGCTGCTTGGGAAGGCGACTTTGTGCGCTTCACCGTCCAAAAGATGGGAGCAGTGACCAAAGCCCTGCATAAGCTGCAACCTGGCGACCCCATCGGCATGCGCGGACCATTGGGCAACGGCTTCCCTATCGAGGCATGGAAGGGCAAGAACTTGGTGATCATTGGCGGAGGATGTGCGTTTTCCACGCTCTATGCCCTCACCAAGCATGTGCAGCACCCGCAAAATCGCCCTGATTTTGGGCAGATTATTGTCATCTATGGCGCCCGTTCCTCCGGCTTGTGCATGTATAAGCATGATATTCAGAGTTGGTACAAACGTGAGGATATGGAAGTGCACCAAGCCATTGATATCCCGGAAGAAGACTGGACGCACCATGTTGGCTATGTGCCCGATGTGGTCAAGCAAGTTGCGCCTTCACCGGTGAACGCTGTTGCTGTGGTCTGTGGTCCGCCAATCATGACTAAATTTACGCTCCCAGCCTTAGTGCAACTGGGTTTTCCGCCCGAAGCAATTTTTACATCGCTCGAAAAACGCATGAAATGCGGCATAGGCAAGTGCGGCCGCTGCAATATAGGTTCAAAATACATCTGCAAAGACGGCCCCGTATTTAGCTTGTCAGAGCTAAATGCGCTGCCGGCAGATATCTAATTGGAGAGAAGATGAGTCAACGCGGCTTAGCCCAAAAAACGCGCGACGAACACACCATGACCATCCACCGTGGCATGGTCACTCGCAACTACCTAATGACCTGGGACCTGGATAAATGCGTCGGCTGCCAGATTTGCCCTATCGTTTGCCCCAAAGAAGCTCTCACGCACGTACCGGCTGTTCTGGAGAATAACCGCATTGCCGTTCGGCCTTCGGTGGACGTGGATGAGCAAAAGTGTGTCAACTGTGGCATGTGCGTCGTCACCTGCCCGATGCACGCTATCACCATAACGGTTAATGGCAAGCCTGAGATTCCGGTAGAGGTATATGGCGCTTTCCCGGAGATCCTTGCGAAGACGATTTTTCGCCGGGAATTGTTTGATTTTACGCTCACCGATTTTGTCATCGAGAACTGTTCCACCAATGTG
Source organism: Anaerolineaceae bacterium (assembly GCA_040766895.1). Classification (GTDB taxonomy): domain Bacteria; phylum Chloroflexota; class Anaerolineae; order Anaerolineales; family Anaerolineaceae; genus Mesolinea. Next base: position 35,042 of record JAXGPR010000010.1, on the reverse strand, counting down.
ATCAGCTACGATGCCGAGCGAGACACCTTGCGGATTGATTTTGACCATTGCATCCACTGCCGTCAATGCGAAGTGGCGAGCGGTGGTGCCTTTGAAGTGCGCCAACCTTGGCAGGGTTCGGTGGAGCTGCACCGGGAGCGCTGTGTGGAAGGCTGCTTTGCTTGCGCAGATATTTGCCCCACGCGTGCCCTGCACATTAACGAACAGGGAGAGCTGGTTTTAGCTGACTATTACTGCATCAAGTGCGGTGCCTGCATGCAAGTCTGCCCGATTAAGCCTGAGTATAAGACCGAAGAATTCACCTTTGAGTATTCTGGCATGCAGATTCAGCGCACACGCGAGGTGCTTGTTAACCCTGACGAGCTAGCCATAAAGGTAGAGCGTTGGCGCATCAATCACACGCCGGTTTCCAGCGCCGCATGGATCGAAGCACTACGCAAACTTTCCGATGATAAAGCCGCGATGGTGGAGATTGACCGTAAAAATGCCTTGCGCCGTGCTGACCTCATTAAAGCCTTGCGCGGGCACGACCGCACAACCATACGCCCGGTTGCTAAAAAAGGAAAATAAACCTACTCTACGGAGCTAGGCAACCTCGGGTTCCGAGCCGTAAGCAAACTTAGCCGTAAAGTCAAAGGACCACCCCGTCTCCCGGGTATATTCTGGGTTATGTTCGCCCGGTTCAAAGATTAATACCCGCGCTTTTGAGCGCAAACGGCTAAATTGATCTAGACCAGGCGTGGTCGCAATCACATTACGGAAAGTGCCACTGTTAAGGTAATACCTGTGCCGCCCCTCATCCACCCGCAGGAGCTCAACTTCAGGGTTATGCGTATGCCCGCAGACAATACACTGTATGGTTGAGGCACCCGGCTGTAGGCAAGCTTCTTTTTCAATAAGACTTACTATTGAGCTTAACTTGATCCGTTTCGCAAGCGCATCTCCTGTACGCTTGACCAGCCAAAAGGGGATGCCATGTTTCCAGGTACTTCGCCGCAGCAACAAGCCCAGCGTCCGATGAGATATTCCCGCTAATCCACCCATCGTTAAGATTGTTTGGCTTAACTCCGGGTTATTCGCGATATCGTTCATTGCCCGTAAGAATATCGGCTCTAAGTACTCCCAAGCCTCAATTTGGCTAAGCCCAGGGGTTGTGAGTAGAAATTTCACCAAAGCACTGGCTGGTCTCACGTTATCGAAGTCCATCAGCCGCTGATAGAGCAAGCGCAAATCTGCGTTTTCGAGAATCGCGTGTTCAGAGTAATGCTCTCTAAAAAGCTGAGGTAGTTTGGCTGCCAATTCCAACGTTGTGATATCTCCAAGCACCGGCCTGCCATAGACTTCTGCAGGAATAAAAGTAGGAATGGTCTGCGTTTCTTTCAGATTGAGCCCAAAGTTGCTTGGGTCATATTCATGTCCGTGCCGTACCAACACGAATGGCTCTCCTTGCGAATAGGCGACCACCTGATTCTGGAAGGGTGCATCGTTGAAGGGCAAACCCAAAAGATTTTGCACTTGGTGCCTAATTAGCGGCGTGGCATTTGCTAAGCGGTCATGATTCCCAGGTATATAGTGAAAGCCTACCGGTCTTTGCAAAATAGTCTCTAAACTGCGAAAAATGGCTAAGGTTTCTGCCACCCGCTCCTCCTGAGTAATGGTGGCTAAAATGGCGGCGATACGCGCTTCCATCGGGCTGCCCGCATTTATCTCGTTCAAGTGAATGTATGGACGTAAGCCATTTTCTAACCATAAAGCTGAGCGGGTAAGCTCGAAAATATCTCCAGCTAATACCAAATCAACCTTGGTAATGTGATTTTTATGAATAAAATCGGAAATTTCATTGAAGTAGACGCTGTATACGCTGGCTGGCAAATTGTTATCAAATTTAACCTCTCCCAGCGCATACGAGCTGGCTTCCGCCAAGTGCAGATCAGACATCACAATTAACATAGGCTTTAACAGCTCTACTATAACACGCCAGCATTAATAAATAGGCGTAAATTATATAGATGTTGATTAAGAATTGTTAAAAGTTGTTTTTGGAACTACTCGTATTTCCAGAGGAACGCGCCGGCTTCTTTGGAACCAAAGATAAAGCGGCTGGAGTTCGCTGGGTCAACCAAGGCTGCCTGAAAGCTCCAGCGGTTCAGCTCAGAAGTCGTGAGCTGCCATACGGTTCCACAATTCGAGCTGGTGTAGGTAACGCCTCCACCACCGGCTGCCATCAAGCACGCATTTTGGGTTGCATAAGTTACCGAAAGCATATTTTTACCTGCGGCTCCGGTGAGGATCCATTGTGCGCCATTGTTATCGCGGATATAAATGCCATTGGTGGTCGCGGCAAAATAATCATCGCCCCGCACCAGCACCTGATTAGTTCGCAATCCGCTCAACCCTTGGTTGAGATCACTAAATGAGCCGTTTTTATAGCCGCGTACGGTACAGACTCCATTCGCATCACACGCCGAGAGCAGCAAGCGCCCAAGCCCAGCGTCCGCTGCCAAGCTGATCACCGAATAACCGCTCAAGCCAACATAAGCCCAGCTGCCAGCAGAGTAGCGCCACAACCCGCTGCCAGCCGTTCCCCCATAGAGAACGCCGCCAAGCTCCGTAAGGCTCACCAACGGCGTGCTGCCAGCTTCGATAGCATTTGCATCAAGCTCAGCCGCGAGTATCTGCTCCAAATGATCTTCGGGTTCACTTGCTCGCTCGAGCACAAATTGCTGGTAGCCCTCAAGATCGCTTGCCCCTGTGATTGGGTTATTGATCTTGGTCCAGCTTTCGCCTCCAGATGTAAAAACGCCTGATGGCGTCAGCGCATAGAGCGTATTTCCTATGCCAATGAGATTTGTTACCAGAAAATCCGTCAAGCCGGTATTGACCTCGCTCCAAGTCTGGCCGAGACTGCCCGTGCGCATTACGCCGCGACCATAAACGCCAGCATAAACTTGACCCTGCTGCGAGGGCAGCGCAGCTAAACCGGTAATCGAAGCGCTGCTGACTTTTTTCTGACAAGGTGCCCAATTGACGCCAGAATTGGTTGAGCAATACAACCCGCGATAGCTCAAACCGGCATACCAGTGCTGAGGTGAGCCTGGCGCAATTGCAAAATCATACAGGAATTGACCGTTCAGCCCGGCGCTATTCCATGAAGCACCATTATTCCCGCTCCGGTACAAGCCGTTTTCATAGGTGCAGGCATAGACTGGACGGTTTGAACCGCCCTCCGGACCCAGCACCAGCCGGTAGATTTCCACATCTGCAGGCATGCCTGCACTCACCTGAGACCAATTCATGCCGCTATCTGCGCTGCGGTAAACTCCCGCGCCATGCCAAACACCGCCAAAGAGTAAGGCTGGGTTACTTGGGTTGATGACGAGGGAGCGGCTGCTCAGGTCACTGATGCCATTGTTGATAGTTGTAAAGCTGCCGCCTGCATTGGTGCTTTTATAAAAACCATGCTCATGGGCTGCCAAGTAAAGAATATTGCTGTTAGTTGGGTCTACATCAACATCGTAAAAGTAATCGCCAGTGCCTAGGTTCTGGCCGCTAAAGATCAAGCTCCAACTTTGGCCGGCATTTGTGCTTTTGTAAACCTGCCCAACCAAACTGCCGCTCTTACGGCTGGCAAAATAAACATTTGCTGGGTTGCTCGGATCTACTTCTACATCATAAACAATCAAGGATCCAGAAACACCAGCGTTGGCATTAGCCCAGCTGTTTCCACCATCCGTGCTCTTATAAATGCCGCTGTTATATGTCCCGGCATAAAGAATTGCACTGTTCTGGGGGCTAATCGCTAAGGATTGAATCAAGGGATTCGCTAAACCATTGATTTTTTGGGTCCAGCTGGTGCCACCATCACTGCTCTTGTAAACACCAGCACCATAAGTCCCCAGGTAGATAATAGAACTATCCTTGGGGTCGACGACTACTGCAGTAAAGGTTCCTCCCTCTGGCCCAATGGAATAGGATTGGACAGGCGACGGAGGTTTGTACTTGGAAATGATGGGTAGGTAGGTCTTGTGGGTGCTTTCGGGTTGAGGGGTCTCTTCCTGAGCCAAAGCCGGCTGTGGAAGAGGAAAGAGCAAGCCTGCTGCAATAAGAATGATTAAACCAAGCGCTAAAGTGATTTTAAAGGTCTTCATACTGTCTGCCGAGTGTTATATTTCCCCAATTGATGCACTCTGCATGCCAACTGTTGCTTGATTTGCCTAGCACCCTAAACTGCGCGGCTCATTACCTTCTGAAACGCGTCAATGCAAGCTGCTACTGCTTCATCATCCACATCGTGGTGCGTGACTAAGCGAAAAGTGCGCTTGCCAGTATCTCCAATAAGAATTCCTTGTTTTTCCATAGCTTTTACGATGGCGGGAGCATCTAGCCGCACTTCCGGGCCGAGCGCCAAATAGACCATGTTGGTATAGGGCGTACCTTTATCGAGGCGCAGCCCGGGCACCTCAGCCAAGCCTTTTGCAAGCAAGCGTGCCCGTTTGTGATCCTCTGCCAAGCGCTCGATCATGCAATCCAGCGCTACCAATCCTGCCGCTGCCAAAATACCAGCTTGGCGCATCCCGCCGCCGAGCATCTTGCGCAGCCGGCGCGCCTTGCCAATGAATTCGCTGCTTCCACATAGCACTGACCCAACCGGAGCGCATAAACCCTTGCTCAGGCAAAAAGTTACCGAGTCCACAGACCGTGTCAGGTCAGAAGCTTGCACATTTAAACTTATTGCTGCATTAAAAATGCGCGCGCCATCCAGATGGAGCACTAGGCTATGTTCTTTTGCAAATTTCCCCACTTCATCACAATACTTTACAGAAAGCGGCACTCCACCGCAATCATTTTGGGTGTTCTCGATGATAATCATCCTCGAGATTGGCTGGTGAATATCATCTGGTGAGCGTAATGCAGCCTCAAGGTCAGCCAGCGCTAACGTGCCATCCGCTTGGTTAGGGATGGTGTTCATCACCACACCACCCAGAGCTGAGACGCCGCCAGCCTCATGCAGGAAGGTGTGCCCCTGCCTGCCCATAATGACCTCATCGCCCCGTGCACAGCTAGCCAGCACAGCCAGCAAATTGCCCATCGTGCCGGTGGTGACAAATAGCGCTGCTTCCTTACCCATCAAGCGGGCACTCTTGGCTTCGAGGGTGTTTATAGTTGGGTCTTCCCCATATACATCGTCACCAACCCGAGCATTTGCCATTGCCTGCCGCATCTCAGGCGTAGGATGCGTCACTGTATCGGAACGAAAATCATATATCTTCATAATGCCTCAATCTAAGAAAGTTCTGTCAGAATATTTTGGAGTTCAATGGGTAACTTAGCCCGAAATTCGGTTGGGGTTTTTTCACCCGGCAAGGTGATTTTGATCCTTTCGGCATGTAAGAAAAAGCGCTCGAGGGGCAGCGTAGGCTTGCGGTGACCATATACTGGATCTCCTGTAACCGGGCAGCCGATAAAAGCTAAGTGCACACGGATTTGGTGTGTGCGCCCTGTAATGGGGTGCACTTCAAGCAGCTCATGCTCGTGGAAGGTTTGGATCGAGCGATATTCTGTCACAGCTTTACGGCCTTCCCCGGCATAGAGCGCTGCCATGCGCTGGCGATGTTGAGGTGCCCGTCCCACAGGAGCCTCAATGCGCCCACTGGGTGTAGGGGGATGACCATCCACGAGGGCTAAATAGGTTTTCTCCGTCCGACGGGATTTGAACTGGCGCACCAGCCAGGTGTACGCTTCTTGGGTGCGAGCTAAGATGAGCACACCCGACGTTTCCTTATCCAGCCGGTGTACCACGCCAGGGCGTTCCGGGTCGCCCACCTGGCGCATTTCCGGCCAGCGGTATAGGGCAGCATTGACAACAGTCCCCGTTTTATGCCCTGCACCTGGATGCACAATCATGCCTGCAGGTTTGTTGATGACTACGACATGTTCATCTTCGTAGATCACCTCCAGCGGGATATTTTCCGCTTGTAACAACTCTTGTTCTGGTTCCGGCAGCTCAACACGCACGTTTTGCCCCTGCTCCAGTTTGAAAGCTGGTTTGAGCACCGCCTCGCCATCTACCCACACTTTGCCAGCCTCAATGAGGCTCTGCAGCTGGGAGCGCGAAAAACCTGCTACTTTTTCTTTTAGGAATTTATCCAAGCGCAGCGGTTCATCTTGTTCGAATAAAAATTGCTTTACGATGCCATTCATTGTTGAGCTTGTGCGTCTTCTTCGGATGGTTTTTCAGTGGATTGCGCTTTTCTTTCCTCGATGATCGTGCTGATAAGTAACAGGATCACACTCACCGTTACGCAGGAATCAGCCAGGTTAAACACCGGAAATCTGCCAACAGCCACAAAATCGACTACGTAGCCTAAGGTCAGCCGATCGATCAGATTACCAATCGATCCGCCAACCATTAGTGCAAGGCAAATCCGTTGAAAAAGATGACCTTCTAGCAAGGTCTGATAGTAGATTAAAATTGCAAGTGTAATCGCAACGGTCAGTCCAATGAGCACTGCATTCCCACCCTGGAACATGCCAAAAGCCGCACCGGTATTCACCCAATGCACGATGCGCACAAACTCCCATGGTGGAAAGACCAACAAAGCTTCACCTAAGGCTAAGTTTTGCTGCACTGCTCGCTTTGTAAGTTGATCCAATGCGATCACCACAAGGGCAATCAGCACTAACATAAGATTCGACTTGGTTTTTTGTTTCAAGGTGCTTTCCTCAGCTCGCTTTTTGAATCGCGATAGTCAATTGTTCACCATCGAAGCTATCACTGGCTGTGATCCACTTTTCCGGAATCTCGCCTGCAATCAATTCTACCGCCAGCGTCTCGGATTGGATAAATTCAGCAAAAGCTTGCACCGCTTCGTTCAAGCGAGGTGTGGCTTGATAAGCCAAACGAATGCGATCAGCAAGGTCTAATCCGCCATCTTTACGAAGGGTTTGCACGCGGCGCACAAACTCTCGCGCCAAGCCTTCATTAAGTAATTCTGGGGTAAGTTCGATATCCACAGCAGCTAAATAAGGACCATCGGAAGCAACTTCGAAGCCGGCGTGGGCAGTGCTGTGCACCTCCACCTCATCAGGTTGAATTTCGTAGAATTTTCCATCCACGTTTACCACAAGATTAATGCCGTCCAGCAATTTGGCAGCGCTTTCCTGAACAGGTAATTCCAAAATGGCTTGGCGGATCTTCGGATAAAGTCCCTTATACTTTTGCCCCAACTGCTTAGGAAGAGGGTTGAGGCTGTAGGTTACCGCCTCCGCGCTGCCGCTGAGGACGCGCACCGACTTGACGTTGAGCTCATCCATAAGCAGTTCCTTGAAGCGCTCAACAATCTCAGCATCCTCAGCTGAGCTGACCGCAAATGCGACTTCAGCCAAAGGTTGGCGCACTTTAATGTTGCTTTTCATGCGGGCAGCATGCCCTAAGGATGCCAAACGCATCACCAGCGCCATTTCACGGTTAAGTTGTTCGTTGATGCTTTGCTCATCGGGTTTTGGCCAATCCGCTAAGTGCACCGAGAGCGGCGCGCCTTCGTCCACCGAACGCACTAAGTTTTGGTAGAGCTCATCAGCCATGAAAGGCATCGCCGGGGCAAGCAGCTTGGCAAGCGTGGTCAAAGCCTGATAAAGTGTTTCATAGGCAGCTGCTTTATCCCCATCGGATTCACTCTTCCAGTAACGACGGCGTGAGCGGCGCAAGTACCAATTGGAAAGCTTATCGACAAAGGCTTCGATTGGTCGCGTGGCACCCAGAACATCATAGGTCTCATAAGCTTGGGTCACATCGCGCACGAGGACGTTCAGCTCCGAGAGCAGCCAATAATCTAACTGCATAAATTGAGGCAACACCTGTTGGTCCGGTTTCCACGCATCCAGGTTGGCATAGGTCACAAAGAACGAGTACGTATTCCATAGAGTCAGGCTGAAATTACGCACTACCTCACCAACTTGGTCAGCGTTGAAGCGGCGTTCATTGCCTGGCGGTGTGGAAGTGTAGAGGTACCAACGCAGGGCATCCGCGCCATATTCATCGATTACTTCCCAAGGGTCAACCACATTCCCACGGGATTTGGACATCTTCTGCCCATCCTTATCCAATATAATGCCTAAACTAATAGCATTCTTATAGCAAATACTATCGAACACCAAGGCGCTAATCGCCAACAGAGAATAAAACCAGCCACGAGTTTGATCCACTCCCTCGCAAATAAAATCAGCTGGAAACTGGCGCTTAAAATCCTCCACATGTTCAAAGGGATAATGCCACTGCGCGGCAGGCATAGCGCCCGAGTCGAACCACACATCGATGAGCTCCTTGACCCGCCGCATGGTGCCCGTATGGCACTCTGGGCAGGTGAAATGAATTTCATCGATAAACGGTCGATGTAAGTCCATGCCGCTTAAATCTTTACCAGCCAGCTCACTCAGCTCTGCGACTGAGCCAATGCAGACCTGCTTGTGGCATTGATCACACTCCCACACAGGCAGCGGTGTGCCCCAATAGCGGTTCCTTCCTAAAGCCCAATCAATATTGTTTTCCAGCCAATTGCCAAAGCGTCCGTTCTTGATATGTTCCGGAATCCAATTGATTTCCTGGTTCAATGCAACCAAACGGTCTTTAATTTGGCTGGTGCGGATGAACCAAGTAGGTCGTGCCATATACAGCAGCGGGGTATTGCAGCGCCAGCAGAAAGGATAGGAGTGAGTGTAGGTTTCCACCTTGAAGAGCAATCCACGCTGCTCTAACTCCTCGATAATCAAGGCATCGGCGTCTTTCACGAATAAACCAGACCAATTCGTTACCTCGCGGTTGAACTTACCTTCGTCATTAATGGTCATGAGGACGGGTAAGTCATATTCCTTCGCCACCTCCATATCATCTGCACCAAAAGCTGGGGCAATATGCACTAGACCGGTGCCATCACTCGTTGTAACGTAATCGGCATTGACCACATAATGAGCAGGTTTATCGGTAGGCAAAAAGGTGAAAAGCGGTGCATAGCGTTTGCCCTTGAGCGCTTTGCCCTTATATGTCTTGAGGATTTTGACAGGAATATCTCCGAATACCTTCTCCACAAGCTCTTTAGCTAAAATCAAGCGCTCGTCACTCAGCCCATCGGCGCGCGTAACCAATGCATATTCCACGTCAGGGTGGGCAGCCACTGCCACATTGCCTGGCAAAGTCCATGGCGTCGTCGTCCAGACGAGCAGGTAGGTGTTGGGCTCATCAACCAACGGGAAGCGCACAAACACCGATGGATCCTCGGTATCGGCGTACCCCTGAGCGACTTCATGATCCGAAAGGGGTGTGCCACATCGTGGGCAATAAGGCACCACCTTATAACCCTGATAAAGCAGACCTTTATCCCAGATAGACTTGAGCAGCCACCAGACTGACTCGATATATTCGTTCCGGTAAGTTACATAAGCACGTTCAAAATCCACCCAATAAGCAATCCGTTGGGTGAGTTTTTCCCAATCCAGAATCCGCTCGAAAGCAGATTCACGGCATAGGGCGTTAAATTTTTCAATGCCATAGCTTTCGATTTCGGCTTTATTCGTAAAACCTAAGCGTTTCTCCACCTCTATCTCAACCGGCAATCCATGCGTATCCCAACCACCGCGCCGATCAACGTAAAAACCCTGCATGGTTTTATAACGAGGGAACATATCCTTGAAAGCGCGCGCCAAAACATGATGAATACCGGGCTTACCATTTGCCGTTGGGGGACCTTCGTAGATCACATAAGGCGGGCGATCTTTGCGCTCATCAGAAGATTTCTTGAAGATGTCATTCGCATTCCAAAAGCGCAGGATACCTTCTTCCATTACGTTTAGATTTAGCTTTGGCGAAATTGGTTTGAACATAAAACCTCCAATAAAAAACTCGTCCCAAATTCAGGGACGAGTGAGATCTCGCGGTACCACCCTGGTTCCCGGCTTTCCGGGCACCTCGGTCAGCTGCTCGCCAAAAGGCGAAGCTGGCGATTGGTAACGGGACGCTGGCCCGGCGCACTTAATAGCCTAATAGCGTTCAGATTGCAGCTCCGGAAGGATTTTCGGCTTGCATTCCTGCCCCGGCTCGCACCTTCCCGGGTTCGCTGCCATTGCTTGCAAGCTTACTCGTTTCCATCATCGCTTTTGCTGGCTAATATTATCATACAACCTGACAATATTGCCAATTTTAGATTGTAAAAACACCCTCTAGAGGGTGTTTGGGGTGCCTGAAGGGTTTCGAACCCTCAACCTCCTCATCCACAGTGAGGCGCTCTGCCGTTGAGCTACAGGCACCATATTCGTATTTATATTAACACAGCCAACATATCTATGCAAGCAAGTTTTTAACCCTCTCCACCAGCGCTTGCATGGGCACGCTCTCTTGCTGGCGTGTCGCTAAATCCTTAATCACCACTGTATTCCCAGCTACCTCATCCGGACCAATCACCAGCGCGCATCTCACCCCAATCCTATCGGCATATTTCAGCTGTTTAACCAATTTATCTACTTCCGGGTAGAGGATCACCTGTAAGCCTGCCTCTCGCAAGCGTGCAGTTGTGCGCACAGCAATCTCCTGGTGGGCTGCGTCGAAAACCGTCATGAGCACCCCTTTTCCAGCCCTCTTTTGCTCCGGAATTAAACCCAGTGACTCCAGCAGCAACATGATAACCACATCACCCATCGCAAAGCCTACACCTGGTAGTGGTATGCCGCCAACATCCTCCACCAAGTTGGCGTAATGACCGCCACCTAAGATGGCACGAAATTCACCGGTTGTATCATGCGCTTCAAAGACCGTGCCCGTATAGTAATCCAAGCCGCGGATAATCTTGGGGTCATAGGAGACAAATTCAGCCGCCCCCAGCGCTTCGAGCTGCTTGAAGAGCGCCTGCAACTCCTCGGATTGCTGCCAAAGGCCCTGATTCAAGAGCAATGTTTTCAATTGGTCAAGCTGCATGGATGTGAGGCCTAACCTTAGTACGTTTTCGTCCCAGACCTCAGCAGGCTGCTTATCGATTCGGTCGATGAGGCGCAGGATCGCCGGCCTGAGCTCATCAGAGATGCCGATGCGGTTTAATTCTGCCTCCATCAGCTTGCGGTTATTGACCAAAATCTGCACCTGCTCAGGGCGCAGCCCAACGTTCCGGAAAAAACTAGCAGCCACGGCAATGAGTTCTGCATCTGCCGCCACGCCTTTAACGCCGATCAAGTCGATATTCCATTGGAAAAACTCGCGGCTGCGGCCTTTCTGCGGCCGTTCGTAACGCCAGAAAGGGCCAAAAGACCACCAGCGCAGAGGGAAGGTTAGCGCATTTTGCCGCGCAGCTACCATGCGCGCCAGCGTCGGGGTCAGTTCCGGGCGGAGTGCAATCAGCTCGCCGCTGCGGTCTGGGAAGACAAAAGCTTGTTCCTTGACCAACTCCTCGCCTGATTTAGCTGCATACAGCTCGATCGTTTCCAAGCAGGGTCCATCGTACGCCTCGTAGCCAAAAAGCTGCGAAGTCTGCCTGATTTTCTCGATCAGCCACTGGCGCTTTGCCATTTCTTCTGGGTAGAAATCCCGTGTGCCTTTAACGCTCTTGATAATATTCTTCATCATTATTTCCAAATCTTAAGACTGGTAGAAGTATAGCATGTATCCTCTTCAAATTCCGATTTTCTAAGGGAAAACATCCAGCCTTGATTTCGATTGCTTTGTTCTCGCGGTCTCTAATTGTGCAGCCTGACCAATTGTTCTCGCCGGTTTCAGAGTGCGCAGCCTACCCGCAGGGTACCGTGCGAGTGGGTTTGACCGTAGATCTCACAAGCCTTGCATGGTCAGGAGACCATGCTAAAACATTTTGCTCTTTCTCGCCGGTCTACTGAGTGTTCAGCCTGCCCGTAGGGTACCATGCAAGAACAGACTCAACCGCCACAAAATAATTGACTTTTTTTGCCGATTCTGTTAACATCATCACGCAAATGGCGAGGTAGCTCAACGGTGGAGCAGTGGACTCATAAGCCATTGGTTGTGGGTTCGAATCCCACCCTCGCCATTTATCATCCCTCGGGGGCAAGAAATATACAACGTTCATATCTAAAAGTTGGCAAAATGGTAATTTAGAGCTCTATTCTTTACCTCGTAATGAGTAGCCTCTTCAAACCATGACCTTTTTTGCAAAATCCGTTGACGCTGATTGACCCGCAGAGTATACTCTCTCCCAGAATCCGGGGATATCGAAAGGTATCCCCATATTTTGCCTGGAACAAGGAATGCAAAACAAGAAAAACACTTACCCAGAACTAGATCGCCAAAAGATCACCAGCAATAAAAACGGCTTGGTGACGCTTTGGCACTTGCTTAGCGGCTACCATGGGCATTATGCCCTTTCTGCCGTCATGTTAGCCATCTCAGCCGCTTCGCGCACAGGCATGTATCTCTTCCTGGGCTACTTTGTTGATCAAATCATCGGACAAGGCAAGTTTGGTACCGAGCTGCTCCAAGGCGCAGCTACTTTTATGGGCTTAATTATGCTTCAGGCTCTCTCCGGCTTTCTCAGCAATAAACTTGCTGCCCAAACCGCCGAAAGCAGCACCCGCCGTTTGCGGGATCTTCTCTTCGACCACATTCAACGCTTGAGTTTTGCCTATCATTCCGAAGTTAAAACTGGAGACTTGCTCGAGCGCGCATCCTCTGATGTGGACACCATTCGGCGTTTCATTGCCGATCAAGCAGTCGGTGTGGCACGCATCATCGTGATATTCATCATTAATTTCACCGCTATCTTCCAACTCAACCAACGGCTCGCACTGATTTCTATCATCATTGTGCCGGTCATTTTGGTCATTTCCATCTTTTTCTTTCGCAAACTTTCGAAAGCCTATGAAGCTTATCAGGAACAGGAAGCAGTCCTATCCACAAATCTGCAAGAGAACCTGAGCGGTGTACGTGTGGTGAAGGCTTTTGCCCGTCAATCCTACGAAATCAAGAAGTTTGACCAAAACAATTATGAAAAATATTTACGCGGCAAGCGGCTCAACCTGATGCACGCCCTTTTCTGGCCGATTTCAGATACGATCTGTGCCGCGCAGATGATCGCGAGCAACTTTTTAGCTGCTACCATGGTTATCGATGGGATTATCACCCTTGGTAATTTCATGACCTTTTCCGGTCTCCTTGGTTGGCTCATCTGGCCAATCCGCAACTTAGGCAGGCTGATTGTGGATACCTCGCGCGCTCTCGTTTCCTTGAATCGCGTCGTGGAGGTCTTGCGCGTTCCTGAAGAACCGCTGTTTGAAGGCAGCTATCTCCCCGCCTCCGGTACGGTTCACGGCGATATTAGCTTCGAGCATGTCACTTTCGAATACGAGAAAGGACATCCCGTCTTAGAAGATGTATCCTTTGATGCGAAAGCTGGTCAGGTGATTGCCCTGCTTGGTTCCACCGGCTCCGGCAAGACTTCGCTGGTGAATCTGCTGCCCCGTTTTTACGATATTACTTCTGGCAGCATCCGCCTGGATGGTGTGGACTTGCGCGAATATCCACGTAGTTTTCTGCGCAGCCAAATTGGCATCGTGGAACAGGAACCTTTCCTATTTTCCTGTTCGATTCGCGATAATATTACCTATGGCGTCACACGCCCGGTGACCCAGGAGGAAATTGAGGCTGCTGCACGCGAAGCTGCCATTCACGATGTCATCCTGAGCTTCAAGGACGGTTACGACACGCTGGTTGGGGAGCGTGGGGTAACCCTCTCTGGCGGGCAAAAGCAGCGCGTGGCAATCGCACGCACCTTGCTGCTCAACCCACGTATCCTCATTATGGACGATTCCACGTCTTCCGTCGATATGGAAACTGAAGTGCAGATTCGTGAGGCTTTGCAGCGCCTGATGGTTGACCGTACGACTTTTATTATCGCACACCGCATTCAAAGTATTATGAGTGCCGATCTGATTTTAGTCTTTGACGAAGGTAAAATCGTTCAATCTGGTCAACATGAGGACCTCATTGACCAGCCGGGTATCTACCGCAGCATTTTTGAAATTCAAACGCGCATTGAGAGCGCTTTGCAAGAGGAAATTGACAGTGTCCACTTATTATGATGAAAACGAACTCGACGATAATGTTCGTTTTAACGGAAATGTAATCAAGCGTCTGTTCGAGACGCTCGCTCCACATAAGAAGACCATGATCGGCAGCATGGTTGCCATCATTTTGGTCTCTTTGTTGGATGCTTATTTCACGCTGATCAACAAGCGCATCATTGATGAAGGCATCATTGCCGGGGATAAAACCGCACTGGTCAGGCTCTTCACGCTCTATGGCGCAATTGTGCTCGTTCAAGCGGTGGCGGTGTTCTTCTTTATCTACCTCATTGGCTTGCAAGGCGAAAAAGTGCGCTACGATCTCCGCAAGCAGCTCTTCAACCATTTACAGCAGCTTTCCTTGGCATACTTTAGCAAGACTCCCCTCGGGTGGATTATGTCCCGCGTAACTTCGGATACCGAAAAGATGGCGGATTTGCTCACCTGGGGTCTCATCGATTCCACTTATGCCTTAGTCAATATTATTACTGCCTCAGCCTTTATGCTCAGCATCAACTGGCAGTTAGCATTAATTGTCATCGCATCCCTGCCAGTCATGCTCTTTGTAGCGTTTAAATTCCGCACGCGCATTTATTACCATTACCGCCAGTCGCGTAAAGCCAATTCCAAGATGACAGCCAACCTCAATGAAAACATCACAGGGGTTCGCGTGGTCAAAGCACTGCGCCGTGAAGACCGAAACTTAGAAAACTTCAAAGTACTATCCACCGATATGTACCAATCCAGCTACCGTGCCGCTTACCTTTCAGCGCTTTTTCAGCCGACAATTCAAACTATCAGCGCGCTTTCATTAGCCTTAGTAATGTGGCGCGGCGGATTGAGTGTTCAGACTCAGGCAATCACCATCGGCGGATTGCAAGCCTTCATTTCCTACATCATGATGATCCTTTGGCCCGTGCAGGATTTGGCGCGGGTGTATGCCGATATGCAAAACGCGGTGGCATCCTCAGAGCGCGTTTTCTCACTGATCGATACCCAACCTGGCATTCGTGACCTAGAGCAAACGCTGCCTTTCACACCGCTCGCGGGTGATATTGAATTCGATGATGTCTCCTTCCACTACAAAGAAGACGAACCCGTGATTAAACACCTTAGTTTTCACGTGAACCATGGGGAGACAGTGGCGCTCGTCGGCCCAACTGGCGGCGGTAAGACCACAATCGTCAACTTGCTCTGCCGCTTTTATGAACCGACCGAGGGGACTATCCGCATTGGAGGTATTGACTACCTCAATTTCTCGCTCCAAAACATTCAATCCCGAATCGGCGTGGTGCTGCAGACCCCCCACTTGTTCTCTGGCACCATCCGTGAGAACATCCGCTATGGAAAACTGGATGCGACCGATGAAGAGATTGAGGTTGCTGCCAAATTAGCTGGAGCTCATAACTTCATTATCAATTTCGAGCACGGCTACGACCAGAACGTCGGCGAGGGTGGCAACTTGCTATCCGTGGGTCAGAAACAACTGATCAGCATCGCAAGAGCAATTTTAGCGAACCCAGATATCTTTGTGATGGATGAAGCCACAAGCTCCGTGGATACGCTCACCGAAGCACTGATCCAGCAAGGCATGGAGCGCCTAATGGAAGGGCGCACCAGCTTCATTATTGCCCACCGCCTTTCTACGATTAAACATGCCGATAAGATCTTAGTCATTCGCGATGGCCAAATTGCAGAGCAAGGTAACCATGAGTCGCTCATGCGCTTACGCGGGCACTACTACCGCCTCTACACGCAGCAGTTCCGTCATGAGCTCGAAAGTCAGCTGGATCCATACCAGCAAACGCTCAGTTCGGAAGAGTCTCAGGCTTAGTCTCATATGCAATTTGCCGTCAATTACTCGCTCCCGCTGGAAAAACTGCTCCTTACAGGCCAGGTGGAAGTAGATCTGCTCAAGTGCCCTGATTGGCAAGGTGTAATCCGCGCTGCCCAACGCCTTCGCCCGGTCTATGTGCATTTTGAGATTGCCGTAGGCAATGGCCAAGCTCCAATCCTGGATTATGATGCGTTGCGCGCGATGCTTACCCAAACCCATACGCCGCACCTTAACTGCCATCTGGTGGGAAACAGCACACTCGACGCCGAGAGCAGTAATGACCGGCTCATGCAAATTAATCAGTGGGTTGAGGAGCTTACGGTTCTAAGGACAAACCTGCCAGAATTGCCGCTCGTTGCTGAAAATCTACCCATTATCCCGCTGGAAAAAGGCAGCCGCATCGGTGCTGACCCCGACCTCATCCGTGAAGCCTTGCTCGCCACAGAGACCGACTTGCTTTTTGATCTTTCGCATGCGCGCATCAGCTGCGCCATAATGGAAAGCGAGTTAGCTGATTATATTGATCGGTTGCCGATGGCGCGCCTCCGCGAGCTTCATCTCACTGGGCTGCGACGTTACCATAGCCTTATTACTGATCATTTCGAACTAAGTGATCCCGATTGGCAGGCTGCCGAGTGGGCGCAGCAACAGATTCTGAGCGGCGAATGGCGTCAGCCTGAAATCATAGCGCTAGAGTATGGGGGCGTCGGGGACGTCTTTGGCTGGCGTACTCAGTCGGAAGCCTTGCTAGCGCAAGTTCCCCGCTTGCAAGCCATGTTTGGCAATCATACTATCCCTGTAAATATTTAATCCCTTTGCGCATACTTTTTCAGGATTAGGTACCCTATATTTAGAGAAATTTACTCGTTAGACGCGCTATTTTCAACCCCGTTAAATAGCCTCCGCTATGGTATACTTTCGGCGTTAGCGGAAATGATAACAATGGAACTTGGAAAAAACAACGGAAGTGAACCCGCAGCAGACGACCAGCCTGGGCCGGCAAGTCTGATGGGACCAATAGCTTTACCTACTTGCACCGCAGCCATGTAAACCTTCATGGCCAGGGGCAATAGGTGGGTTATGCGTCCCCTGAGGTGTCATCTTTCAACTGAATACAAAACAACCTGGTGAGGTGTGTGATGATCTATTTAAGTCAGCTTCTTAATCAGAAAGTCTGGGATGGTTTTGGGCATGTTGTTGGCAAATTAGATGACATCATGGTCAATAGCACCGAAAAGAATATGCCCCCGATTGCTGCTTTGGTACTCAAAAACGCGGTGGATGACAAAAAGATGATCGATGCTCAATCAATAGCCAGCCTATGGCCGAGCATTGCTCTTAAAACCGATATCAACAAAGCATTGCCTTATACGCCTAAGGGGCATGAATTGTTCCTCAAACAGCGCGTGCTGGATCAGCAAATCGTTGATCTGGAAGGCCGGCGCTTAGTCCGGGTCAATGACCTGCAAATTGCGCGTAAAGGCGAGCTTTTTTACCTCACCGGTGTGGATACCAGCTTTCTGGGTTTGCTGCGCCGCCTTGGGCTGGAAAAAGCAGGCAAAAGTATTGCTAAATTGTTCAAAAAGGACTTGAAGACCCATGTTATCCCTTGGGAGTTAGTGGCTTCCGTTGAACACGACGACCCCTTGCGCCTGAGCGTCTCCCAATCCCGCTTGGTGAAGATGCCTCCTGCGGATATTGCTGCGATCTTGGATGACCTAGACAGCCACACCAGCAAAGCTCTGTTGCAAGGGTTCACCAACGAAGACTTAGCCGATACCCTTGAGGAAAGTTCCCCTGAGGTGCAGCAAGCCATCCTTTCTCACCTGCACCCCGAGCGCGCTGCTGATGTGCTTGAGGAAATGGACCCCGATGAGGCAGCGGACATCTTAGCCGATATGGACGATCAGGTCAGCGAGCAGCTGCTCACCCTCATGGAAGATGAAGAAGCCGAGGAGGTGCGCTCCCTTTTGGGTTATCCTGAGGATTCCTCCGGCGGCATCATGACGACCGAGTTTACCTGGGTGCCGGAACACTTTACGGTTGGCGAAGCATTACAATTCTTGCGTTCCTCTGAAGATGCCTTAGAGGACGAGTTTATGTTTTATGTATATATCCTGGACGAAAACCAAAAACTAAAGGGCGTGGTTAGCTTACGTGATTTGGTCACCTCACCACTGGACCAGCCGCTCTCCAAATGGATTAACGATTCCGTTGTAAAGGTTTACCCGCTCACCCCACAGGAAGACGCTGCTTATCTGATTGCCAAATACGACTTGATGGCAATTCCTGTGGTAGAACCCGAAACTGACAAGATGTTAGGCATTGTAACGGTGGATGATGCACTTGATACAGTGCTCCCCACCGCATGGAAAAAACGCTTACCCCGCTTCTCCGTGAGATAGAGGTGCCCATGAAAAAACGGTTCACCTTACCAATTTGGCTGCGCAATACCTTTGCATTCTTATCCATTATTGGCCCCGGAATTATTACGGCGAGCGCCGATAACGACGCCCCTGGCATCGCTACCTATTCGGTTGCTGGCTCTAAATATGGCTACAGCTTTATATGGATCATTTTGCTCATCACCATCGGAGAGGTCATCATTCAAGAAATGGCAGCCCGTATGGGAGCGGTCACCGGAAAAGGCGCTGCGGATCTAATCCGCGAACGCTTTGGCGTCAAGACGACTGCGTTTGCCATGCTCTGTTTGCTCATTGCTAACCTGGGCACAACTGTCGCGGAGTTTGCTGGTGTGGCTGCAGCCGGTGAACTATTCGGGATCAACCGCCTGATCACCGTGCCTTTGGCAGGATTATTAATTACCCTCATTGTTTTGCGCGGGAACTATAAAAGCGTCGAGAAAATCCTTTTGGTGCTGTGCCTTTCTTCGCTGAGTTATGTCATCACCGTATTTGTGATTAAACCGGAGTGGGGCATGGTCCTGCAAGCCGCAGTCAAACCTCAAATCCAAATGAACTCTGATTATATGATTTCGGTTCTGGCGGTGATCGGTACAACCATTACCCCTTGGGGAATCTTCTATTTACAGGCTTCGGTTGCCGATAAGGGCGTGGACCTTAATAAATATGGGGATACGCGCACCGATGTGGTCTTTGGCTCGATGTGGGGCAATATCATCTCCGCATTTATCATCATCACCACAGCCGCGACGCTCTTCAGTAATGGGATTGTGGTTAATAGCGCCGAAGAAGCCGCCTTAGCCCTAAAGCCTTTAGCCGGCGAAGCCTCCAGTTTGCTTTTTGCTGTTGGTTTGCTCGGCGCTTCTCTCTTGGCAGTCTCAGTGCTGCCACTCTCAACAACTTATGCCATCTGTGAGGCTTTCGGCTTCGAACGCGGTTTGAACCGCAACGTCAAAGATGCGCCTATTTTTTACACTATCTTTGGCGGCATCATGCTCATCAGCATGCTTCTGGCGATGTTCCCTAAAATGCCGCTCTTTCAGATTATGGTACTCTCCCAGACGGTCAATGCGATCTTACTGCCAGTCATTCTTATTTTGGTGCTCATTTTAGCCAATGATAAGATCTTGATGGGGTCGTGGGCTAATAAGAAGGGAACTAACTATTTAGCCGTCTGTCTCACCATTATTATCTTCTTTGCCACAATAGTTTTAGTTGTTACTCAATTTTTACCAGCTTGAGCGCTTTGATTAGGCACTCAAGCCTAAAAGCAGCGCATAAATTGAGTCAAACTCCAGTGCCACTCCATTGCGTAAAAGCTTCCAGGTAGTTCTGGCGTTTTGTTGCACAACTTCCACACGCGGTAAATCTGACGGTCCGTCCACAAGCACTTCAAAGCCAGCCCGCCGCAATGCCCGCGCCGTCCAGATATCTGCTAGACCCTCCGCTTGCAGCACAACACGTTGCTCCGGCTTGATTTCGGCTTCAAAACTACCGGTCTTGAGGTCAAATTGAAGGTTAGGCTGCGCAAAGGTGGTGCCAAAAGCGCCACTCAACACCAAATCTTCAGGAGCGCCTTGAAGAATTGCGCCATCTTTTCCCATTAACCACATCTTATCGGCTAAATGCATCGCCTGATCCAAGTCATGCGTAGAGGCAAGCACTGCTTTGCCATGTGTATGCGCCAGCTCGCGCATCAATTGCATCGTCGCGACTCTACCAGGTAAGTCCAAGAAGGCTGTGGGTTCATCCAAGACCAACAGCAACGGCTCTTGCGCCAAGGCTCGGGCAATCATGACGCGTTGGCGTTCGCCGTCGCTGAGCTCGTGCACAAAGCGCTCTGCCAAGCCTTCCGCCCCAGCCATCTCCAATGCGGCTTGCACAGCAGAGTCATCTTCTGGGCTGCGGCTGTCGAAAAGACCCGTAAACGGAAAGCGCCCTAACCCGACCAGATTCCGCACTTTCATGTTACCCACTTGCACTGGAGAAGTTAGAACCACACTGACAAGCTTAGCTAAGGCTTTGCTGGTGTATTTTTCAAGCGGCTTGCCCTTAAGCAGCAAATTTCCGCTCAACTTCGGCTGGAGACTTGTAAGAGTTCGCAGCAATGTCGATTTACCCACCCCATTTGGACCCACTAAGCAAACCAATTCCTGCGTATGCAGTTCGAGGTTTAATCCCTGCGCGATAACCGTCTTGTTAGTTCGGCTATGCACATACCCAATGGTTAGGTCTTGCGCTGTGAGCACCACGGAGTTCATACTGTGAAAGATGTTGCACCTCGCCTTTGCCGAATGAGCACCCAAATCACAAACGGCGCCCCAAAAAGCGACGTAACCACATTTATCGGCAGCACATATTGGCTCCCGGGCAGCTGGGCAATTGCATCGGCTACCAGCGCAGCTATTGCTCCGACTAAAATTACTGCTGGAATCAGCACCTTGTGATCTGCGCTACGCAGCAGGTTGCGGCACAGGTGCGGAACAGCCACCCCGATAAAACCAATCGGTCCACAAAATGCGGTCACCGTGCCTGCTAGCAAGCTTGCGCTCAGCAGGATAAAAAAACGCGCTTGTTTCACGTTCAGTCCCATACTCCGGGCGTAATCCTCGCCTAAAAGCAGCGCATTGAGCGGCTTAGTCAAAAGAACTGCAACCCCCAATCCAACCAGAATTACCGGTGCCATCACCCTTAATTGATTCCACGTGACCCCGCTAAACGAGCCATACGACCAAATGGTATAAGCCTGAATACGCTCAGGACGGCTGAAGTAAATCAATAGGCTGGTTAGTGCGCTGGCAGCATAGCCAAACATCAACCCCATGATGAGCAGCGTGGTCGGGTTCTTCACACGCTGCCCCACAATCATAATGAGAGCTAACACTAACCCGGCTCCCATGGAAGCCGCCAGCGCCAAGCTTAAATCGCCTAAAGTGCCCAAACCTGCTAATAAAGCTGTTCCAGCGGTGCCAAGGCTGAGCACCACCAATGCAACACCCAAGCTCGCCCCCGAGTTGATCCCCAAGATAAAGGGGTCAGCCAATGGATTACGGAACATCGTTTGCATCTGCAAACCAGCCAGTGAAAGCGCCGCACCGACAAGTACAGCCGTTATTGACTTGGTCAAACGAAAATCCAACACAATCGTGCCCCAGCTTTCCTTGATGGCTGGCTCGCCTGTGAGAATGCCCACAACTTCTCGTAAAGGAATCGAGACCGACCCCAAGCTCAAGCTAACCACAAATGTGAGCGCGAGGAGCAACACCAGGAGCGCAAACACACCTAAACGTGCAGAGTGGCTGCGCGGTCTGGTCTGAGAATTGTTTGGGGTTACTTCAGTTGGAGCATTTTTTGGCATAAAAACCTGCTTATTTCAATTGTTGATAGTAGAAAAGTGTGTGCTCGGGTAACAACTCCGGGTAAAAGATCTTAATGAGGTCTTTTAGAATTACATCCGGGTTGGCGACGCCGCTTTCGAAGTAATCCATACCGCCAGCTTCCGTCACCCTGGCATTGTAATTAAACACTTGTCCCGTTTGGAAGGCTTTAAATTCAGCATAACGTGCGTCCATGGCTAATAAGTCCTGCAAGCTGGCAGCAAAACCAGGGTTCAGCCAGAAATCAGCATCCTTCGCGCGCTCAAAAACGGTTTCAAATGAAAGCGGTAAAGCCCCGTTTCCGGGTTCATCTTCCCAAAGGTATTCCGCGCCAGCGTCTTTGAGTAAGATGGCTGCGTAGCTCTCACCGGCAGGCACGTACCACGTCCCTTGATAATCCGTATTGGTAAAGACGGTCACACGCTCCTGCACATTGGCAGTTAAGGCTCTGGCTTCTTCATAGCGTTGCACAAGTGCATCAAACTGTTGGCTAGCTTGCTGCTCCAGATCAAAAAAAGCAGCGATAAAGATGCCCCACTCCGCCCGACCTAAAGGCGTCTGCTCGAGGTAGTCCCCATTAATTACCACGGGAAGCCCGACTTCTTGCAGCTTGGGGTAAACATCCAGTTCTGGGATACCGCTAGCGCTGGTCATGATCACATCAGGGTCGAGCTCTAATAAGCGCTCTATGTTAGCGCTGGGTCCGCCCATCCCGCCCCCAACGATGGCGATTTCTCCAGAGGCAGCTTTCTCCCGCACGCTTGGGTTATAGATATAAGTGGCATCATCCACTGCCACAAGCGCATCCAACTTGCCGATGTTTTCCAAAAAAGGGTAATAGGTGGTGGACATCGCGACAAATGAGCGCACGGGCACTTCGATCACCTGCGCATTGCCAAGCCCAGCAGGGGTTTCCGCTCCGCGTGGGATGAGGACGTAGGTGAAAGCCTGCTCCGCACCAGCCCACGGCTGGGTAACCGTCAGGATTTTATAGTTGCCTTTATATTCTAAAGTGAAGCCTTTGGCATAACGGATTGTTATAGGCAGCTGCGAATTCACCTCAGAGGTTGCTATTCCGCCTGAGGATGCGGTGGATGTCGTTGGTTGCGGTGAGGCAGTTGGTGCCGCCTGGCAAGCTGAAACCACCAGCAAAAGTAAAACACATAGAATTGGGATAGATTTTTTCATGATCACCTCACTAAAAAAATAACCCAACTCGGTAATAGGTTGGGTTATATTGGTGATCGTATCATCAAGCCCACCTCCTAGTTCCGAGAAGGTTGATTGGGGAGCAAATCGAGGCAGGTTTCCTGGCTTGTCTTGCGACTTACAGTTGCGGCACAGCGCTGGACTTACACCAGCTTCCACCTTTACACCCTGGCATCCGGGCATCGGGTTACCTCAAGCTCTATTGGTAAAGTACAGCATTAAAATATCACACCTGTGTTGATGTGTCAATTCTAATCACGAAGGTGTTTAAATACATTGGTTAATTGATTACATCCAAACTTTTCAAAGTTAAGAATTTCAATCTGCCCTCACCCTGCCCTCTCCCAGCTCCGAATCCCGTTCGTTTTTTAGCGTCAATCTGCTGGGAGAGGGTGGTTCTTTTGCAGGCGGGGGCGGCCGCCCCCGCCTGCAAACATCTTTCCCCTCACCAGCATCGGACGGAAAGTTTTATACTGAAACGAGACGCTGGGGAGGGGAATCAAAGGGGTGGGGGTTATGAACATATTGTGATCTTCTTGAATATAAAGTTATTCATTTTTTAATCTTCTGGACATTTTCAACACCCTCATCACTTTACCCCAAAGCATCGAAATAAATTGTTTGGGTTTCACATCTGAAAGTCGCTTAAAATAAAAGTATGAGAAGTGTAAGCTTAAAATCCCTCCCAGAAGCTGAGCTAGCAGCCTTTCAAACTCATCAAAGCGGGAACAACTGTGCTGTCCACGCCATCACTGCCGCGGTGAAGCTCTTAGACGGTACTGAGTTTTCACCCGAAGCATTGAGCACTGAGGTAGATCAGCTTTGGCGGCACGGCCGCTTCTACCGCATTCTCCCGGGTTGGGCAGTCACCCCTAGTATGCAAGCTCGATTAGTTAACTTTTTAGCCCGCACCCACAACTTACCGCTGCAAGCCCAACTAAAGTTCCTTTCGTTAGAAACTCTGCCCACCTTGCTTCAAGAAGATAATCAAGCCCTTTTACTGACCCTCACCTGGCTCCCAAGCAGGGCTCCCGCCATTTATCGTGGAAACAGCTCACTGAACTACAACGCCACGCGTAAAGCTGGCGGGCACACAATGCTCCTGGCTGCATACAATCCTGAACACTATAGCGGAAGCCTTCTCACACCTTGGGGGTTTGTCAACTCCTGGATAGATGGAGGTACCGAACTTTTTTGGATGTCAGAAAACGACTTACGCAAAGCCTGGAATATTGCCTTTTTTCCGCTTAATCTGCGTCTAAGTGTTATCATCAAGAAATTAAGTGATACCGAAAATGAAACCGATAAAATTACTCATAGATCTTGCTAAAAAATATTCTTGGCCGCTCTTTTGGGCAATCCTCGCCATGGTCGGCTTGGTCGGTGCCCAACTCGTGATCCCTTGGATCATCCGCTCGCTCATCGACTCACTTTCCCAGACGCCCTTACCCAGCGATATTATGGATATGGTTACGCGCCTCTCCCTTATCGCCTTAGCCGTTTTCATCGCCCGCGGGTTCATGCAATACATCCGCTCTTATCAAGCTCATGTGGCAGGTTGGGGAGTGGTCGCCGATGCACGGAAGTTGATTTACCAGCATCTACAGCAGCTTTCCCTGCGCTTCTACGAAGACAAACAAACTGGTCAGCTGATGTCCCGCCTGATAAACGATACCGAGCTTTTTGAACGCACGATTGCGCATGCCATGCCGGAGATGTTCGTGAACATCCTTACGTTGGTAGGCGTCATGGTGATCCTTTTTAGTATGAGCTGGCAATTAGCCTTGCTTTCTCTCATCCCAATCCCCATCATCATCATCACCCTGATTCAATATGCTAAAAGGGTCCGCCCGGCATTTGTCTACCGCCAACAAGAATTAGGTACGCTCAATGCTATTTTGAACGACAGCATTTCTGGCGTAAAAGAAATCCAAGCCTTTACCCGGGAAGATCTGACCATGCACCGAGTGGGCAAACAAATCGAAACATATCTGGAATCTAACCTTAAAGCCCTGAAGTTGATGGCGACGTATACACCACTCTATGACTTTGCCGCCGGCTTGGGTCAGTTGATTGTGATTTTCTTTGGCAGCCGCTTAGCGCTTCAAGGCAATTTACAAGTGGCAGACTTGGTGGCTTTCTTCCTCTATCTGGATAGCTTCTACCAGCCTGTGCGCAACCTAAGCAACTCTTGGGAAGCTGTGCAGGAGTCCTTAGCCGGTTTTGAACGGGTTGCAGAAATGCTCAATGAGACTCCGGACGTCTTGCCGCCAGAGAATCCTATCCCCCTGAAAAAACCCGTGCGCGGCGAAATCCGCTTTGATAACGTCTTCTTTCGTTATAACCCAGAGGAGGCATTTGTCCTTGAGAATATCAATTTAGATATTCCAGCAGGGAAAACCACCGCTTTGGTAGGTCCTACAGGTGTGGGGAAATCCACTTTAGTCAGCTTAATCCCCAGATTTTATGATGTGAGCAGCGGAAAGCTGACTGTCGATGGCATCGACGTGCGCGACCTAGACCTGCATGAGCTGCGTGCTAACATCAGCATGGTTTTGCAAGACGTGTTCCTCTTTCATGGCACTATCCGCGAAAATATCCTCTTTGGTAAGCCTGATGCCACCGAAGCAGAGATGCTGGCTGCAGCGAGGATTGCTAACGTTGATGAGTTTATTGCCCACATGCCCAACGGTTACAACACTCTCATCGGCGAGCGCGGCATAAAGCTTTCGGGAGGACAAAAGCAGCGTATTTCCATTGCGCGTGCGGTACTCAAGAACAGCCCGATCCTCATTCTGGATGAAGCCACCTCGGCTGTGGATACGGAAACAGAGCTGCTCATACAACAAGCCTTAGATCGGCTCATTGTGGGGCGCACAACCATTATTATCGCTCACCGGCTCTCCACTGTGCGTAATGCTGATCAAATCGTTGTGCTTGAAGGCTGCACAATCACCGAAAAAGGCACACACGAAGAACTTTTAGCCGCGCATGGTTTGTATTACAAACTATACACAGTTCAGCAGAATCTAACCCTCATTCCAGCTGAAGATGCTCAAGATTAATCCACCGGAAAGATCGTTTCGGGATTGCGCTCAAGGATCAACGGTTCTATTTTGCCGCTGCTCAGTTCTTGTAGTTGCTGCACAAAGGGCTGCCAGTTTTCTTCCTTAAAACGCACGATCAACGAAACATCGGCTAAAAATTGACTTTCTAGGATCTCACCGCCAGAGATGCCAACCAGCCGTTCGATCTGCGCGTATAAAGGATAGGGCATCTCTAACCCAGCAGTGACCGTTGGGATTTTGACTGCCCGCCGAACCAATTTAAGCACTTCACGGACAGCATCCCCATAAGCCTTGACCAAACCCCCGGTGCCTAATTTTGTGCCGCCGAAGTAACGCGTTACCACCACAGCCACATCCCCTAATCCGCTGCCTTGCAGGACTGCCAGAGCCGGTCTGCCAGCTGTCCCCGAAGGTTCACCATCATCAGAACAGTGTGTGATGACGCTGCGCCCATGCCCGATCACAAATGCCGGTACGTGGTGTGTCGCATCAGGGAAGCGCAGCCGGATGTTCTTGTGGAAATTCCGCGCTTCTTCCACGCTGAAGGCTGGCGCAAGGCTGGCAATGAAGCGTGAGTTTACTACACGCAGCTCGGCTTCTGCTGGACCGGCGGGAATAAAGTATTTCTCTTCGTCCATCATACACTCTGCCACAATCATAAACGAAATTTAGGCGGGCGAATAAATGCATCGGATAAGCGTTAAGAGATTGTTCGATGGGAAAATCGTTATAAATTGCACGAATTATGCATTTTTTGAGAATAAATCGGCTATAATAAAAGGATAATTTTCCGAAAATCGGATGAGCCCGCAGATGGTAGAGATTGAGAACATTACCGAAATCAGGCCGAGAGTCTTGGGCGAATTCCACGTTGAAGAGTTCGAACCCCGTACCGAAGCCATAGCACGCGCCTTTGAATGGGGTAAACAGGTGCATGCCGGTCAAACGCGCCTCTCCGGAGAACCTTACTTTGAAACCCATTGTGGTTGGGTGGCGAGCTTTGTGGACAACTTGGTCCATAAAGAAACTTGGACTATCGCCGCCTTATTACATGATGCTGTGGAAGATACCGGAGAGAGCCTTGACCAAATCAGGGCTCTTTTTCCGGGTGAAATGGGCGAAGAAGTTGCCCATATCATCGACGGGTTGACCAAAATGTCTAATCCACGGGATGGCAGCACGCGCGAGATGGACACCCTGCGTAAGATTGCCATGTTCCGCGACCCAGCTGTCTTTGTGATCAAACTGGCAGATAAAAGCCACAACCTGTTGACGCTTAAATACATGCCACCAGGCAAGCAATGGCAGAAAGCCACCGAGGCTATCCGCGCGTACGGTAAGCTGGCTGGCATCCTGAATTGCTACCGCTGGCGGCGGTGGATTGAGGATATGGCTTTTCCTTATGCCGAACCTGAATCGTACGACACCGTCAAAGCAAAAATCGATTCCGACCCGCGCCTAAATTTGAATTTTATCCGCTATTACCTAGGGGAACTCGGTCATCTGATGGAACAGGAAGGCATTGATGGCGCAGTCCGCTTCACAGTCAACGGTTATTGGCAAGCTTGGGATAAGCTCCAACGCATGGCACGTGCACGGCGCACTTCTCTCCAAGATTTTTCTGCTGTGAATGACATCGTCAGTTTCCGTATGATCCTCAAAGATAATGACGAGATGGCATGCTACCGCTTGCTATCACGTGTGAACCGCTATTTCGGCAAGAATTTAGATCAAGACCGATTTGATGACTACATTGCCACCCCTCAAAACGGCTACCGTGCCTTGCAGGTAACCAGTTGGCTGCCAGGTATGGGTGCAATCGAAACCGCCATCGCCACAGAAGAGATGGAGGGTGAAAACACCTGGGGAATTATTTACGCCATCAATCACGGAAAAGACATTTCTAAATATCGCCCTGTGCAAATTTTTACCCCTTATGGCGGTACGCGCTTCTTGCAAGAAGGCGGCACAGTCTTAGATGGTGTGGCTGCGATCCAAGAGTTTTACTTAGATAAAATCAGCAAGGTCTTAGTCAATGGCGAGGAACGCCATATCTATGACACGCTCAGTCCCGGAGATGTGGTTGAAGTGGTTTCCACTGGCACACATTTGGTGCCCCAACCCGAATGGCTGAATCATTGTGATATTACTACTGCCCGCCGGCTGCGGGTTGTATTGGCAACTGTGGCGCTCAAGGAAGCCAGCCAAAAAGGCAAGCAGCTCATTCACCCCCTATTGGCTAAGCGCGGAATACTCTCACTGGATGATGTCGCTTCACTTGAGAGCAGCCGCATAGATCAACTGCTCGGCTTGATGGCTTGCGCCAACTTGGATGACCTCTATTCCGCAGTCGGTGGAGGCTCAATTATCTTGCGTGAGCTGGATGATGCCTTAGATCGTGTTGGGATATCACGTGCGGTGCTCAATTGGGTAACCATAGAAGTGAGCGGCTCCAATACTGCCAACCGCCCGGGCGTTTTAGCCTACTTAGCTGGATTAGTCTCTGAAGCTGGAGGAAATATCATTCACACCATTCACACGACCTCTGCTGATGGCAGCTTTTATTTACGGCTCGTATTGGCTGGTCTAGATGAGGAGCGTAAAGAACACTTACGAGAGCTTTACAGCAAAAGCCGCTTTCCCCTCGATCAAGTCGAAATTGTATAATTCATTACCGAGAGCCTTCTCTTCCCTATTCTTTAGGTTTGCTGTGTAGTTTTTCTCAATCGAGGTTGCTTCACGGAGTTTTTTACATACCGTGTTAGAATCAAGCCCGGTTTGGAGCAACTCCATTAGACATTTTTTGCTGCACAAAGAAACTTTGTTATGAATTAATTTATTCGTTGAGGGAATAAATATCCACGATGAACATGCTTAAAAAACATCCCTTTATCTTTTCAATCCTTTTTTCATTATTAGCGTTCTTTAGTTTGCTTCTCCCTCAAAGCGCAGGTGCACGTTCGCAGCAGCCTCAAGTTATCGGTCCAGAAATAGGCACACCCACCGCGGATTTAAGCAATGCAAAAGTGCACGGCTATTTTTTCTATTCCAAAGATTGCAGCCACTGCTTGGATATCCTCAATCAAATTGTCAACCCGCTTTTAGCCCAATATCCCGGGCAGATCGACCTGCGCCTCTTGGAACTAAGCAACCCAAGCTACTACCAAGCACTGCTCAAGGTGGAAGCTGCTTACGCAGTTAAAGCCGAGGAGCGCGGACTGCCTACTGTGCTCATTGGCGATCAGCTCCTGATCGGTCAAGAGCCAAATGAGCAAAAACTCCAAGCGCTTATCGAGCAAGGATTGCAGGGCGATGGTATCCCCTTCCCTGATATCGAGGGCATCGACCCTAATCTGATGATTTCCATTCCGGTGGATGCGGCTAACGCAGATGCAGAAGCGTGCACCACAGAAAATCCGGAGGCTTGCCAGGTTGATTTGCCTATCTATGCCGCTTATTTTTACCAAGTGGGCTGCAAAGAATGCAACCGGGTCGACACCGACATTAAATATTTACAAACTCTCTACCCCCAACTGGTTGTAGAGGAGTTCAACATCTATGAAAATACGCCCTTAGCCAACTGGATGGCTGAGCGCGCAGGACGCAGCCAAGACCTGACCGTTCCTGCACTCTTTATTGGCGACCATGCCTGGATTGGTGAGGGCGAAATTACCCCACAAGCCTTAGAACCGGTACTCCAGCAGCTCAGCCAGACAGGTTCGCCGCGCTTCTGGGAGGAATTTAACCCCGAAGAAGGTCAAAACGCGCTTCTGCAAAGCTTTGAATCTATTGGCTGGTTAGCCGTGGTCTTGGCTGGGTTGGTCGATGGCTTAAACCCTTGCGCTTTTGCTACAATCGTATTCTTCATCTCTTATCTGACGCTTAGCGGCAGAAAAGGTAAAGAAATCCTCATCACCGGCGCCAGCTTTACTATTGGGGTCTTCCTCGCCTACCTGCTGGTTGGGCTGGGTTTTTATAAAGTATTGGACCTGGTGAAAGAAACCTTGGCAGTCGTAAGCCGCATAGTCTATATGATTACCGCTGGTTTGTGTATTGTCTTAGCGGTGCTTAGCATCAGAGATTACTTTACTGCGCGCGAAGGAAACCTGGAAGATATGACCCTCACCCTTCCCAAACAGCTACGCCGGCGGATTAATGCCACGATTCACGAGAGCGGCAGAAGAGCAACCAGTTACTATATTGGCGCATTTATCACCGGGCTCCTTGTTTCGTTTATCGAATTGGCTTGCACCGGTCAGATTTACCTGCCAACAATCATTTTCATGAGCTCTGTGCCCACCCTACGCGGAAAAGCGTTAGGTTATTTGCTCCTCTATAACTTGATGTTTATTATCCCCCTGATTGTGGTATTTATCTTGGCTTACTACGGCACTACCTCCAAGCAGCTCTCGGATTTCCTCCAGAAGCACGCTGCTCCGGTCAAGCTGGGAATGTCGATCGTTTTCATTCTGCTGGCTGGCTGGCTAATTTTCAGCTTGGTAGCCTAAAGCGGGACAATTTAAAAAAAACGAGCCTGGCATTTAATCTGCCAGGCTTTTTTATGCCTAACGTAATGAGCTCCTATAGGGCTGGTTTATGTACCTTCTTCACAATCTTAGCCCAGACGGAAAACAGATGCACCGCCGCCGAGGAAAGGCGCACATCCCATTGGGCGTCCTGAAGGGCTGTTCGCAGTTCCATGGCATTATTGAAGTCCGCTAAAAGCATAGTCGCCCTGCCAAGCTCAAAAGTGCTGTGCGCATCTGAACCTGCCATTTCTGATAAACGGTGCTCGCGAGTAAAAGCTTGGGCTTGGTCGTTGTACGCCTGGCGCAAACAGCGGGCGTTAAAGGTTTCGATAGCATCCAGGAATGGAAGCATTGCTTCCAACGTTCCTGGCTGCCAATGAGTTACATCCCGATTTGGATCAAAAGGATGTGCCACGCTGATAAAAGCCCCTTGGTCTTTCAGGCGCCTAATCACCTCTAACGGTTCCAAGCCGGCTGGGATTTCTTCGCGCATGAAATAACCTAAGATTTCACCTTGGGTCGTCTGGATCTCCTCACCCACAATCACGCGTTGGGGGTCTAACGCATGGGCGCGTAAAGCGCCTTCCATGCGGTTGTGGTCGGTAATTGCAAGCTTGTCGATGTTTTTTTGCTCACATGCGGCTAACAAATCCTCCACACGAACCAAACTATCGGGGGAATAGACGCTGTGGCAATGGAATTCGGCACGAACCACACGGCTCAGGTTCATTTGGTGTAGATCCTGGGTAACCGATCAGCCAAGCCGCAAACCACTTCATAATTAATCGTTGACCAGCGCTTTGCGACCTCATCCACGCTAATGCATTCATCACCTTGGCTCCCAATCAGCACCACCTCATCGCCCGGTTTCGCGTCTGGGACAGTATCCAATTGCAGCATCGCTTGGTCCATACATACCCGCCCCACAATGGGTACGCGCTTTCCACCTACCAACACCTGCTGGTTATCCACGCGGCGGAAACCATCGCCATACCCCACCGGAATGACCCCGATGCGCTCATTGCTTTTAGTCGTATAAATGGAACCGTAACTGATGCCTTGCCCTGGCGGGAAAGTACGCACTGAAATCAAGCGCGCTTTCCAAGTAAGAGCTGGTTTTAAAGCTGGATCTAAATGCATTGCTGGTGAAGGGGACATACCAAAAATCGCATTGCCCGGGCGGACCATGTTATACCAAGCCTGCGGAAAATTGAACACAGCGGCAGAATTGGCTGCATGCACCATAGGCGGCTTGAGCCCTTCTTGCTCGAGCTCCGCTAAGAGCTGGTTAAAAATTTCAATTTGGCGCTGGGTATAACCCGATTCAGGTTCATCAGCACGCGCAAAATGAGTGAAAATGCCCTCAACTTGGATGGCACTACCTTGAAGTGCTCGCAGAAATGGAATTACCTCCTCTGGCAGCATACCCAGGCGACCCATACCAGTCTCCACTTTCACATGTGCGCGCAGTCTGCCCCCATTAATTCGTGCATAGTTCAAACAAGTCTCGGCTTGAGAAGGGTCAAACAGGGAAACCACAATCTGCTGGTCAATAGCTTCAGGAATCTTGGAAGGGGGTGTGTAGCCCAAAACCATAAGCTCTGCTGAAATGCCTGCCCGCCGTAAAGCTAAAGCTTCTTCAATGCGGGCAACGCCACACCATGTGGCACCGCCTTGAACGGCAGCTTGGGCTGCTGGGCGGGCGCCATGACCGTAGCCATTAGCTTTGATGACCGCCATTACCTCCACACCAGTCATGCGCTTGATATAAGCCACGTTTTCGGTAATGGCATTGAGATCAATTTCTAACCAAGTTGAATAACTATTAATTTCCACAGTAAATTAATATCCTCTTTTGGAGCAACGCATTATTTTACCTCATTTTCCTCAATCCCATAATTCAGGTACAATACGGGCTGATATTAACACAGAGGACAGAAACGGCAATGTTTGAATGGGAAATTAATGCGCAAGAAGGCTCTGCGCGTGCGGGCACCTTCTACACCCCACATGGCGCTTTGCAAACCCCCATCTTCGCACCTGTCGGAACACAAGCGACGGTTAAAGCACTCACACCTGCTCAGGTAGAGGAACTTGGTGCGCAGCTCGTGCTAGCAAACACCTATCACCTTTTCTTGCGCCCTGGGGATGAGCTCATTGCGGAGCTAGGCGGCTTGCATAGCTTTATGCAGTGGCACAAACCTATCCTTACAGACTCTGGCGGCTTTCAGGTATTCTCCCTCACCGATACGCGCAAGGTAGATGATGATGGGGTTACCTTCAAATCGCATATCGACGGCTCCACACAACGGCTCACGCCAGAGATTTCCATCCGTATCCAAGAAAACTTAGGCGCGGATATCATCATGGCTTTTGATGAATGTGCCATTCCCACCGATTATGCTTATTCTAAGCTGGCGATGCAGCGCACACATGCTTGGGCGCACCGCTGCCAAGCAGCAAAAACCCGTTCGGACCAAGCGCTTTTCGGCATCGTGCAAGGCGGCATCTTCAGTGATTTGCGGGCTGAATCAGCCCAAACCTTAGCTGCATTGGACTTCCCCGGTTACGCCATAGGCGGGCTTTCTGTAGGCGAATCTAAAGCGGATATGCTGCGCACGATTAGTGAGGTCAACCAAATCTTGCCGGAAAACAAGCCACGCTACCTGATGGGGGTGGGCACTCCGCAAGACCTGATCGAAGGCGTCTTGCGTGGTGTGGATATTTTCGATTGCGTGCTCCCTACCCGCTTAGCACGGCATAACAGCGCCATGACCCTGACCGGACGGATGAACCTGATGAATGCTGCTTACGCGCGGGATGAGCGCCCCATCAATCCCGACTGCCAATGCTATACCTGCCAGCATTTTTCGCGCGCTTATCTGCGCCATCTGGTGAACGCCAAAGAAATGTTAGCCGCTACTTTGCTTTCCATCCATAACCTTTACACTTTGGTCAATCTGACACAACGCATGCGTCAAGCCATCCTGGCAGGGGAAATGCAGCGCTTCGCCCAGGAGACCTTAGCTGCAATAGCGGCATCTCAAACTGTGGAGGAAGAGGTATGAGCCTCATCCAAGCAATTATTCTTGGCATCGTACAAGGGCTGACCGAATTTTTGCCGATTTCTTCCTCGGCACACTTGGTGCTGGTGCCGTATCTTCTCAACTGGTCGCTCGACCCAACCCAAGCATTCGTCTTCGATGTTTTGGTACAGTTGGGTACACTGGTAGCTGTCTTAGTGTACTTTTGGAAAGATCTCGTCAGCATCGTTACCAGCATGATCAGCGGACTAAAAGAGCACAGCTTCGATGAAAAACCAGAAGGTAAGTTAGGCTGGATGATTATATTGGCAACAATTCCCGCTGGGTTAGCCGGCTTGCTGCTCAAAGATAGCGTGGAAGCTGCTTTCAACAGTCCACGGCTCACCGGTTTGATGCTGCTCGTGACCGCTGCACTGCTCGTGGCGGGCGAGCTGCTCTCCAAAAAGACGCGCTCGGCTGAAGCCATGACGCCGCTGGATGCTATCGTAATCGGGGTCTTTCAGGCGCTTTCCATCTTCCCAGGCATATCTCGCTCGGGTGCAACTATCACCGGCGGCTTGCTGCGCCACTTCAAGCGCGAAGATGCCGCGCGCGTATCCTTCCTTATGGCTATCCCCATCATGCTGGCAGCTGGTTTATTAGCCATGGTCGATTTGTTTGCGATTCCGGCTCTTGCCAGCTTCTTGCCAATGGTAGTTGTTGGATTTATTATTGCTGCAATCGTAGGCTACTTTGCCATTCGCTGGTTTATGGGTTTCTTACGCCAAAAAAATCTTTATCCTTTCGCGATTTACTGCGCAATGCTTGCTCTCATTACCCTTTTTATTACTTATGTCCGCTAAAGTTTGGTCACTATTTTTACTGCTGGCAATATTGCTCTCTGCCTGCCAGCCAGCAGCGACACCACAGCCGACCGTGCAACCGCTGCGCGTGCAGCTCACGCCGTTGCTCGCAGAAAGCTGGTTGCCAAAACTCAATGCCTGCTCTGAATATCTTACCCAATCGAACCTGCTGATTGAAGTGCGTGAAGCTTCTGAGCTTGATCTGCAATCAGCGGATTTAATCATCCGCACCAGTGCAGACTTAGGAGCAGAACAAGCAGGCACCTACCTGGGCGCAGAGCGTTTGGCGCTCGTGGTTAACCCCGAGAATCCAATCGTTTCGCTCAGCCAAGAAGAAGCAATAGCGCTTTTATCTGGCGCCTATGCGCAGTGGAAAGAAGTGCCAAGCTCAGCAGCCTCCGCACAAGCTTTTGACCAGCCGGTAAAGCTGGTATTCTTGGTGGATCAGGACCTGGACGCTTTCTTATCCACTGCTTTCCCGAGTTTAGAAATCTCTCCTTCGATGGGTGAAAAAGCCTACTCGGTAGAAATGGCACAACAGCTGATAGCGGAAACTCCTGGTGCGATCGGTTTGCTCCCAGCCAGCGCGCTCACCCCTGCCCTCAAGGAAGTTCAATTATTCGATGCTAGCAATCAACTGATA
>JAXGPR010000001.1:0-216524 GCA_040766895.1 Anaerolineaceae bacterium | reverse complement strand
GATTGGAGACCGTGAAGAAGAAGCAGAGACAATGCGCGCTGCCTTACGCCGAAAGTTAGGCGGAGAAGCGGAAGCCCCCGCTGAAGAAGTATTGATAATCGAGCCACCATTGGAACTTGAAACAACACAGCCTACCGAAAAAAACTTTTTCCAGTGGCTCTTTCAGGATTTTTTACGCATCCATGTCGAAGATGAACATGTCATCACTTATCGTAAGCACTGGCTCGTGCTTCTGCGCATGTCACTCTTACCGCTGATAGGTTTAATCATCTCGTTGACTTTTCTGATTGGTATGGTGACTTGGAATTTTTCTGATATTCCTTATCAGCTGGGCGTGATGATGGGTTTTTTGTTGACAGTTTTCATATTATGTTGGTTGATTTATCGCTATATCGACTGGCGCGATGATGTATTCCAGCTGACGCCAACCCAAGTAATCGACATTGACCGCAAACCCTTTGGGCGGCTTTCCCGCCGCTCAGCGCCTCTCGAAAATATTTTAAGTATTGAATATGAACGCAAAGGCATTTTCCAGATGTTTTTCAATTTCGGTACAGTTTACATCACCGTGGGCAATACCCAGCTTACTTTCGACGAGATCTCGCGACCAGCGGATGTGCAGCAACAGATTTTTGCGCGCATGGGTGCGCATGCCGAAGAATTGCGGCAGCGGGAGATTGACGAAGAACGCGAGCGTATGACGGAATGGTTTAAGGTTTACCACGATGAGAGTCAATCGAAAGACACTACAAAACAGTTGAGAACCCCACCACCTTAAAGTAAAATGGCTTAAGATTTTGAAACAGGAAGTGAATAAACAGTGGCAGTTTTAGAGATTGTAAAATTCCCTGACCCCGGGCTCAGGTTAAAAGCAAAACCAGTCCAAACTTTTGATAAATCTTTGCAAAAGCTTATCGATGATAT
Source organism: Anaerolineaceae bacterium (assembly GCA_040766895.1). Lineage (GTDB taxonomy): Bacteria > Chloroflexota > Anaerolineae > Anaerolineales > Anaerolineaceae > Mesolinea. The sequence continues at coordinate 215,600 of JAXGPR010000001.1, read as the reverse complement.
GTTCGAAACCTTGCGTGCTGCGCCGGGGGTGGGTTTAGCTGCACCGCAAATTGGGCAATCTTTGCGCTTAGTGGTGGTTGAATATACAGATGAAGAAAAAGAAGATGCAAAACCTAAGACCTACGTGCTGATTAACCCAGAAATTATTAAGTTCTCAAAAGAAACCGTCATGGCAACGGAAGCTTGTTTATCCTTGCCCAATTTAGCCGGCGATGTTGAGCGTCATGAATCTATTACCGTCAAAGCCAAGAACCGCTATGGTCAGCCGATGAAAATTACAGTAAGAGGATGGTTAGCACGGATCTTTCAGCATGAAATTGACCATCTGAACGGTGTACTTTATATTGACCGAGCCACAAATATGTATGAACTTACGGATGAGGAGATGGCTGAAATCAAAGACTGATGCATCTTACCCGATTGGCGCTGACGAATTTTCGCATTTTCTCCCGTTTGGACCTCCAGCTGCCCAAACGGGTGATTTTGCTTTCCGGCAGCAACGCTCAAGGTAAGACGACTATCCTGGAAGCCATTGCGTATCTGGCAAATTTTTCCTCATTCACAGCCAGCTCTGACCGCCAGCTGCTCAACTTCAATCTTTCCCCCCAGCCGCAATTAGTCGGGCGCATTGTGGGAGAGTTTCAGCGCGGGATTAAAACGCACACCCTCGAGGTTCGCTTTATTCAGGAATATAACGGCAACCCAAGCGCCCCACGTTTCCGTAAAGAGGTGCTGCTGGATGGGGTGAAGAAGCCCTTGGGTGAGCTTTATGGGCAGTTTAATGCGGTAACTTTATTACCGCAGATGATCCGCATCGTGGAAGGATCGCCATCCGATCGGCGGCAATATTTAGATGAGGTGCTCTCTCAGGTCGAGCCAGGCTATGCTCGGCATTTAGCCAACTATAACAAGGCTTTGTCACAACGTAATGCCCTGCTTAAAAACCTAAGCGAACGAGGGGGAGACGTACGCCAGTTAGAAGCTTGGGATGGAATGCTTTCTGAACATGGTGCGCAGATCATGCACGCACGAATCCAAGCTTTGCAAGAATTGGAAACCTTAGTGCTCCCGATTCACCAACAACTGACTCGGCAGAGCGAAGTGCTGCGCTTGGCTTATCAACCGGCTTATGAACCCTTGCCGGCACCTAAAGGGCAGTTAGCTTTGCCGGTGCAAACTTCGCTAGACCGTTCGGGCATTAATGCAAAAGAGATTGACGAGGGCTTACACAAGGCACTTCATGCGGCTTACCGCCAGGATATCAGCCGGGGGATGACCACCTTAGGACCACATCGAGATGAATTTCGCTTCTTGAGCAATCGCATTGATTTAGGGGATTATGGCTCCCGCGGGCAGGCGCGCACTGCCATGCTTTCGCTGAAATTCGCTGAAGTGCAATGGATGCATGCCAAAACAGGTGAATGGCCTGTGCTGCTTTTAGATGAAATTATGGCTGAGTTGGACCCGCAACGTCGTCAGGATTTACTCCAGGTTTTGAATGACGTCGAGCAAGCCTTTCTCACCTCCACCGATCCAGAGTTATTTACGCAGGAATTCCGCAGCCGGCATGAAGTCTGGCAGCTGAAAGATGGGATTGTGTTTTAAAGCCCTAAAAGTTAGAGACGAAATACCTAGAGGAGCCGAGGATGCCAGCAGAAGCAGTTCAGAGAGAAGCACGCAAAGTATGGATTGCCCGGCTGCTCGTGGCAGTTGTCATTTTTATCAATTTGCAAGCTGCGTTGCAATATATACTTAACCCGAACGCCTATTCCGGCGCGTTTGAGCTAGAAGGAATCCCTGGAATGGCTGCAGTGATGGGTGTAGGGATTTTGTATGTGATGTGGCAGGTGCCTTATGTATTTGCTGCCATAAATCCTATTGCGCATAGGTTATCTCTAACCGAAGCTGTGCTAATGCAGGCTATCGGGCTGCTAGGGGAAACCTGGCTGCGCAGCCGCATACCTGTAGAGCACACAGTCTTGCGCAATAGCATCTTACGTTACATCTTTTTTGATGCTGGTGGACTGGTTTTACTTGTGGTTGCCTGGACTTTAGTGAATAAAGTGGTTATAGCTCAAAAGAAAGCTGCGGACCCATGTTAAAGGATTTAGTTGCAAAAAACCGCAGTTACCGCCGCTTCGATGAAAGCATACGCATACCGCACGAAACTTTGGTAGAACTTGTAGAGTTGGCACGGCTTTGCCCCAGTGCCGCCAACTTGCAACCGCTAAGGTTTGCCTTGGTGAGTGAAAAACCGCTAACTGATAAAGTATTTCCCTTGCTTAAATTTGCGGCTTACCTGCAGGATTGGGCTGGCCCCGCTGAGGGAGAGCGCCCCACAGCGTATATTGTTGTGATGGTTGATGAGCGCATCAAGCGCCAAGCTGATTTAGATGCTGGCATTGCCGCGCAGACAATGATGTTAGGCGCAGTGGAGAAGGGGTATGGCGGGTGTATGATGAGCTCAGTCCAACGCGAAAAATTAGCCGAATTGCTGGGCTTACCGGAATACTACCAGATCGTTTTGGTGATGGCATTAGGCAAACCTATTGAACAGGTTGTCGTGGAAGATGTGGATGAAACCGGTAACATTAAGTATTACCGAGATAAGGAAGGCATACATCACGTCCCCAAGCGCTCGCTTAAGGAGTTAATCTGGGAATCCTAAGGGGATTGAATACTCAGGTCAGCCTATAAGCCGTATTCTGTCGCGGGTGGGCATCTATCTGGGTACGCCGTCACCAGCGTACTCTAGCGGTCTACCCGGAGATCAACAGTGCCGAGCCAGCACTGGCAAAGAGCTTTTCCCCTGTTTGACCTTGCACCGGAAGGGGGTTGCCTGGCCGCGGATATTGCTACCCGCGCCGGTGGTCTCTTACACCACCTTTTCACCCTTACACGCCTGCGATCGCAGTGTGCGGAATGTTTCTGTGGCCCGATCCAGAAGCTTACGCCTCTCCAGGAGTTACCTGGCTTCCTGCTCTATGGTGTACGGACTTTCCTCACTGCTCTCTATGGAGCAGCGCGCTCACCCAGCTGACCTGAGCATTTAAATCATACCCGCCAAAGGGTGAAAAATCAAATTTTATGGGTGTATATCTATATCTTTTGGGCGCAGTGCTTCATTGCTAAGGTGATATTCTCTGAATTCTTTCTTTTTGTTGCATTTCCATTCCTTCTCGGGTGATTTGATCTTTCCCTAAAGCAGGTTTTTCAGCTAAAATAAATGCCGACTAAAGAGGTGAAAATTGAAGAAGAAGAACACAAAGCTTATCATTGGCGTCGTCATTATTATCGCTGCCGTTGTATATTTAATAGCTTCCTCCACGCTCTCGCAATCCCAGTATTTTTTGACTGTGGAAGAGCTGCAATCCAATCAAGCGGAATATGTAGGTAAAAATGTCCGCATGTCCGGCGTTGTATTAGGAGATTCGATTAAGTACGACCCGCAAACTTTAGAGTTGACCTTTCAGGTGGCACAAATCCCTGGTGATCATCGCGTGATTGAACAGATGGGGGGCATGTCTGTGGTTTTAGCGCAAGCGGCTCACGACCCATCCTTGCCTAAGATGACCATCCATTATGTAGGTCCGCGCCCTGATTTACTCAAAGATGAAGCTCAAGCTATTATCACTGGCTCCTTAGACGAGAATGGCGTTTTCCAAGCGAGCGAACTGCTGCTGAAGTGCCCTTCTAAATATCAATCAGAGCTTCCAGATCAAAATCAGTAGAAATCCCTAATTAACAGAGGCAAAAATGTTTTTTGCAGGTCTTATCCCTTCTTATTTAGCACTGCTTGCTTTCATAGTAGCCATAGTATTGACTCTTCTGGCAATTTTGCGCAAACAAACTGCAATTCCAACGCTTGCAAGTCATTTAGCAAAATCCGCTTTTATCTTGCAGACTATCGGGGTGATAAGCTTGATAGTGATGCTTGTGCTGGAGGATTACACAAATTATTATGTGGCATCGGTGGTAAACCCAGCCATGCCGGGGATCCTCAAGGTTACCGCACTGTGGGGTGGACAAGCCGGCTCGCTCTTTTTTTGGAGTTGGTTAGTCTCGCTCATAGTTTTTATCGCCCTCTCAAGCAAACGCAAATTGATCGATGCCTGGTCATTTCTCGTTTTGGCTGCCAATGTGAGCTTCTTCTTAGGGCTTTCACTGTTTGGGGATAATCCATTCGTCCGTATCTGGGCATTGAGCGATGGCAGTCTGGTTTCATCTCTCTTTGCGCCCGAGGCTGGGGCTGCGGTTCATAAACTTAGCATTGGAATGGGATTGAACCCCCTCCTCAGGCACCCGGGAATGATCATCCACCCGCCTATGTTATATGTGGGATATGCACTTTTCTTTGTTCCGTTTGCGGTAGGGATCTCTACACTCATCCAGAAACAGAATGATGATCGATTGATTCACGATACCCGCACGTGGGTTGTTCTTGGATGGGTTTTCCTGACTGGCGGGATTGTCTTAGGCAGCTGGTGGTCTTATGACGTCTTGGGTTGGGGCGGGTACTGGGCTTGGGATCCTGTGGAAACAGCATCGCTCTTGCCCTGGCTGACGGCTACAGCACTTTTGCACAGCTTTTTGCTGGAGCGTAAACGCGGCATATTTAAACGATTTAATTTTGTATTGGTGTTGCTCACCTATTTGCTGGTTATTTTTAGTATTTTCGTCACCCGCTCCGGATTGGTCAATTCAGTTCATGCTTTTAGCGAGAGCACAATTTCCTTACCCTTATTGGCTTTAATGTGTTTTTGGCTAGTAGGCTCGATAGGTCTCTTAGTATGGCGTTGGAAAGCTTTAGGAGGAGAGTTCGAAATTAGCTCTCCAATCAGCCGCGAAGCATTTTTCTTGTATACCAATATCATTTTGCTTGCGTTGACCGCGGTTTGTTTATGGGGGTTAATCTTTCCATTGATCAATGGCGCCCTGACAGGCAATCAGGTCGTTTTGGATCGAGGTTATTATGACCGCACAACCACACCGCTCTTTTTGATCCTAGTTTTCTTGCTGGCTATATGTCCATTAATCGGATGGAATGTGGTTCAGCTCAAGAAAATCGGAAAGAAGTTATGGATCCCACTGGGGCTGTCTATCCTCACCATCGTAATTCTCTTTCTCAGCGGTTTGCGCATCGCGATGGCACTCGGTGGCATTTTCCTGGTGGCATTAGGGCTCTTTACCCTACTCACATTAACCATTCGCGATGGAATTGCTGTAGGGTTACCGAAGTTTTGGGGTTTTCTCTGGAGGCAGCGCAACCGCTACGGAGCTTGGCTGGTGCATGCCGGCATCCTTTTGATCGCTTTAGGTATCGTGGGCATGGAGACGCTCTCTACGAGCATTCAAGGTACCATGCTGCCTCATGAAAAAATGCCGCTGTTGGGTTATGAAATAGAATTCAACAGCATTAGCGAAACTTTTACAAACCCTGAATATATGACTGCCGAGGCGGATACAACCCTCTACAAAGATGGAAAAGAAATTGCTCGGCTTTTTCCAGCGCAGCATATTTACCCAGAGCGTGACCAGTTTATCAGTGTTCCAGCTGTAGATAGCACTTTAGGACGGGACGTATATCTCCTGCTGGTTGGCTATGACGTTGATGTGCCATATATTACTTTGAGAATGTCGGTGAACCCCTTAGTCAACTTTATGTGGTTAGGGGGAATATTCCTCGTATTGGGTGGAGTGTGCGTGGCAACAACCTCAAGCTACTTACGCGAAGAAGAAGAGCTTTTGCAGGAGGAACCACTTGAAGTTTGAAGCTAAAAAGCTCTGCAAGGCTTATGGTGTGCAGCGGGTGCTGCAGAACTTAGACATAAGCTTACAATCTGGAGAGCTTGTTTGCCTGTTAGGTCCTAATGGCGCCGGAAAGAGCACTTTGATCCGCTTGCTGAGTGGATTGCTCAAGCCGACTGCTGGCGAGATTACTATCGACGACGCATTGGTAGATTTCAGCGAGGCTGAGGTTAGGCGGAAAATTGGGCTTATCTTACATCAGACCTTTTTGTACGAACAACTTACCGGATTAGAAAATTTGCAGCTTTACGCCCGCCTCTATGGGACAAGGCTTACGGAAAGTGACCTCAAACAACTTATGGTTCGGGTTGGCTTAGGCAAGGTAAGGCCTGTGCCTGTACGGAGTTACTCGCGTGGGATGAAGCAGCGCCTAACGATTGCACGCGCTTTGCTCAATGAACCACAGATTTTGCTCCTGGATGAGCCTTATACTGGCTTAGACCAGCAAGGTTCCACCATGCTCAACCAATTATTGATTGAGGAGAGGAATAAGCAGCGCATTATCTTGATCACAACGCACGAGCTTAGCTTTATCCGCCAGGTGGCATCACGTTTTGATATCTTACACCGAGGCAAAATTGCCGAGAGCATACCTAACGCAGACCTGAGCCTGGATGAGCTGCAGGAACGTTACAACACCGTTGTGAATAACCGGGTAAAAGTCCAAACAGAGGCAGCCGCATGAAAACATGGCTTAGCACCGCATGGGTTCTGGTATGGAAAGACCTGGTACAGGAGTGGCGCAGCCGCGATGTGCTGACCTCGATGTTTGCGTTTGCTGTGCTTTCACTTTTTATCTTCAATTATGCCCTCGAGCTTTCTCCCATTGATCGCGCAGAGATTGCGCCGGGGTTGATCTGGGTGGTAATGGTTTTTGCCGGCACCTTGGGGCTGAACCGTTCTTTTGCAGCCGAGCAGGATCAAGGCTCTTTTGAAGGGCTAATGATGGCTGTTCCGGAACTCTCGGTGATTTACTTAGCGAAGATGATTACCAACCTGTTGATGATGTTTGGGTTAGCAATCTTGGTCATTCCTATTTATTCCTTGCTCTATAATCAATCTCTGTTCGATTTGCGCTTTTTTGGCATCTTAATGTTGGGAGCCTGGGGCTATAGTGCTGCGGGTACGCTGATCTCGAGCATGACGGTGCAAACGCGCATGCGCGATTTACTCTTACCGGTGCTTTTGTTCCCACTTTTGCTGCCAGTGAACATGGCTGTGGTAAAATCGGGCAGTGCGATTATCGCTGCTTCTTCAGTACCGGAATTTCAAAGCTGGATTAACCTTTTGCTCGTTTATGATGTTATTATGACAGTAGTTTCAATAATGGTGTTTGAATATGTTATCCGAGAATAAAACAATCACAATTCTTTCCGTTCTTGCCGCAGTACTATTTGTTTTTGCTTTCTTTATGGTTATTTTTTATGCACCCATTGAGGTCAATATGGGGCTCGTTCAGAAAGTTTTTTACTTTCACATGAGCGCTGCCTGGGTAGGTATGTTAGCTTTTCTAATGGCAGCCGTTTTTGGGATCCTTTATCTGGTGCATAAAGACCTCAAGTGGGATCGATTAATTGCTTCCAGCGTTGAAATCGGCTTGCTGTTTACGGTGATTTGCATCCTCAGCGGGATGATTTGGGCACGGCCAATTTGGAATACTTGGTGGACTTGGGATCCGAGGTTGACCACGGTCACCATCATGGCATTCACCTATATTGCCTTCATTCTTTTACGCCGCAGTATGGACGAACCCTCCAAAAGGGCACAATTTAGTGCAATTTACGCGATTATTGGATTTGTTACTGTACCACTCACCTTTTTTTCAGCCCGCCTCCTGCGAACCATTCACCCAGTTATTTTTGGCTCCGGCGAAGTAGATATGAACCTAAATCAACCAATGTTGACCACGATGTTCATCAGTTTAGGGGCATTCACGGTGATGTATGTTGCGTTGCTCCTGCAACGGGCACGCCTGATGCAAGCTGAAGAGACACTCATGCAGTTGCGGTTGCAAACTGAGAGCGATGCTGACTGGGAGGATCAAGCCGATGCCTGATACTTTTTCGTATTTCATTGCTGGATATATTGTCATATTTGTGCTTATCTTTGCTTATTTTTTGCATCTATTTCGGTTGAAAAAGAAGATAAATCGACAGCGCGATGAACTTTCTATGGAAGACAAATAAATTGATTGTGTATAGAAGTATTGAGTAAGCGGGAAGATTTATTGAGAGAGGAGGGGTGCATATAGAGAATAATTAAAGTGCAAACAAATAACCTTTAGCTGATGTTAAATGATTTTGGTGAAAAAATTCACATTGACTTCTGATGTAAACTATATATAATTAGTGGTGAAAGTAATTCCATTTTATATCTTCTTGAGAGGAGAAAAGTATGAAATAGAATTCCCTGTTTATTTTAATCGCTGTTATTGCAATAGCTTTGGTTGCTTGGGTAGGCTGCACAACCGAACAAGAAGTTAAAGAACCTACCGAAATGGACGAAATGGCGCTCATTAATGAAGTGTCCGCTAAATGGGCTGGCTCTGCGCATGCTGATGCCGCATCTGAAGCCTTCAACCACTGGAATGAGGATGATCCAGCTGAAGTCCCAGTTGCATGCGCAAAATGTCATAGTTCCTCGGGCTTTCAGGATTTCGTTGGGGATGACGGGTCAGCTGCTGGGGTAGTGGATGCTGCTGGGAAGATCATCGACCCCATTACCTGCGCCACCTGCCACAATGATGCCGCCGATAACCTCACCTCGGTTACCTTACCCAACGGTAAAGAATTTACCGATCTCGGCAATAGCGCCATTTGCATGACCTGCCATAGTGGTATGGGCTCCGCTGATGCAGTTGATGCTGCTATTACGAGTGCTGGCGTAGGTGAAGATGATGTAATCGAAGGACAAGCGCTTTTGGGTGTGCACTACCTGGCAGCAGCTTCGGTACAGTTAGGCGCTGATGGGGGCATGGGATATCAATATGAAGGAAAATCCTACGTTGGCACCTTTAAGCATGCCGACCCTGTGAATTCCTGCACCGAGTGCCATGATCCGCACTCGCTCCACACCAAGGAAGTTGAAGGTAGTGATGCAAACCTTTGCTCCACTTGTCACTCCGACGTGCAAAGCTATCAGGATTACAAGAAAATCTCTATGTCCAAGGTGGACTATGATGGCGATGGCACCACAGAAAGCACCTATGATGAGATCGAAGGAATGCGGCAGGTATTAATCAAGGCTTTACAAGGTTACGCCAACGAGAAATCTGGTGTAGGTTTCATCTTCGAGCCCAAGGTATATCCATATGCCTTTATTGATACCAATGGTGATGGGGAAATCAGCGAAGGGGAAGCAATTTATCCCAATCAGTTTAAGGCATTTACCCCACGAATGCTCAAGGCTGCCTACAACCTGATGTTTGTCACCAAGGAACCAGCCGCTTACGTGCATAACCCAGAATACGTATTACAACTTATGTACGATTCAATTGAAGACTTATCTGAATTCAGCGGTGTGAGCACAGAAGGTTTAGTGCGTCCTTAAGCTTGAAAATTGAACTTTAGTGCGGAGATTTCATGTCAAATAAAACGAAATTTGTTATCTTCTTAGTAGTTTGTGTTGCTCTAACGCTTACACCCGTAACAATAATGCTGTTGAATGCCAACTGGGTGTGGCCTATGCGGGATATCTCCGTGGCTTTAGCATTCCTTGGGATGTCCATCGTTGGAATGCAGTTCTTGCCCATTTCGCGAATGCCTTGGTTAGCTGATTCTATCCCGTTGGATAAGATGTACAAGACCCACCATGTGATCTCGGCTGTATCCGTGGGCTTGATTCTTTTACATCCGATCCTTCTATTAGCGGGTCAGGAGATGTTTTTTGAAGAGCCTTTTTGGTTACAAGCGGGCGAAATCGCACTCTTAGGATTAATCCTGATCGCGATTACTTCGATATTTCGCAAGAAGCTCAAAATCAGCTATACCACCTGGCTGTTGTTACACGACATTTTCACTTTGTGTATCATGGTATTTGGGCTGTGGCACATGTTCGGCCGGAATTACTATATGCGTAATTCGGCAATGACTGCTGCTTGGATTGTGCTTATGGTGATTTGGGGTGGATTAGCGCTGTATATTCGCCTTATCCGACCCTTAATCCTGGCGAAGCATCCTTACAAAATTGAAAAAGTTATTAGCGAAGGCAAAGATACCTATTCTGTGTATCTTTTACCGGATGGGTTTAAACGTCCTGCCTTTAAAGCCGGCCAGGTAGCCTGGATTAGCCGCGGAAACTCACCATTTGTGATCAGTCGCAATCCTTTCTCTTACTCAGGGAGTACCGAGTGGGATGCGATCCGCTTCTCAATTAAGAAAGCTGGAGACTTTACCAACACAATCTCAGAATGGAAGCCTGATGAGAAGATGTATATGGATGGGCCTTATGGGACCTTCGACTTGGATGACCCGCGCATGCAAAAGGGCTTAGTGCTTCTAGGTGGTGGTATTGGCATTGCGCCAATCATGAGCATTCTAAACACAATGGCGGATAAAGGCGATAAACGACCTGTATATGTGTTCTATGGTGACCTGAACGAAGAGACCGTCCTTTTCCAAGATGAATTCGAGAGCCTAAAATCCCGCTTGAACATGACCTTAGTTCAGGTGCTTGAAAAACCGCGAAATCCGGAGGCTTGTGAATATAAGGGCTATATCACCAAAGAATTGCTCTTAGCGAAGCTGCCGGAGAACTATAAGGAACTGTTCTACTTCATGTGCGGTCCGCTGCCGATGATGGATGCGATGCACAAGCATTTAGCGGCTATGGGTGTCCCGAAGTCGCAGATCGCGTCAGAAAAATACGAAATGGCTTAGCCGAAGCATTTGTTTAGCTTACAGGCCTCCCAAAGTGGGGGGCCTGTTTCAATTTATCTTAGAAATGCAATAATTATTTGGATGAGAGATCTGTCCAAATAAAAATGTGCGGTAATAAGAGAGTAATCTGATTTAAAAAACCCTATATTTTAAGAAAAACCTCTTGACAAGTTAAATTCACAGTGGTATTTTAATAATCGTTAAAAGACAATTAACAAAAATTAATTGTCATTTATATTTTACGTAATAGTGAAACGTTTCACTAACATTAAAGAGTGTTTATCTAAAATGGTCTAAGTTGATTTTCTAAATTTAGTCTTTTCTGAAAGGAAGACGTGGAGAAAAAATTTGAAAATCCTTATGGTTACTTTTCCGCTGATGGAAAAGAATATTGCATAACAAATCCGTTTACTCCGCGACCATGGTCCAATGTTATTTCCAATGGTGATTATGGGATGATAATCTCCCAAACTGGATCAGGTTATAGCTGGCGCGGTAATGCAGGTCAAAACCGCCTCACGCGTTCCTTTCAAGACTTAATCAAAGACAATTGGGGCAAATATTTCTACATCCGGGATCTAAAAAGCCACACATATTGGTCAGCGACCTATAAACCCGTAATGCACCCTTTTGAAGATTTTTTAGTGGTGCACGGGCTTGGGTATTCCCGCTTTACGCAGAAAATCGAAGGGATTATCAGCTGCCTCACGGTTTTTGTGGCTGCAGATGCCCCGGTTGAAGTCTTCCAACTGGAATTAACCAATGAGAGTACGGAACCCCGCCAATTGGATGTCACCTCATATGCAGAGTGGCTATTAGGGTTTGCCCCGGACGAACATCGGGAATTTCATAAGCTCTTTATCGAAACTTCTGCTGATATTGCTCGGAGAACCGTCTTGGCGCGCAAATGCCTATGGGGCTTTCCAGATGAACTTGGCAGGTATAACAACAGTGACTGGCCTTACACGGCTTTCTTCGCGGTCAGTGAACCCTTGAAATCATTCGATTGTGATAAAGAATCCTTTATTGGTATGTACCGCAGGGATGATCAGCCATTAGCTATGATCCAGAGCAGCCTCGCTTGCCGCTTCGGTAGGTTCACCGATGCAATTGTTGCGTTACAGGTAGCCGTTGACCTTGAACCAGGGCAAACCAAAACCATTATTTTTACACTTGGCGCAGCAGAAGATGGCAAGGAAGACGTGTGGGAGCTGATTGAGCGTTTTACCTCGCCAGAAAAAAGTGCTCAAGCGCTTCAATCAGTAAAAAACTTCTGGTCACAGTTTGTGGATAGCGAGCGGGTAGAGACGCCTGATGATGCTTTGAACTTTATGACCAATGACTGGCTGAAATACCAGGCAATCTCTTGCCGGCTGTGGGGTAAATCTGGTCCTTACCAAGTTTCTGCCGGTTATGGATTCCGAGATCAATTGCAAGACAGCCAAATTTTTCTTGTCAGCAAACCCGAGCTCACAAAGAAGCAGATTCTATTCCATGCTGCACAGCAGTTTGTGGAAGGAGATGTATATCATTGGTGGTTTTCGATAAGAGGTGGTGGTCCCCGCACCAATTGCTCGGATGACCTTCTTTGGCTGCCTTTTATCCTTAACGCTTACTTACAGGAAACCAGTGATTTTACAATTCTGGAAGAAACCGTAGCTTACGTGAATGGACCTGCGGAGAGCCTTTATGAACATTGCAAACGGGCTATAGAACGCTCCTTTTCGCGCTTTTCTCCCCGTGGGGTTCCCTTAATGGGCGATCACGACTGGAACGATGGTTTAAATGCAGTTGGCACTCAACTCAAAGGTGAGAGCTTTTGGGTAGCAGAATTCCTTTATATGATATTAGGCGATTTTATCCCCTTAGCCCATCGGCAAGGAGACATGCAATTTGCACAAAAATGCCAAAATGTGCGCGAAAGTATAAAACGCTCATTTGAATGCTTTGGATGGGATGGAGAATGGTATTTGCAAGCCACGACGGATGCTGGCTTACCTTTGGGTTCTAAAGATAACGCCGAAGGAAAAATTTTCTTAATGCCTAACATCTGGGCGGCAATTAGTGGCTTAGCAGAACCTGAACGTGCGCTCCAAGCAATGGAGTCCGTTAGCCGATATTTGCTAAAGGATTATGGCACGCTGCTCAATTACCCGGCATTCACCAAGCCGCGCACGGATATTGGATATGTGACCCGCTATGCCCCTGGGCTGCGCGAGAATGGAGGCGTTTACACGCATGCTGCCACTTGGTCAGTGTGGGCGTATGCCCTCATGAATCAACCAGAATTGGCTTACGAAGCATATCGGCGCATTTGCCCACCAAACCGCAGTGCGGATATCGAGCGCTATTGGGCAGAGCCTTATGTTACCCCAGGGAACATCGATGGACCGCAATCGGAGTTTTATGGCCGTGGAGGATGGACTTGGTATACTGGCTCGGCGCAATGGCTTCATTACGTAGCGACCCATTGGATCCTTGGCATCCGCCCGCGGGAGGAAGGTTTGTTAGTCGATCCATCTATCCCAGCAGAGTGGAAGGGGTTTAAAGTGAAACGCACTTTCCGAAATGCAATTTACTTTATTAATGTTAAAAATCCTAACCACGTTAGTAAGGGTGTTAAGTCTGTACTCGTGGATAGGAATCCAATCGCTGGACAAATTATCCCCGTCTTTCAAGATGGGCGAGAGCACAGCGTGGAAGTTGTTTTAGGATAATGCATGGCAAAAAGGAGGTTACTATTGAGGAAACCCAAGTCAGTTTTTTTAACAAAACGACATAATAACCTTAACTAAAGAAGAGGAGTTAAAAATGAAAAAGAATTTGAAACCGATCATGTTTTTGATCACAGCACTGTTAGTTATCAGCTTAGTAGGTTGTGCTGGTACACCGACCCCTGCACCTGCGACTACAGAAGCACCCACAGAAGCTCCAACCGAAGCTCCAACTGAAGCTCCGACTGAAGCCCCAACAGAAGAACCCACCCAGGAACAAGTTACCATTCGGTATGCGCATTGGAACCTCGGCACTGAAGAGGAAAATAACATTCAACGGCAACTCATCCAATCATATATGGATTTACATCCAAATGTGACAATCGAACTTGTGGATATGTCAGATCCTAATGGTGTTGGTTGGGAAGCTCTGTTGACAGGCTATGCTGCCAAAGGTGAGCTTCCGGACGTGTTTGCTGCGAACAATGTGCCGTTATACCACTCAAATGGCTGGCTGGCTGATGTGACTGACCTTGTTGCAAACGATCCAGATTGGGAATATATTCCCCAGGCACTGAAAGATGCTTTTACCTATTCTGGCAGAGTGTTAGGCATTCCGGCAGGTCAGTTTATCATGGGTTATTTCGTCAACCAGGATCTTTATGAAGCAGCGAATCTTACCGCTCCTGAATATGGTGTATCGGTTGAAGAGTTCCTTGATGTCTCTAAACAACTGACAGATATTGAAAAGGGTGTTCTGGGATTAGATGAAAAATTCCCCATCATGGGTTGGTACCCAAGCACTGTAGACAGTAATCTGGGATGGTATAGCTTTGATGGGACCAAGATGAACTACAATTCCACAGCTTTCAAAGAAGCTGTAGCGGTCACTGAGGAGATGATTCCCTACACCTGGCAAGGATTAACCGACGAGCAAAAAGCAAACTTTAAGTCCCAGGGCCCATGGGAGCTCTTCCTAAATCAGGAAGTGGGAGCTAAATGGGATGCTTCTTGGAACTTTGTCACTTGGGGTAATCAGGCTACATTTAACTGGGATTTCATTGGGATTCCTGGTGGAAATCAGGCAATTGTTTTCGATGCGATGGCAATTTCTCAAACAGCATCAAACTTAGAGGAAGCTTATAACTTTGCCAAATGGATGACCTTCTCGATTGATGGCTACAAGAAGCAGGTGGAGCTTTGCCAAGCAGCTGGAACCGCACCAAACCTTCCGGTTGCAATTAATGATGAAACTCTGGCGCTGTTCAAGACGGTTATTGATAAACCTGGTGTAAACCAAGCTTTGGAGAATCTCGACAATAGCTTGCTCGAGTCCTTGGCGAAAGTCGTACCGGGATACGTCCAAGCCCGTTGGGAAGGTAAACCAGGTATCGACATTGGTGAGAATAGTGACGTTACCATTGGATGGATTTTTGATAATGTTGGTACTGGACAATTCAAGTATGAGGATTACTCAGCACAACTTGAAGAATTCGCTAATCAGATTTTGGCTGACGCTGCGGAGCAAATTGCAAAATAATTAAATGAAGGAGCGAGGGCGTTGTATTCAAAACAACGCCCTCGCTATAAATAGCGTTGCTAGCGGAAGAGTCAAATCTAAAAAGTTCTTTAGAGCAAAGCTGGAATGATGTTCAGAACTCCTAAACCTCGAAACGTCATAAGCATCTTGGCTTTTTTACTGACATTGTTATCGACCACACTTGGCCAAGCTGCTTCAATAGATATTCAAGATGCCCAAACATTATCAACTCCAGTTAGGCAAGAAGATGTTGCCATAGAGATTGGCGCTGATTGGTTTGGATTACCACTTGCTAACGATGAATTTGCTCAGCTATACCCAAAACCTAGCATTTTGCTGCAACAAGATGAGGAAATAACCTTCAAGGTAAATATCACTGAAGATAACTTCTATACTGTTTCATTCGATATGGTGGCAGCTGGTTCTCCTTTGATTAAACCAGAGGGGCAGCTACGGGTTGATGGGGATTTTCCTGTTAGTGATGCTCGGCGCATAATTTTTCCAATCTTTTACCAAAACCAAAGCAATGATTTCCCCTTAGATCGCTATGGAAACCAAGCATTGATACCTCAAGTCCAAATGATGCGGTGGGCTAAGGTTCCCATGCGTGATGCGAAGTTTAGCTTGGAATACCCCGTCCAAATATATCTTACAAAGGGAGAACATAGCTTTAATTTTCAGGTTACGCAAGAAGCCATGTATTTGGGTAGTATCTACATTCAACCTTTTACGGAAAATGTAGACTATCAACAATATTTAGCTGATAACCCAGCCTCGGATTCAAAAGGATTTTTGCTTGAAATGGAAGCTGAACTTCCAGCTTTCAAAAATGACACTTCTATCCGCCCAGTTCATACTCGCAGCTTGGAAGTAACTCCATACGACACTTATAAATTAATGCTCAACACTTTGGGAGGGGAAAGCTGGCAGGATAGTGGCACGACAGTTTACTATGAATTTGAAGTACCCGAAGACGGGTATTACTATATAACCCTTAGAGCAATCCAAAACACGAAGAATAATTTTACAGTCTACCGCAAGATTACGATCAACGATGAAGTTCCATTCAAGCAGATCAACCAGGTTCCGTTTAGATATTCTACGGATTGGTCTAATCAAATCATCGGTGGTGAGACGCCATTCAAAATATACCTATCAAAGGGATCTAATATCTTGGGTATCGAAGCAACTGATTCGCCTTACCGCCTTGCCATTGAAAGAATTCAACTAGCCCTTATTGATATTAATAATTTATCCTTAGAAATTAAAAAACTTACTGGCAATCAACCCAACCGCTATAAGGAATGGGAAATTACCGAGTATATCCCGGACCTTGAGCAGCGACTGGTGAAGATGGCAGAGGAATTACAAGCTGACAAAGATTCATTATTTGCCATCAATGGGAATCTCTCTTCTCAGGAGATATTAGCCTACCAAATTGCAATTGATAACATTCGGTTTTTGGCAGCAGATCCAAATAAAGTACCGATTTATTTAAATCGTTTGTCTGAAGGCTCCGGTTCTGCTGCACAACTCCTGGGTACGGTACTCCCCTCTCTGCAGAGCCAACCGCTGACCATTGATAAAATTTATATTCATTCTGCAGATCGACTTCCAGAAAAAGTTACTATTCCATTTCTAACCTCATTTACTGATGGTATTAAACGATTTATTTATTCATTCCAGCCCGATCCTTATTATTCAATTGAAGCTGGTGAGAATGAACTGAACGTCTGGGTGAACCGTCCTCGACAATATGTTGATTTACTGCAATCACTTTCGGACGAAACTTTTACACCTGAAACTGGAATCCGGGTTAAATTTTCCATCATGCCTGATGAATCGAAGTTAGTTCTTGCCAATGCTGCCGGCATTCAACCGGATGTAGCTTTGGGGGTGAGCACGAATATTCCTTTCGAGCTTGCTATCCGAAATGCGCTCAAAGACTTACGCTCCTTTGATGATTTTGATACTTATATTCAAGTTTTTTCACCGGGGGCATTTCTAAGTTACATTATCAACGAGTCAGTATACGCCCTACCAGAAACGCAAGATTTCTGGGTGACTTTTTATCGTAAGGATATCCTTAATTCGTTAGGAATTCCTGTTCCTAAAACGTGGGACGAAGTTATCGAGATTTTGCCAGAGTTACAACGTTATGGAATGAACTACAACACACCACTTTCAAGTGGTTCAGGTTTCAAGCCTTACTTGATGACTGCCCCTTATATTTTTAATTTTGGCGGTCAGCTTTATAGTCCGGATGGATTTTCAACCGGCCTGGAAAGCGAAGAAGCAATCCGTGCGATGAAGTTTATGGCTGAAAGTTTCACAATCTATGGTATGCCAATCCAAACAGCGAATTTTTATGATAGTTTTCGTTACGGCAACCTGCCGATTGGCGTTTCCAACTTCGAAACTTATATCAAGTTGATGACAGCTGCACCGGAACTCGTTGGCTTGTGGGATATTGACCTCTATCCTGCGACGGTTCTTGAGGATGGCACACAGAACCGATATGCAACCGGTTCTGCTCAATCCTCAATTATCTTTAGCAAGACTACAAAACCGGAAGAATCTTGGGAATTTCTGAAATGGTGGATGTCTACAGACACCCAAGTAAGTTTTCAGGAGCGTCTAATTGTTAATTATGGGCAGACATATTTGTGGAACTCTGCGAATTTGGAGGCATTTAAGCTCGCTCCGATCCCAAGAGAGCATAAAGAAGTGATCTTAGAGCAATGGCAGTGGCTAAAAGAGCCGGCAAAGATACCTGGCAGCTATATGCAAGAGCGTGAAATCAGCAACGCCTGGAACCGCATTGTCTTCAACGGCGTAAACCCGCGCATTGCAATTGATGATTCGATTGTGATTATCAACCGCGAGATCACGCGCAAAATGGAAGAATTTGGGTATTTGCAAAATGGCGTTAAGGTTAAAGAGTTTAGTGTTCCTACCATAGATATGGTGAGGAGGTGGATGGAGAATGCAGACTAGTCTTTCTCAAGAGTTTGAGTTAGAAGTGCCGAAGGAAAACAAGAGAAACTCTGGCTTTCAGCATTGGCTGAAAAAAGAGGGTAGTGCTTACAGCATGGTTTCTATGTATGTAATCCTCTTTTTGATCTTCATTGCGGCACCTGTGGTGGTAGCTGGGTTACTCTCTTTTACCAATTTTGACACGATCCAATTTCCGCGGTTTATTGGCTTGAAAAATTACATCACCTTGCTGACTCAAGATGACATTTTTATGAAGTATGTGTTACCCAATACACTGCAATTTGCAGCTATTGTTGGTCCAGGCGGGTATATCCTCTCATTTTTACTGGCTTGGATCTTAGCTCAACTTCCCAAATTGCCGCGGACAATCTTTGCGTTGATTCTCTATTCGCCATCTATGACTTCCGGTGTGGCTATGGCAGTGGTTTGGAAAACCTTATTTAGCGGTGATCAAACCGGATATTTAAACAGCTTCCTTTTGGGGTTAAATATTATACAGGAACCCATACAATGGTTGCAGTCACCACAATACCTAATGGTGATTATGATTCTCGTGACGTTGTGGAGCAGTATGGGAGTAGGCTTTTTAGCAATGCTGGCTGGTTTGCTTGATGTTAATCCAGAGCTCTACGAAGCTGCTCGAATTGACGGCATTAAGAACCGATTTCAGGAGATTATTTACATAACCATTCCCTCTATGAGACCTCAGATGCTCTTTGGTGCTGTGATGGCATTAGTTTCCACATTTCAGGCCGGCGCGATTGGCGTCGTCCTTTCAGGGAGTAACCCCACACCGCAATATGCCGGACAGCTTATCGTTAATCATATTGAAGATTATGGTTTTTTGCGTTATGAGATGGGCTATGCCGCAGCAGTCTCAGTGGTGTTGCTTATTATGGTGCTCTTGTTAGACCGTTTAGCGGTGAACTTGTTTAGCAGCGAGGATTATTTGTGAGTGAGCCATGAAAAAGAGAGGACTTTTTCACTATTCGGCAATTTACAGCAGCGGGATTAACCCTAAAGGCTTTCATCCCAGCCAATTAAAGTTTTATATATTACTATTACCGTTAGCAGCTTTAATGCTATTGCCAATTATCTTTATTTTCTCAAACGCATTTAAGCCGCCGGATGAACTTTTTGCCTTCCCGCCACGCTTTTTTGTAATTAATCCCACTTTCAAGAACTTCTCAGATTTGTTCTCGACCATGTCAACTTCTGGGATTCCCGTCAGCCGTTACTTGTTTAATAGTATTGTGATTGCTTTAGTGACAATCTTAGCTTCGATCTTGGTTTCGTCTACTGCAGCTTATGCCCTTTCGAAGTTGAATTTCAAGCTCAAAAAAACCATATTTTCGGTTAATACTATTGCGCTTATGTTTGTGCCTATTGCTGTTACCATTCCGCGATTCTTGATTATCAATGGCTTAGGCATGATCGATACCTTTTGGGTGCATATTTTGCCTGCGTTAGCTATGCCCGTAGGTTTGTTTTTACTGAAGCAATTTATTGATGTGATCCCCAACGAGGTTATTGAAGCAGCACGTATTGACGGAGCATCTGATTTCCAGATTTATCGAAGGATAATCTTACCCTTGATTAGACCAGCAATTGCGACTATCGCTATTCTCACATTTCAAGCCACTTGGAATGATGCTGGGATTTCATCGCTTTACATCAATAAAGAAGGTTTAAAGACTTTTGCCTTTTATCTCAGCACACTTACCGCCACCACATCCACTGGCGCAAACACCGTCGCAGGTCAAGGAATTGCGGCAGCAGCTGCTTTAATCTTGTTCCTGCCTAATCTGATTATCTTTATTCTCTTGCAAAGCCAAGTGATGAGCACAATGTCACATTCAGGACTGAAGGGATGAAAAAGAAGCTTTGTTTCGCAATTGCATTAACGGTCATTTTACTCTTTGTGCCTAACAGCCAAGCCGCTGCGGATTCTCCCTACACGACCTGGGCTTATGGGCCTAATGGCGAGCTTGTCCTCACGCAAGATGCTTATAGCCCATACGCAGAAATTGATCTGTCCATAAAAAGTGCAGAGGACATGTTCATTACACCTGAGGGTGAAATTTATATCGCTGATACCGGCAACAGTAGAATTGTGAGAGTTAATCAGGATTTTGAGGTAGTTGCGAGCTATGGTGAAGACTTTCTTCAAGGTCCTTCAGGGGTGTTCGTGGATAAAAACGGGACCATCTATGTCGCTGATTCGAAGAAAAACGCTGTCATCATCATGGATAAAGATGGCAACCTATTAAAGGAGTTGGGCAGACCAGTTGAACCACTTTTTGGTAAAAGTCGTGAGTTTTTACCTCGCAAAATTGTTGTAGATGCACGCGAAAACCTATTTGTTATCAGCGAAGGCTCTGTGGATGGAGTGGTGCAAATGAATACCAATGGGAATTTCATTGGTTATTTTGCTGCAAACACTGCCGAAATGTCCCTACGGATGGTCCTTCAGAGGACTTTTCTCACTGAAGAACAATTGGCACAATTCATCAGAAATGAAGCAGCTTCACCTTCAAACTTGGCAATCGACAACCAAGGGATGCTCTATACAGTAACCGCAGGAACTTTGCCACAAAAAAGCATTCGCAAATTTAACATTGCTGGCATAAATATATTCCCCGAGATTATCGGTTCCAATAATTTTAGAGATATTGACGTCAGTGATAATGGATTGGTTGTGGCGGTAGATGCAGACGGACTTATATTCGAGTATGACATCACCGGAGTTTTACTTTTCCAGTTTGGTGCTAAGGATACAAGCGGTAATCAACGCATGGGTACATTGACTAACCCAACAGCGATCAGCAGGTATCAAGATTACATATACGTGTTGGATAAGGATAAAAACGCAATTGTAGTCTATTCGACGACTGCTTTTGCTCAGACAGTACACGCAGGCACACGCTTATATATGGAGGGGTTTTATGAAGAAGCAAAGCCCTACTTTGAGGAGGTTTTGGACTATAACGGTCTATTTATTACCTCCTATAAAGCCATTGCAGATGCTTACTTCAAGGAAGAGGATTACGCTAAAGCTCTCGAATATTACCGCTATGCAGAAGACCGTAATGGTTATTCACAAGCCTATTGGGAGATGCGCAATGTAGTTTTACAAAACTATCTCGGCACAGCCCTAATGACCATCTTTGGGCTTTCAATCCTCCGGAGCGGTGTCGGTAGACTTAACCGCCGTTATAAATGGTTTGATCCAATCGGTGCCTGGTTTAAAGGTCTGACCCGATTTAAGCTCATCGATGACTTTATCTTTATGTTCCGTTTTATCGGGAAACCAGCGGATAGTTTTTACTATGTCAAAAAAGATAAACGGGGGAGTTTAATTTTTGCTGTGCTTATGTTCATTTGGATCGCGGTGGTGAGGATACTTTCACTGTATTGGACTGGCTTTGTCTTTAACCCCTATGCGTCTACATCCGATATTCGCATTGAGAATGAAATTCTAATGGTTTTCGGCATTATTGCACTTTGGATTACTGCCAACTATTTGGTATCTACCATTTCTGATGGAGAGGGGCGGGTAAAGGATGTGATTATCGGTACGGCTTACAGCTTGTTCCCCTATGCTTTGTTTGCTTTACCGATTGCCTTACTTTCCAGGGTGCTGACATTCAATGAGGCTTTTGTCTACAGCTTCAGTCAAACGATAATGTATGCATGGATGATCTTGATGCTTTTCATCATGGTCATGGAAATTCACAATTATTTCTTTTCGGGTACCCTGCGCAATGTGCTCATAACGCTTTTTGCTATGGCGTTATTCGTCCTGACTGGCTATATTCTCTCAGTGCTTTTCGGTCAGCTTTTCGATTTTATTTCCGCGATCATTCAGGAGTTAGGATTACGTGGATAAGCTAAAACGATACACTCTAAGTTTCATAATAATATGCCTTGTTTTTAGCCTTTTTGGCTCTGTGTTTGGTGTTTCAGCTCAAGGCGACAGCCCTTCTGCAAATCAATTTACGCAGATGGATACCATAAATACAGACTGGGTTATTGATCAGACTATTCCAGAGAGTTACCAAAAGACTGCGGAAAATGATACCTATCTCCTGTATGTTGATCATACAACATTAGGGTTCAAAGTTGTGGATAAACGCAGCGGGTACGTTTGGCATTCCTCATTGGATGAAAAATTAGAAGAAGATAAGCTGAACCAAAGCTGGGAGGCATTCGCTAAGAGTGGGATCAGCATTAATTATCTAGATAGTAAGGCAGCTAGCAAACGCATTTCAATCATGAATGCGGAGCATGAGTTAACAGTGACGCCAATCGATATGGGCGTAGAATGCAAGCTCACATTCACAGATGTCGGTATTTCTCTTAGTATGATCCTTAAATTAGAGCCCGATGGCGTGAGTATTGAGGTTCCTTTTGACTTAATCCAGGAGACCACCCCAGAATTCCACTTGGCAGTTTTACATCTTTATCCCTTCTTTGGCGCCACGCGAGGAGGCAGCGTTCCTGGTTACATGTTCATCCCCGATGGATCCGGTAGTTTAATTCGCTTTGCAGATACAACTAAAGCCCGGAACATTCTCTATTACCGTTATTATGGTCAGGACTTAGGTGTGATAGGGAGAGTTCCCTGGGACCCATTTGTGAACCCGCCTTATGTAATTTCGCTACCCGTTATTGGGATGGTTCACGGATACAAACAAAACGCATTTATTACGGTTATTGAAAAAGGGGCTTCCTATGCTGAAATCCAAGCTCATCCGAGCGGAATTTTGACAAATTTCAATTTCATTTACAATGCTTTTATTTATAACCAAAGTTATTTTCAGCCCACCAATCGAGCTGGCGCCGGCGTCACCACAATCCAACAGAAACCTAACCAATTCGATGTAAAAATGCATTATCGCTTCCTCACCCAAAATGAAAGTGATTATGTTGGCATGGCTAAAAACTACCAGCGGTATCTCGTCGAACAGGGCGTCCTGAAAAAACCTGACCAAAGTAATAAGACTAACATAGGTATCCGACTTGAATTCTTAGGGGCAGAAAAAGAAAAAGTTCTTTTATGGACGCGTTCAATTTCAGTTACGACAGTAAATCAGATGGAAGCCATTCTCGAAGATTTACAAATTTACAATCCTGAGGTGATTTATTATGGTTGGCAGCCGCTAGGGGCTTCGAGCATGCCTCCACAAGCCTTGAAAATCGATAGCAGCCTTGGCAGCTTAGAAGATTTGTTAACTTTATCCAGTAATATCACAGAAAGTGGAGGAAATTTATACCTCTATTACGATCCTCAGGCAGCGATCGTTGGAGAAGGTGGATATTCCAAGCGATACGATTTAGCCATGTCGATAACCATTGTTGAGTTATTTGGCTATCATCGCGGTAAGCCAAACAACTACCTAAATGTAGATGCCATAAGCTCTAATTATTCGTCCTTGACACAAGATGTGTGGAATTATGAGACGATTGGGCTCGCATTGGATGAAATTGGTTATAACCTCTATAGCGACTTCAAAAGTGGGAACTTTATTAATCGAGAAAGCACTATCCAACGCTATCGAGAAATTATTGCTGAAAACTATAATTCATTAGCTTTCTACAGTCCTAATGCATATATGTTTGATTTCATGAAGGCATATTTTGATATGCCTGTGAGCAATAGTGGGTATATCTACACGACTGATATGGTTCCTTTCCTTCAAATTGTTTTGGCTGGATACGTCCCCTTCTATGGTAAAGCGTTGAATTTTTCTTCTGATGTGAAAATGGACCTTTTGAAACATGTTGATTTTGGTGTTTATCCATCATACTTCCTTACACACGAACCGACTGCAAGATTTTTAAAAACTAATTCCAACTGGATATACACTTCAGGCTACGAGCAATGGGAGGAAGAGGTCAAAACCACTTATAGCTGGATGAATGCTTTGCTCGCTCCGGTGATAGGAGAAGAAATCGTTGCACGAGAAGTTCTTCAACCGGGTGTTGTGGCAACAACTTATGCTAACGGCAAGCAAGTCTTGGTCAATTATACTAATCAAACGGTGCAGATTGAGGGTACCACCGTTAATGCTTTGGATGCAGCGCTTCGGGAGGTGTTACCTTGAAAACAGATAGCCCTACACCTAAGAACGGTTTTCATCTCACCTTGCGTGCTCGGGAAAACCTTTATGGCTACGCCTTTGTAATGATTTGGATCGTGGGCTTTGTGATTTTTACCTTGGTTCCTCTGATTCAAACTTTCCAATTTAGTTTAAACAATGTTACTGTCACAGCTACGGGCATTAAAATGGTACCAGTGCAATGGGCGAATTACTCGCGAGCCTTATTCACTGATCCGACTTTTGTAAGTTTGTTGATTGAATATGCTATCGAAACGCTTGTCTCTGTTCCCATTGTGATCATCTTTTCAATGATCATTGCACTCTTCTTGAACTTAAATTTTAAGCTGAAAGGTTTCTTCCGTACGATTTTCTTCTTGCCTGTGGTGATTACCAGTGGTCCTGTTATACAGGAACTCGTCGCTCAGGGAACCACTTCTGTTCCTGGAATTGCGGATTCTACCGGAATCACTGCAATTCTGTCGCAGTTACCTAGTTATTTGAGTGGACCAATTGAATACCTTTTGACTTCATTCATTCTGATATTATGGTTCTCCGGTGTGCAGATTCTTATCTATCTTTCCAGCTTGCAAAAAATTGACCAAAGTATTTATGAAGCCGCCGCCATTGATGGAGCCTCTGCCTGGGAATCATTTTGGAAGATCACCTTACCTTCTCTTTCCACAACCACTCTGATCAATGCGATCTACACCATAATCACCTTATCGCACTTTTCGGAAAACAAAGTAATTAAGTATATATATAACCAAACTTACGCCGTACAAGGTGGTTTTGGTTATGCTGGTGCAATGTCTTACTTATTTTTCTTCGTTCTGCTTTTGCTATTAGGGATTACAGCCTTTATCCTTTCCCCCCGCTCCGGAAAGAAGCGTTAATGGAGGGTGAACAGATGTTGAGCAAAATCGATATCAATAAAATTAAGCGGTTTCTATTTGGAAGCCGGTCGAGTTATGGGGCTTTATTTACGATTGTTCTATACCTCCTCTTAATTGCGCTGGGTTTTGTGTACCTTTACCCACTGCTTTTTATGTTCGTAACCAGCCTAAAAAGTCCCACTGATCTACTAAACCCGATGGTTCAATGGGTCCCTACCGAAATATACATCGGAAATTATGTAAAAGCTTGGCGGGTACTCAACTACCCAACCACCATTGTAAGCTCTATTTTAGTTAGTGTCATTCCGTCCCTGATCCAAGCTGCGGTATGTTCCGTGATAGGGTATGGATTGGCACGCTATCGGTTCAAAGGCAAGGGCTTAATTTTTGCCTTAATCATGGCGACGTTTATTATTCCAGCTCAAAACACCGCCATCCCACAAATGCTTACATTCAAGAGCTTAGGGTTACTGGGGAATGTGTTTGCTATTATCTTGCCAGCCTTGTTTGGGCAAGGATATCGCAGTGCCATATTTATTCTCATTTTTTATCAGACTTTTATGTCTCTCCCTAAGGTACTGGAGGAAGCTGCACGGCTTGATGGTGCCTCGGACCTGAAAGTGTTTCTTTTAGTGGGCTTACCTGCCGCAGTGCCGGCATTTATCGTGAGCATTATCTTCTCAACTGTGTGGTACTGGAATGAATCCTACTTGACGTTGATGTTCCTGGAGGGCGGTGTGCAAACCCTGCCAATGCAACTGGCTAAATTTACCCAAGCTTACGAAAACCTCTATCCTTCGGGTATGGTAAACATTTTTGACCGACTGAATGAAGCCGTAAAATTAGCTGGAACGTTTTTAAACATTTTACCTTTACTGGTGATGTATTTTGTGCTGCAAAAGTGGTTCGTAGAATCCGTGGAAATGACAGGAATTACAGGTGAATAAAAAACTCTTTTTGTCCCTTTTTATTGGACCGCTCTTGGTGAGCTGTGCTGTTTCAAGTGAAGTATCACCTACGAATACGAAAACAGCATATTCTGGTATGCCAACACAAGTGAGTGCTACACCAACTGCTCCAGTTGTCAATACCGAATTGCCAACTGACGATATCACTCAAATTGTTGAAGACGAGATGAAGGGCAGCTTCGACTTCTTTTGGGAACAAGCCAATACGACGCCAGGTAGCTCAGGGTTTGGCTTGGTACGAGATCGCTATCCTGGTTCTGAAAGCATCGCCAGCATTGCTTCCACGGGTTTTGGTCTTACTGCATATCTTATTGGGATAAACAAGGGTTACATAACTGAACAGGAAGGGTACGAACGCGTCAGCCAGACTTTAGACACCTTGCTCGCGATGGACCGCGAGGAAGGTTTTTACTATCACTTTGTGGATATTGAAAGCGGAAAACGTGCCTGGGAAAGCGAAGTTTCCTCGATTGATACCTCTATTCTGATGATGGGGGTGCTTTCCGTTGGCGAATATTTCGGAGGGGAAATCGGGGAAAAAGCATACCAGATTTACGACACAGTAAATTGGCCTTGGTTTTTGGATGACAACCGCCAAATGTTTTATATGGCATACCGCCCAGAAAAAGGCTTTGAGGGACACTGGGACTTTTACGCGGAGCAACTGATGATGTATGTGCTTGCGGCAGGCTCGGTTACACATCCAGTGGATGAAGTCCCATACTATACCTTTACACGCCATGTAGCCAGCTATGGGGATGGTGAACCCTTCATTCACTCTTGGTTTGGCTCGCTTTTTACTTATCAATATAGCCATGCCTGGATTGACTTTAGGGATTACGTCGACCGTGAAGGTGTTAATTGGTTCGACAATTCTATTAAAGCTTCACTGGCTCAATATAACTTTGCTGTAGACATGGATAGCAAATATGAGACACTCGGACCAAATGCCTGGGGATTGACAGCTTGTGACGGTCCGAATGGATATAACGGCAGGTATGGTGCGCCACCTTCTGGTTTTGATAACCAACAACACTATGTGGATGACACGATAGCGCCTTGTGCAGCGATTGCCTCGATGATATTTACACCGAAGCAATCCGAGCAAGCGCTGCAAAACTATGCTTCAATCCCGGAACTTAAAGGTAAGTATGGCTTTTATGATGCCTATAATCTTACTGAAGTTTGGTTCGATAGCGATGTGATTGGTATTGACAAAGGCATTACCTTATTGATGCTGGCAAATGCAGAAAATAATTTTGTGTACGAGATTATGATGCAGAACGAAACAATTTTGAACGGCTTGAGCAAGCTACAATTTGTCAAGGGGGAGTAGCTAAAGTGAACGTTACTATCAAGGATGTTGCAGACCGTGCCGGGGTGAGTGTGACTTCGGCTTCTTACGCAATTAATGGTAAAGGGACGATTAGCGAGGCAACACGCAAACGTGTCCTGAATGCCGCAGAAGAGCTCAATTATCACCCCAATGCATTTGCCCGTAACCTGAAAAGGCAACGATCAGGCACGATTGGCGTTTTCATCAGCCGATTCGGTGGCCTTTTTTATGAGGACATTTTGGATGGGATTCATGCAGCAATCTTAGACACAGATTTCGAATTAATCGTCTGTCCGGAAAGCCGCCCAGTCAATAAGCACCTTACCCAGCGCCAAGTGGATGGAGCGATCGTATTTGACTCAAAGATCAGCAGCAAACTGTTGCTAAAAATTGCCTCTGAGCAACATCCGATTATCGTACTAGATCGTAATATAAATTCCCCAAATATATACCCGATCTTATTAGACAATCAAAACGGAGCCAAAGCAATTTTTGAGCATCTATATGCTCAAGGAGCTAGACGAATTTACTACCTTACCGGAGCGTCGGATTCGTTTGACAACAAAGAACGCATGCGCACTTTTGTTAAGGAAGCGAAGAAGAAAGGGATCTTCATTCAGGTCTTTACGGGAAACTTTACTCGAGAAGCTGGCTATGATGTTGGTAAGCTGATCGTACGTTCGAAGGATCTCCCACAGGCTATTTTTTGTGCTAATGACCAAATGGCAATAGGATTTATTAACGCAATGCACGAATGCGGAATCCGCGTTCCCGAAGAAGTTTCTGTGGTAGGGTTTGATGATATTGCCATCGCACAATATGTGCAGCCTTCCCTAACAACTGTGGGTTACTCGCGTTTTAATTGGGGTCTGCAGGCAGCCAGCCAGCTAATTAATTACATCGCTAACGGTACACAAATTCAACCTGGACGTATTCCGGTGCAGCTTGTTGAGCGCGAATCCTCTCGTATGGAAAATCGTTCGAAATTGGGGGAAATCTCCAATTAATATGAAGTTGGATGAAATCATAAAAGATGAAATTCGACGTTCGGTCGCATTTTTCCTCGATTTTACCAATCTAAAGACTGGCAGCCGCGGTTTTGGACTCACAGCCGATTCCACTAAGACTCCTGAGCGTGCTTCGATTGCTTCCGTAGGATATGCTCTCACTGCCTGGGTTATAGCAGCCGAGCGTGGGATTTTGCCGAAAGACACTGCTCGTCGGATTACCGTAGGCACACTGAAGACCCTTCTCAATAACGCCAGTCAATTTAAAGGATTTTTTGCACATTTTTTGGAAACCGAAACCGGAAAGCGATACGGGAAGGCGGAATTCTCTACCATCGATACTGCGATCTGTTTAAATGGTGTCATTACTGCTTCAGCTTATTTCCATGATAAAGAAATTTCACAATTGGCAGAGGCAGTGCTCGAACGGGTCGACTGGGGCTTCTTGGTTTTTGAGCAGGATGGTAAATCATTATTCCACATGTCTTATAACCCTGATCGGGGAGGATCGTACGTCACGGATAAGCCAGGATTTATATCCCAATGGAACAACGCTTCAGAACAAAGAATGATGTATCTGCAAGCTGCCAAGAGTCTTGGACCGATGCAAGCACGAAAACTCTATGCAGGCTTTTCACGCAATACCGGCCAATATCAGGGAGCGCAATTCATCATCAATCCCTTGGGCAGCCTATACGCCTATCTCTGCACTGAAGCCTGGCTGGATTCACGCAGATACCTAGACCCAGATGGCGTGGATTGGTTTGAAAACTTACGTTTGGCAGCTTTGGCTAACCGTCAATTTTGTCTGGAACATTCGGAAAACTATCGTACTTACCATGCTAATAGCTGGGGTATCAGTAGCGGGGATAGCCCACATGGGTATGCGGTATTTAGCGGTGAACCTTGCTTCGGCAAGCCTTACCACGATGGCACGGTTTCCATCTGGAGCGCTATTGCTTGCTTGCCCGTTCTCCCTGCAGAAACTTCAGCACTGATTGAATATCTCTATACCAGTCACCCTCAAACCTATGGAAAGTACGGTTTTTTCAGCGCTTATAATTTGGACGTGCAGCCACCTTGGTATAGTCAGAGCGTATATGGCATTGAAAAAGGCTGCTCGATGATTATGCTCGAAAACTATCTGACTGGATTGATTTGGAATGTTTATACAGATAGTTGGCATATCAAAAATGCATTAAAAATTTTAGGGTTTAAACAGAAACGCATTCCCGATATTAGTACATAGAAAATTCCTGAACTGGACGAGGTTATATGACTGATCAATTTTATGCAAAAGATGGACAATTTTATTTGAATGGTAAACCACAGTTTATTCAAGCAGGTGAATTTCATTATTTCCGCACCTCAGAAGACCAGTGGGAAAATCGGTTGAATCTCCTCAAACAAGCAGGCTTTAACGCCGTTGCCTCTTATATCCCTTGGCGGTGGCATCAGGTAGAAGAAGGCACAAGTGACTTTGATGGCCACAGTCATCCTATGAGGAATCTAGCTGGTTTTTTAGACCTAGCTGCCAGCATGGGTTTGTATATTATCGCCCGACCTGGCCCATACATCATGGCAGAAACGACGCATGAAGGTATTCCTGATTGGGTTTTCACACATTACCCGCAAGTTGCATTTATTAGTCAGGATGGCAAACCACAAAATATAGTGAGCTATCTGCACCCACAATTCTTAGCTTGTGTACACCAATGGTATCAAGCGGTTTTTCAGGTGCTCGCACCCCGACAAATAACTCGAGGCGGAAAGATTATTATGGCTCAGCTTGATAACGAAATGGGCATGATTGCTTGGGTGCGCAATATCATCGATACTAACCCAGATACGATTAGCCGCATGGCATCGTACTTAAGCGAAGCTTACGGTCAGCGGCTCTCGGATTATTACCCAATTGATTCATTGGAGAAATTTTTATTGGATGGATTAACGGATCCGCTGCACCCAGCTGCTCACCAGGTTGTTGAAGATTACCGGCGATTCTATCGGAGTTATTTGCGGAATTATGCTACTTTTCTGTGGAATGAGGCTCAAGCCAACGGTATGGAAGTTCCACCGGTTATCAATATCCATGGCTTTATGAACGGAGGGAAGACTTTCCCGATTGGCATCTCCCAACTTATCGAGGTGATGCGCATACCAGGAATGATGAGTGCGACAGATGTTTACCCCGGGCATATTGATGATGGTAATTTCCATCAACTCTTATTGCTGAATGAAATGGTCAAAACGCTGCAAAACCCTGACCAACCCCTCTTTTCGATTGAATTTCAATCAGGAGGATATCTGGACTTTGGCGGAACCCAATCTTCCCTTTATGACCTTCACAGCCGGTTGAGTGTCTCGGTGGGAATGCGAGCAATCAACCATTACTTGTTTTTTGGGGGGGAGAATGACGCACTCCTTAGCCCTATTAGGCGCCACGATTGGGGTCCACCTGTTCGTGTGAGTGGAGGGTTACGCCGTCATTTCACCCGCTACTCCCAGTTTTCTAGTGCATTGAAAAGTTATGGAGAGAGCCTGATCAACTCCAAGCCCCAGGCAATCACGACTATTGGCTTCCAACTGGACAACTTCATGACTGAGGTCAATACCGGCGCCACCCAGCAAGAAACGCAGATTATTACCCATCAGCGTGAGCAGGTTCTCTTCGATTTTATTGCTAAGGGCTTAGCGATTACGCATCGGCCTTTTAATACGGTTGAAATCAGCCAGAACCAGCTCGATCCAAACGTAACACCGCTGTTGTGGTTGATGATGGACAGGCAATGTGATGCAGCAACGCAAAAGAAACTGATTGATTATGTTCAGCAAGGTGGGAACCTCATCATGATCGGAAGGATGTGTTTAGAACAGTTCGATCACACACCGGTTACACTTCTACGGGATGCCCTGAGGATTACAGATCTACAATCTGATCCACATTTTGTAGTCGCGACAATTCAGGCTTTTAACCATCGCAATATTCCAGTTTCTATGCTAGAAACCTATACAGGTGAATTTGACGAAATCTTTGCTACAACGCCCGATAATCGCACAGTTGGGTTTATCCAATCCATTGGCGAAGGGAAGGTGCTCTTCCTGGGGGCTTCGCTTTCAATCACCTCGCTCGATGATCTGGACTTCCTGGAACAGATAGCACAGAAAATGGACTGCCGACCGCTATTTAACCTTTCCGATTGGGTAGATATCCGCCTGAGCTGCGGCGAGCAGGGGAATTTTGTGTTCGTCAATAATTATCAGGATGATCCTATAACTACTACAATAGAAGCGGAGGGGAAGCCGCTCTTCGGAGGTGTTCCAATTACATTAGCGGCGCGTACTGGATTGATCTTACCAATCGATTGGAGAGTAAAACCAGGAATTATAGTCAATTACGCTACTGCGGAAATAAGAGCTATACAAGAGGACGAAAATACGTATACTCTCAGGACCAATCAGCCAAATTTTACATCAGAGCTAACCCTGAGCGGCTACCATTGCGATCAAGCCGAGGTCCTCGACACGGAAAACGGCAACATCCGTGTGCGGCTTGAAAGCCGGGATGGGCAGATCATCCTCACCAAGGATCGTCCTTTACAATGAGGGCAGTTTTGTATTAAATACACTAGATATTGCCCATTTTGTATAAAATCAATGGGTTCGTTGTTGATGCATACCTCCCGAAAGTTTGGGCTGTACAAAAATGGTAATAATTTTTATGATGATAAAGGAGTTATTGAATTTATGATGGATCGTTTTATTGAGCAGAAGCAAGAGCAAACATTGGATGCCCGCGTAGAAGGGCTTTTGGGCCAAATGACCCTGGAAGAAAAGGTGGGGCAGACGGTAATACCTAACTCGAATGCTTCGATTTCGGATATCGAAGCATCCATAAGAGCTGGGCACGTTGGTGCAATCACTTGTGATGATGTCAGATTAAATAATCAACTGCAGCATGCCGCCGTGGAAGGCTCTCGTTTGCATATCCCGTTACTAGTCGGCGCTGATGTCATCCATGGCTATCGCACCACTTTCCCCATTCCCTTGGCGGAGAGCTGCAGCTGGAACCCGGAGCTCCTGGAGCGAGCATCCGCTGCTGCAGCCGCAGAAGCGGCTACGAAGGGCATCAACTTGATTTACGCGCCGATGGTAGATATCTCACGCGACCCACGCTGGGGTCGGATTGCAGAAGGTGCCGGAGAAGACCCTTTCTTGGGTAGAGCCATAGCGCAAGCCCGAGTGCGCGGTTTTCAGAGCATTACTTTGCCAGGAGGAAGGCGCATCGTTGCCTGCCCTAAGCACTATGCCGCTTATGGGTTTGCGGAAGGGGGCCGGGACTATAACACAGTGGATATTTCGGAGCGCACCCTGCGGGAAGTTTGCTTGCCGCCTTTCAAAGCTGCTTTTGACGCAGGCGCTCAAACCGTCATGACTTCCTTTAATGAGATTAGCGGTGTTCCCAGCACCAGCAACGATTTCCTGCTCAAAACGATCTTGCGGCAGGAATGGCAGATGAACGGGGTGGTGGTGAGCGATTACAATGCCATTGCTGAACTTTTCAACCATGGCGTGGCAAAAGATTTACGTGAGGCAGCGCGCTTAAGCATTCTCGCTGGGGTAGATATCGACATGGCAAGTGGTGCCTATGCCCAGTATCTTACCGAGCTCGTGCAAAACGGCGAAGTTCCGCTGGAAGTGCTCGACCAAAGTGTACGGCGTATTCTCACGCTTAAGTTTGCCTTAGGGCTGTTTGAGCAGCCTTACACTGATGAAAACCTTGCGAATCAAGTGATTCTAAATGAAGCCAATCGTGCACTTGCTCTCGAAGTGGCAAGGCAGTCCATAGTGTTGATTAAGAATGAAAAACAAACGCTTCCCTTAAAACCTGATGATTTGCGCGTAGCTTTAATTGGGCCTTTTGTTGATAACCAGACAGACTTATTGGGCTGTTGGGCTTCAGCTGGGCGCCCGGAAGATGTAGAGACGATCTTTGCGGGCTTCTGTAAATATCTTCCCGAAGGGAAAATCTTGCTTCATCAGGGCTGTTCGCTGACTAGCAATGAACCCCCAGACTTGGATGAAGCTCTGGAGGCAGCCCGTCAAGCAGATGTCGTCATTGTTACGGTTGGGGAAAGCCGGGAGATGAGCGGAGAAGCCCACTCGCGCGTGCATTTAGGGCTTCCGGGTAGACAGCAGGATCTGGTAGATGCCCTTAGTGGGTTGGGCAAGCCCCTCGTAGTCATTGTACTGAGCGGTAGACCGCTCGTCATCCCCAAGCTAGCCAGCCAGGCTGATGCTTTGTTGCTTGCATGGCATGGCGGCATTCGTGCGGGGCAAGCCATTGCGGATATTATCTTTGGGGCTGCTAACCCCAGCGGCAAGCTAACAGCTAGCTGGCCGCGTGCTGAGGGGCAGATCCCGGTATATTACGCTCACAAAGCAACCGGCCGCCCGCCAGAAGGCAAAGGCACGGCGCAATTTACTGAACCATACCGCTCTACTTATTTAGATGAACCGAATGAACCTTTGTTTGCCTTTGGGATGGGAATGTCCTATTCTCATTTTGAGTATTTCCAACTTAATATTATGACGCCAAAGGTTCAGTTAGATGGAACACTTAGTGTTGAAGCAAAAATTAGAAATACCGGTTCATTTGCTGGTACGGAAGTGGCGCAATTGTATGTGCGTGATCTTACTGCCTCCGTAACGCGACCAGTAAAGGAGCTCAAAGGATTTGCCCGCGTGGCGTTGATGCCAGGTGAGGAGAAGGTAATTAAATTTGAAGTACCTGCTGCTGAATTGGGCTTTTATGGAATTGACAATCGTTATACCATTGAGCCAGGAAAATTCAAGCTGTGGGTAGGACCGGATTCTACCTCAGGATTAGAAGGAGAATTCGAGCTAATATAATCAAGGGAATAAGTGCTCTGTCAATTCGATTTTTACACCATGAAAAACCCTTTGAAAAGACCTTTATTTCCGTAAAATTGGACTGGACATTTTGTGAATTTGTTGTAAAATAAAAGTTCGTGAATATGGAATTATAGTCTGGAGGAAGAATTGGCTAATATTAAGTCTCAGATCAAACGAAATAAACAAAACCAGAAACGGCGCATGCGCAACCGTGTCTATCGTGGCACTGCCCGGACCTATGTGCGCAAAGCTGAAGCAGCTATCAAAGTTGGCGATGCGCAAGCCTCCCAAGAAGAAACGCTGAAGGCGATTAAAGCTCTGGATAAAGCTGCCAGCAAAGGCGTGATTCATAAGAATAACGCTGCCCGGCGCAAGTCACGTCTGGTCAAAAAGCTAAACTCAATGCAATAAACACTGACAGTTTTGTCAACGATGCGGAGGCTTTATGCCTCCGTTTTTGTTGCCGATCTGAATTGGAGACAGCGCAATGGTAAAATAGCCCTTAAGGCCTGTTTGCCGCGGGCTAGGTTTATCTTGGGCTGAAGGAAGGCAGCATGTTTGAAGAGGAAAAGCAAGTATTAGCAAATATATTTCAAAATTATTGCCAAGAGCGCGGGCTGCCCGCTAAACCCTTAGAATGGCGCGACATCCCCTTTAGCGGGGAATGGGGTATTGCCGCACCGCTTTTTCCTTTGGCAGCTGCGGATCCCAATCGTCAAGTGCCGGTGCCGCAACATGCTCAATTTTTGGCGGAATCCTTGCGGACTTATCTTGGAAATCTGCCTGGCTTCAGCCGAATCGAAGCTGTTCGCGGCTACCTTAACCTTTATTTTTCACCACCAGAATATGCCCAGAAAGTCGTACAAGCTGTCCTCGATCAAGGTGAGGGCTATGGTACCTGTGAACCTTCGGGAAAGGCAACCATGGTGGAATATTCCAACCCAAACACACACAAACCATTGCACGTTGGACATTTGCGTAATGTGATCTTGGGCGGCTCAATTTCCAACATCCTCGAAGCCAGCGGCAAAGCGGTTATTCGGGTCAATTACATTGGGGATATTGGGCTGCATGTAATCAAGTGGTTATGCAATTACGAGAAATACCATCAAGGTGAAACGCCGAGCGAAGATAAAACGCGCTGGATGGGGGATCTGTTTGCTGAGGCTGACCGCCGCTTCGCCTACGAAGAAGGCTTCGAGGCGGAGGTACGGGCTTACTTTGCCCGCTGGGATGCGCGCGACCCGCACATCTTAGAGCTCTGGAAGCAAACCCGGGAATGGTCAATGGAAGGTTTTGCGCAGGTTTATGATCTGCTAGGCGAACATTTCGACCGCATTTACTTCGAGAGTGAGGTAGAAGAGCCAGGTAAAGCCGTTGTTGATCAGCTGATCAAATCCGGTTTGGCACAGGATGGCAGACCCGAAGAGCCGGTGATCATCAATTTGGATGAATTGCTGGGCACAAAAGAGGAATACCGCGTGGTGATTATTTTGCGCTCGGATGGAACCTCGCTTTATGCCACCAAAGAAATTCCCCTTGCTATCCTCAAGTTTACTGAGTATGACCTTGAGCAATCCATTTATGTGATTGACGTGCGGCAAAGCTTGCATATGAAGCAAATCCGCAAGGTTCTGGAGCTGATGGGATATCCCTGGGCGGAGCGTATTTACCACTTAGCTTATGAAATTGTGAACCTGCCGGGGAACGTCACTATGTCTTCGCGTGAGGGGACGGTGGTGCTTTTGGATGACCTCATTCGGGAAGCAACCAACCGTGCGCTTGAGATTGTGCGTGAAAAAAACCCGGAACTCGATCCCCAAGAAATGCAAACTATCGCCGAAGCTGTGGCTTTGGGCAGCATCAAGTATCCGATGTTGGCACGGGAAAACACTAAAATGGTCACATTTGATTGGGAGAGTGCTTTAGACTTCAACGGGCAATCAGCACCCTATATTCAGTATGCACACGTACGAGCCAATAGCATTTTGCGCAAGGCGGGTTTGGAGCAGCTCGAGGTGCCGCAGTTTAAATACGACTTGCAGCCTAGTGAGATAAACCTGATTGAACTGCTCGCCAGGCTGCCAGATGAAATTCAACGAGCAGCCAAAGAGCTAAAACCTTCACTGGTGGCAAATTTTGCTTATGACCTCGCTAAAGCATTCAATGATTTTTACAATCAATGCCCGGTTTTGAATGCCGATCCAGCAATTCGGGCAGCTCGTCTGGCATTGGTGGCTGCGGCGCGTACGTGTTTGGCGAAGGTTTTGACGCTTATGGGCATCCGAGCCCCAGAAGTGATGTAAAATAAGGCACAATAAAAAATTTAGCAAAAGGAGAAAAATTTTATGAATCGTATCCGCACAATCATCATGGGAGCCGCTGGCAGGGATTTCCACAATTTCAATACCTTTTACCGTGATAACGACCAATATGAGGTGGTTGCTTTCACGGCAACCCAGATCCCCAATATTGAAGGCAGAAAGTATCCTGCTGAGTTGGCGGGTAAGCTATACCCTAACGGCATCGATATTTATCCCGAAGATGAGCTACCCAAGTTGATTAAGGATTTTAAGGTTGATGAAGTTGTCTTTGCTTATAGCGATGTTCCTCACACTTATGTGATGCACAAAGCCAGCCAGGTCAATGCATTGGGTGCAGATTTCTTTGTAATGGGCACAAAACGAACGCAGGTAAAGTCCACAAAGCCAGTCGTTGCTGTTTGCGCCGTGCGCACCGGCTCTGGCAAGAGCCAAACCACGCGCAAAGTTGCCCAAATACTTATGGAAATGGGCTACAAAGTAGCCGCCATCCGCCACCCTATGCCGTATGGCGATCTGGTCAAGCAAAAAGTGCAGCGCTTCGCCACGTATGCGGATCTGGATAAGCACGAGTGCACCATTGAGGAACGCGAAGAGTACGAACCACATATAGACCAAGGCGTAATTGTCTATGCCGGCGTGGATTACGAAGCCATTTTGCGCGAAGCCGAGAAGGAAGTGGATATTGTCCTCTGGGACGGCGGGAATAATGACTTTTCATTCTATGCGACTGACTTGCTCATTGTGGTTGCGGATCCTTTGCGCCCGGGGCACGAGGTTAATTATTACCCTGGCGAGACAAACGTGCGCATGGCGGATGTGTTTGTCATCAACAAGGTTGATACAGCTAACCCAGATGATGTCATTGCCGTGCGCGAGAGCTTGTTTGCGGTTAACCCAACGGCTCAAGTTATTGAGGCAGCTTCTCCCATCTACGTAGACGATCCGGATGCTATCCGCGGGAAGCGTGTGCTGGTTGTAGAGGATGGCCCCACGCTTACGCACGGTGGTATGGCTTTTGGTGCTGGGTATGTGGCTGCTCGGCGGTACGGCGCGGCAGAAATTGTTGATCCGCGTCCGTTTGCGGTAGGCAGCATTATAGACACTTACAAAAAATACCCTGGCACCGGCAAAATACTCCCTGCCATGGGCTACGGCGAGCAGATGGTTCGCGATCTAGAGCAAACCATCAATAATGCGGATGTGGATATGGTCGTGATTGGCACACCGATTGACCTGAACCGCATTATGAAAATCAACAAACCCACTCAGCGCGTGCGCTATGCGTTGGAGGAGATCGGCAAGCCAACCTTGACGGACATTTTGCAGAAGAAATTCGGCAAATAAGCTGAAGTTCTCAAGCACAAGACCATTACAGGGGTCAGGGTTGCCTGACCCCTGATTTATAATTAATTGTTGAATACATTGAAGTATTAAGGAAAATATGTTTAGCGATTCAGTGGTGATAAAAGTAAAATCCGGCAAAGGCGGGGACGGCATGGTGCACATGCACCGTGAAAAGTACCGCCCCAAAGGCGGTCCGGACGGCGGTGATGGCGGAAAAGGGGGGGATGTGGTGTTGCGCGTGGAGCCGACCCTGAATACTTTGAGTAAATTTCACTATAACGAAAATTTTGCTGCTGAGAATGGCCGCAACGGAGGACCAAACAAGCAGTCCGGCAAATCTGCTGACGACCTCATCATTCCGGTTCCGCCGGGGACATTGGTTTATAACGACGAAACCGGTGAACTGCTCGGGGATTTGGTGCTGCCTGGGCAAACGCTCGTGGTTGCTAAAGGTGGGCGAGGCGGACGCGGCAATCAGCACTTTGCGTCCTCACGCAACCAAATGCCACTCACTGCCGAGCGGGGTGAGCCAAGTGAGGAGCTGACCTTACGCCTGGAGCTCAAACTGATTGCGGATGTGGGATTGGTCGGCTTGCCGAATGCGGGGAAATCTTCTTTTTTAGCCGCAACGACCAATGCTCAGCCGAAGATTGCTGCATACCCTTTCACCACGCTCGAACCGAACTTAGGGGTGGTGCACTTGGATGCAGAACACGATTTGGTGCTTGCTGATATTCCTGGCTTGATTGAAGGGGCACATGAAGGTAGTGGCTTGGGCTATGAGTTTCTACGCCACATCCAACGCACGCGCGTGCTTATCCATATTTTGGACGGTCTTTCCGATGATCCTTATGAGGATTACCTGATGGTTAACCAAGAATTAGAACTTTATGATGAGCGTTTGGGCAAGCTGCCGCAGGTGGTTGTGCTCAACAAGATAGACCTTCCAGACGTTGCAGAGCGTTTTGAGCCCCTGCGGGAAAAATTTGCTCAGGAAGGGGTGGAACTTATTCCGATTTCAGCAGCGGCGCACACCAACTTAGAGAAAGTACTTTGGAAAGCCTATGAATGCTTGCAGCAAGCGCCAGAAGAAGAGCCAGAAGAGGAAATCCCAGTCTACCGCGTGGAAGAAAACCCGCGTGCTTTCACGATTAGCCGGGAAGGCGATACTTGGATTGTGAACGGGAAAATGATTGAAAAAGCTGCCGCCATGACATTTTGGGATCAGCCTGGGTCAGTACGCCGCTTCCAGCGCTTGCTGAGCCGCATGGGGATTGATGCTGCATTGAAAGAAGCTGGCGTGAGCGATGGGGATACCGTTGTGATTGGAGATTATGAATTGGAATGGCAGGAATAAAAAGTGTTCGCAGACTGGGTGAGGGGGGCACCCAATCAGCGAACGAATAAATTTAATCATATCCGTGTTAAATTGTCAAGGTCTATGTCTGAGTTTTTGGACTAATGATTAATTATTAATCTAAACACCAAAAATGATTATTTCTTCCCTATAAGTATGCGAGAATGTGAAGGTTTAGATTAATAAATTCACTTCTTCGATGAGTTGCTTTAGACCATGGCAAGCTTCTAATAAATTAAATGCGCTCCAATAAAAAATGTTATCAATTTTCTTTTTATATGAATCTGGACGAACATTAAATGCATCAATCATTTTTACAGCTTTTTTCTCATTAATGCAGTATTGTTCATTCAAGGCAAAGAGCACTTGGTTGAGCGCAGAAACAGAACGAATGAGATGAGCGACCACATAATAAATGTCGTCTCTGGCAGCATTTTTCTCCGCCAGCTCTTGAGAAAACATAGCCTCAAAGAAAAATTGGCTAATTATTTTCTCTTTTAATTTTTGTGGGTATTCTTCTGCGAAGGATTTCAACCGATATATATTTTCATCTCTATACCACAGCAATTTACTCACAGCTAACTCCCCCATATACATAATGTTGAGATACGCATGAGGATGACCAACCTGATAGTGGGGAGTAATTATGCCTTCCTGGCCTTCCTGAATCGCTTTTTTTACGCGTTCGATATCTCTTAGAATGAGATCTACATGCTTATTCTCTATCATAAGCCAACAGCCACCATTTACCCACTCTCCCCATTCGCCAGGCTTTGCAAGGAGGTTTTCTCGGTGCTCTTGATCTAATTCCTGGGCTTGTTTCTCCACTTGGGACCAATCAACTGTTTCTTGGTGATAATACAAGCCAATGTCGATGTCAGAGTCGCTATCTTGTGAGCCTCTAGCCTGAGAACCACCAAGCACAATCGCTTCTAAGCCACTGATACCACTTAATAAATCCACTATTTTTTCGAGGATAGGATTCATTTTTTCTTTCTCGTCTATTTGAGTACTCAACATCACAATTTAGCAAATCATCAAGGCTGGAAATATCTGATTATCGATGAATGAGTGCTAATTAGTATAAAAAGAGTTTATTGATAATTAGTCCAGTACAATCTTTTCACTGCCCATTAAGCGGTCGAGGACACGTGTGGCGACCAGATCCAGCTGTTCCTTACGGTTCACAAAGTCGACCGCGTCGCTTTGGATAGTCAACACTGGGCAGAGGTCAAAGCTGTTAATCCATTCCTCATAGAGATTATCGAGAAGAGTGAGATAGGCTTCGTCAATGCCGGCTTCAATTGCCCGGCCGCGAATTCGGATGCGCTGGAGCAGCACGGGAACGGGTGCTTTGAGGTAGATGAGCAAATCCGGTTTAGGTAAACTGCTGACCACCACTTCGTATAGCCGAAGGTAGGAATCAAACTCGCGATCGGTCATATTTCCCATCTGGTTCAGTGCACGGGCGAAAATATGGGCATCTTCATAAATGCCGCGGTCACTGATGGCGGAGTTGGGTGCCTCAGCTAACTCACGGTGTTGCAGAGATCGCTTGCCTAAGAAGTAAATCTGCAGATGGAAAGCCCACTGGCGCATATCAGCATAAAAATCAGCCAAGTAAGGGTTGTCGATTACTGATTCATAGGCGGTCTGCCAGCCCAACTTATCACCAAGAAGGCGGGTCAGGGAAGTTTTGCCGCTTCCGATGTTGCCCGCCATTAAAACGAATTTTTTCGATGTGATCTTATGAGGCTCGCTCATGCCTTTTTAACTGGGTATTTCCGCTTGAGGAATTCCATCACGGTTTCGATGTATGGTATAGGTTTATCGTAGTGAACAAAATGCCCAGCGCCAGCGATGTTCGACCATTCCGATCCAGGGATTATCTTGAGAAGTTTGGTCACAACTGCTGCGGAGAGTATGCCGCCATAGGCAGCCTGCCCACTGATTATCAGGGTTGGGCAAGTAATCTTCGCTGCAATTTCTTGCCAGTTGGTTTGTGGTTTCCAGCTTGCTTTGAACCATTCGGCATCGAATCGGGTTTTT
Source organism: Anaerolineaceae bacterium (assembly GCA_040766895.1). Classification (GTDB taxonomy): domain Bacteria; phylum Chloroflexota; class Anaerolineae; order Anaerolineales; family Anaerolineaceae; genus Mesolinea. The sequence continues at coordinate 174,366 of JAXGPR010000001.1, read as the reverse complement.
GAGCCTGCCCAAGCGTTATGCGCAGCTTCATTCCAAGTTGGATGATGCTCTTGGCTGTAGGATAAGGCTTCCTGTAAATTCGACCCTGATAGGTTTTTAATCACGGTTGGGTTATTAGCAGCTAAAAACTTCTGAGGGATTTCGGGTGGAGAGGCTGAATCGAACCAGGGTACCTCTTCTAATACCAATACTGCTACTTTTTCCGGGTTTTGGGAGGTAAACTCTGCAGCTAAAGCTGCACCCATAGAATGCCCTAATAAGGCGGTTTTTTGCAGCCCTAAGGCATCAATAAATACCGTCAGGTCTTGCAAAGGGTCGATAGCACCATCCGCTGGGAGGCGGCTTGACTCTCCATGCCCAATGGTGTCGGGCATGATCAGATCGTAGTTCGGTGCTAATGCCTTTGCCACTTCGTCCCAGGTGGAACTATCTTCGGTGAAACCGTGCAGTAAGATGATGGGTGGTTTTTCTCCGCCGGTACGGAGATAACTTATATGGTGTTGGTTGATTTCGACTTGAGCACGTTGCCATTCAGACATTCTTACTCACCTCCGTCATTAACACTCGCTATATCCACAAGTATAACACTTACGGCAGCCTTCCTCATTAATAAAAGTTGCCTGCCCACACTCTGGGCAGAGTTCTCCAGTCCGGTAGTTATCTTGGGAAGGTTTTGGGATGGGAAGCTGTTCTGGGGGGATAACAACTTGTGCTTCTTGTTCGTTGTTTGCATGCTTCTGAAAGAGATATTCTTCTAAAGCCTTGGAAATGCCATCTGGCAGAGAGCGTACACGGTTAGGTCCAAAGCCCAGCGAACGTCCCCCCCCGATTCCTGCCAGCTGCTCCACCACCACTTTCAAGCGATCACGCGGTTCTACGGGTGAAGCGATGCGTAACACATAAGATATCAGCCGGCCGATGGCTTCGGAATGAGCGGCTGTTTCGGAGCCAGCTTTAGCGGTATTGATGAACACCTCGAAAGGTTGATCGTTGCCGTTTTCGTTGATGGTGACGAATGCCTTGCCTAAGGGAGTTTCAATTACGGAGGTGTAGCCTTTCAGGATTCTTGGCCGCGGTTTTTTAGTGTCTTTCCAGAACTTAAGCTGCGCTTCGATATCGACCCCGAAGAGTTGTGGCTCAGGGGTCTGAACCGCCGGGGTGGTTTGCTTAGCTTGCATGGTGCTCTTAGTCTCCAAGACCACTTTCTCGCGCGAACCCGTCACGTAAACTGTCAAGCCTTTGCACCCCAACTCCCAAGCATAGCGGAAGGCATCCGCAACGTCTTCCTCAGTTGCATCCGCCGGGAAGTTAATCGTCTTGCTCAGGCTGTTATCCACAAAGCGCTGCAAGGCTGCTTGAATACGGATGTGTTCACGTGCCGTTACATCCGCTGAAACCACAAATACATCGCGGATTTCTTCGGGCAGCTCAGCGATATTCTGGCAGGTGCCCTGCTCAATCACCTGGGTAATGATTTCAGCCTTAATCTCTGGGCTGAGGTCAGTGCGGTCAAGCGCTGCTTGGAAGAGCGGGCTGACATAATTCAGTTGCAGATCCTTGCCGTGGTCGTTGACATGGCGGACATAGGCTAAAGCGAACACCGGTTCGCAGCCATAGCCTTCGCACCCAGCCACTGTGCCAATAGTACCAGTAGGTGCGATGGTTGTCTGGGCAGCGTTGCGGATACCATGGCGCTTGATGCCATCGACGACCTGCTGCCAGTTAACTTCGGGGCGCTGCCAATCGTTTGTGTAGGGAATTAATGGCTCTGGTGGAGTCCATTTCAGCGCTTCCGGGTCATAAATGCTGCCTTGAATAGCCGGGAAGGGACCGCGCTCGGCGGCTAAGTGAATACTCGTGAGCATGCAATGGTAACGGATGAACTCCATCACCTGTGAGGCAAACTCGAGGGATTTATCCGAGCCATAGCGCACCCCACAGTGATACATCAGGTCGGCTAAGCCCATGATCCCCAGCCCAATACGGCGGGCTGTTAATGCAGACTCTTTCAGTTGCGGAACGGCAGGCACGTAAGCATTTTTATCAATGACGTCATCGAGAAAGCGGGTTACCGTCTGTGTAGTTTGCTCTAATTTTGCCCAATCAACGGATCCATCTGGTCCAATGTGTTCGGCTAAATTAATGGAGGCTAAACAACAGTTTTCATACGGACCTAACCATTGCTCGCCACAGGGGTTCGTGGCTTCCAAGTCATACAAGTGCGGCACGGGGTTAGCGCGGTTGGCTGCATCCAGGAATAAGGCGCCTGGTTCGCCATTGTGGTGTGCCTGCGCAACGAGTTTATTGAAAAGCTCACGGGCAGGTACTGTTTTATAGGTGCGGATCGGAATACCATCGCGTTCTGCGCCTTCCAAGGTGCCATTGAAGGTTTTATAGAGCGGGGATTGAATATCCGGAAAGCGCAGCTCCCAGGGTTCATCAGCTTCTACGGCGCGCATAAACGCGTCGGTGATGGCAACGGAGATATTGAAATTGGTGATGGCGTATTCATTATGTTTGCAAGTAATAAAGTCTTCGATATCAGGATGATCCACTCGCAAGATGCCCATATTAGCACCGCGGCGTGTGCCTCCTTGGGCAATTTCGCCAAAGGCGTTATCGTACACTTTGAGAAAGCCGACTGGACCGGTGGCTTGACCCGATGAAGATTTTACCAATGAACCCTTAGGGCGCAGACGCGAAAAGTTGAAGCCGTTTCCTCCGCCAGTTTGCTGAATGAGCGCAGCATTACGCAGGGTAGAAAAGATGCCGTCGGGAGAGCGCCCCATATCATCTGAAATAGGGAGTACAAAGCAGGCAGCCAGCTGACCTAAGGGTGTGCCGGCGCCAGTGAAGGTAGGTGAGTTGGGGAAGAAGGACTTGGAAACAAGCGCTTTATAAAAGCTAATCGCAGTTTGCAGACTTTGTTCGTCTTCGCCTTCGGCAGAAGCGACATGCCAGGCAATCCGCCAGAACATTTCGTCAATTGTCTCCGCTGGCTTGCCATCATCGCCATGGCGTAAATAGCGCTTCTCCAGGATTTGACGTGAGTTCTCGCTCAACGCGATTGAAGGTAAGCCTTCTGGTAAGGGTGGTGTGGGTAAGAGCCCCGCACGGGGGAGATTAATGGTTTCCATAATAAGTCCTTTAAATGGTTTCTTCTTCAGAAAGCAGCCGGTCAATTTCATCCCGAACTGCATGAAGGTCATCTAAGCGCAGGTAGACAATGGCATAACGGATGTAGGCGACATGGTCTAACTCTTTGAGCCCTCTAATCGCTAAGTCGCCCACAACCCGGGAGTTTACTTCAACCCGACCCATTTTTTGTAACTCAGCTTCGATATCGTCGACGATTTTTTCTAGCGAGGCTGCTGGGACAGGACGCTTTGCACAGGCGATGCGCAAGCCTTGCAGCAATTTATCGCGGTTGAACTCTTCGCGTGCCCCGTTTTGTTTAATCAGCATTGGCGTGGTTAAAATCGGGCGCTCGTAGGTACTAAAGCGCTGGTGGCAATAGAGACATTCTCGGCGGCGCCGGATGCCTCCGTGGGCGTCTTTGTTGGTGTCTATCACCTTTGAATTTTGATGCTGACAAAAAGGACAGTTCATGCCTCACTCCAGAATGCTGCTCCCATATATGGGGGTTAATAAAAAATAATCCCCTACCTATTGGATACTTCATTTTAGCACAGGCGGATAGAGCTTTCAAGGTCGATTCTGGTTCCTAATCTTAAAGATTGAAGAGCTTTAAGAATTGCGAGAGAATGCAAGGGACTAAGCAAGATTCCCTCATTATTTTAAGGTTGAAAGGCGCTTTACGACGGTTTAAATTGCACCTTGAAGCTCTTTAAAGATTTAGATGAGGGTATAATTTTTCCACCGCAGCTTTTGCGAGAACATCTAGAAGAAGGATCTATGGCTGAGACACACGTTCTAAAAGGAATCCCCGCAGCACCCGGACTAGCGAGCGGTCCAATTTTCAAGGTTCAGAAACAATCCCTGAATATTCCCCATTACACTATCGAAGATTCAACGGCAGAAAAGCAGCGTTTGAAAAAAGCCCGAGCCGCAGCGATCGAAGAGCTCAAAGGTCTGAGGGATTCAGTAAAAGCGCAAGCTAAAGAGAAAGAGGCTGAAATATTTGATGCCCACATGATGTTCTTAGAGGATGACTCCCTAGTTTCCCTGGCAGAAAGTGATATTAAAGCTGGAAAAAACGCCGAAGCTGCTTGGATGAATGCCATCGAGACGATTGCCCAGCAGCTTGAAGCTATTCCTGACCCGACCCTTTCAGCCCGGGCTGTGGATCTACGCGATGTTGGTCAACGAGTCTTAGGGCATTTATTGGGTTTGCAAACACGCGGGATTAATCCAGATAAACCTTCTATAATCGTCAGCCGGGACCTGACCCCATCAGATACAGTAAGCTTAGAGCGCGCGGTAACTTTGGCTTTTGTTACCGCAGAAGGCGGACCTACCTCGCACACGGCAATTTTAGCCAAAGCCTTCGGGCTGCCTGCGGTGGTAGGGGTAGGCGAGGAGCTATTGGCGATTCCTGATGACGCATTTTTACTTGTGGATGGAAATACGGGTGAGGTCATCGTAAACCCAGACGCGCAAACTAAGGCTGATTTTGCGAAAAGACAAGCTGCTTCATCAGAGCTTTTTCAGACAGCACTTTCAGCCGCATTTGAGCCAGCGATAACAACCGACGGTAAAACCGTGGAAGTAGTTGCAAATATCGGCAATGAAACGGACGCCCATATGGCAAATCAAAATGGCGCCGAAGGGGTAGGCCTTTTCCGCACTGAATTCCTCTACTTAGACCGCAAAGCTATGCCCAGCGAAGAGGAATCAATTCAAGCCTATCGTAAAATCTTTGCTCATTTTGAGGGGCAACCCATTGTTGTGCGGACGCTCGATATCGGCGGGGATAAAGAAATCCCATATCTTGATTTTCCGAAGGAGCTCAATCCCTTCTTAGGGTGGCGCGGTGTGCGCATGCTCCATGGTAGGGAGGACATCTTGCGCACACAGGTGCGCGCTTTGCTACAAGCTGGCGTGGGTGTTGATCTGCGCATAATGGTGCCAATGATTGCGCTGCAAGAAGAGATTGATGAAATGAAGGCGTTACTTGAGCGCGAAAAAGAAAATCTGCACCGCGAACAGAAACCCGTCGCGGAGAAAGTGCAATTTGGCATTATGGTTGAGGTTCCTTCAGCGGCGATCCTTTCTGATCGGTTAGCAAGAAGTATCGACTTTTTTAGCATTGGAACAAATGATTTGACGCAATATACGCTTGCCGTGGACCGCACCAATGCCAAGGTGGCGCATTTAGCAAGCAGCTTTAACCCGGCGGTGCTCTTCCTCATTCAGCGTACCATTGAATCAGCTCACGCTGCCGGCAGATGGTGTGGGCTATGTGGCGAATTTGCTGGAGAACCCGATGCAGTTCCCCTCCTGCTTGGTATGGGCTTGGATGAATTCAGTATGTCCCCTGCTAGGATTCCGACCGTAAAGCAGCTCATTCGCAGGTTAGATTCAACTGAATGCCGTCACTTAGCTGACCAAGCCCTGAAGGCTAGCACAGCAGAGGAAGTGAAAGCGCTCGTCAAGGCATTTTTTGCCGAGCGGCAAATTGGCATGGATTAGTGATTGAGGTTGAAGATTTATTGAATTAACGCAGAGCGTCTGCAATAGCCCACTTTGGAGGAAAGAGGCACCTTACCAAAATGCAATGATTACACACGCTCGAAAAAGCGGAGCAGTCTTCCCCCCAGGCTTGGGGGGAAGACTTTTCTAATAAAAACAAGTGCAAGAGAGGTTCGGCAATCTTAATAATCGCGGTTGGTTTGTAGATCGCGGCGTTTGCGAATAAAGGTCGGAACGTCGATATCCTCATCCATTGTTGCGTAGTTATAACTCTCATTGCGTTGCGGCTGAGCCTGCTTTTGACCGGGCTCATGAATACGGTTAGCGTCAGATAAATCTACCCTTTGATCTGTCTTGCTGCTGGTTGCGCCTGGAAAAAAAGCACTAGCCTCCGCCTCATTGGAAGAGTGGTTGTGATCAAAGCCGGTAGCAATGACGGTGATGCGCACCTTATCGCCCATAGATTCATCGATGACAGCCCCAAAGATTAAATTGACATCCGGAGACGCTGTTTCTTTGATGATCGAAGCTGCCTGATTAACCTCAAATAGCGAGAGGTTAGAACTCCCAGTGACGTTGAAGAGGATGCCATGAGCACCATTAATGGTCACATCGAGCAGCTGGCTGGAGATCGCTTTCTCAGCGGCAACCTTCGCGCGGTCTTCTCCTGAAGCTTCGCCCACAGCCATCAAAGCCGCACCGCCTTCGGACATAATCGTGCGCACATCGGCAAAGTCGAGGTTTATCAACCCTGGAACGGTGATCAGCTCAGAAATGCCCTGAATCCCTTGGCGCAAGACATCATCCGCAAGCCTGAAAGCATCGCACATGCTTACGCTCTTGGTTACCATCTGCATCAGGCGGTCGTTGGGGATAACGATTAAGGTATCGGCATGTTCCTTTAAGCGTAAAGCACCTTCTTCGGCAACCATTGCGCGCCGTTGTCCTTCGAAGGCAAATGGGCGAGTGACCACACCAATGGTGAGTGCGCCGATTTCTTTAGCGATTTGCGCCACGACGGGCGCTGCACCCGTGCCGGTGCCTCCGCCCAAACCTGCGGTAACGAACACCATATCGCTGCCTTTGAGTACATCATAGAGCTCTTCAGCCGATTCTTCCGCGGAGATTTTGCCGATATTGGGGTCACCACCAGCACCAAGTCCGCGGGTGGTTTTATCGCCAATGCGGACACGGGTGGGTGCGCTGCTCTTGAGCAACACCTGAGCGTCAGTATTAATGGCAATAAATTCTATTCCTGATAATCCTTCAGCGATCATGCGATCGACAGCATTGCAGCCGCCTCCGCCAACGCCTACTACTTTTATGCGTGCTGTTAATTCAACCTGTTTTGCATCCATTTTTCTCCTCTCATACCTTGAATAATTGATTATGGTAATAACTTTTTGAACCAAGAAGCAAACGTCTCCGTGCGCTCGCCTTCTGATCTTTTCCCTTTTCCAGGTCGTTCTGATCCGATCTGGTAAGTTTCACTCATTAAAATTGCCCATTGTAGTAAGCCTACACTTGTGGAAAACGCCGGCGAACTTATCTGGTCTGTCAAGCCGACCATTTTCTCAGGTTTGGCGATGCGGGCTGGTAATCCAGTTACCTGCGTCGCTAATTTCCGCATGCCAGGCAGCTGGCTTCCACCGCCGGTCAGGATCAGCCCAGCAGGCAGCAAACCCGAAACGCCCGAACGCTTGATTTCCTGATGAACCAAGGATAAGATTTCTTCGGCGCGAGCTTCGATAATATTGACCAGATCACGCCTAAGAACCTTGGTGCTTTCTTCGGCACTAAAAGGCACCACATTAAAGCTCTCTTCTTCCGAAATTTCATCCAGGACGGCATAGCCGTGATGTAATTTCACTTCCTCAGCGACGTCAACCGGCAAGCGTAAGCCTTGAGCAATATCAGTGGTAATGTAATAGCTGCCGATGTTGATCACATTGGTGTACCAGACGTCGCCATTGAGGTATATGGCTAAATCGGTAGTGCCGCCGCCCAGGTCAACCACAGCAGCACCCATGGTGCGTTCGGTCTCTGAAAGCACAGCTTCGGCAGATGCCAAGGGACTGAGCACAAACTGTGAGACCTCAATCCCTGCCATGGAAACGCACTTACGTAAGTTTTCGGTGGTGGAAGCGGAAGCGGTGATAATGTGCGCTTCTACCTCCAAGCGGAAACCATGCATCCCAACGGGCTGACGAATGCCATCTTGTCCATCGACTAAGAAGCCGCGCTGAATCACATGGATAATTTCTCGGTCGTGGGGGATAGCCACGGCTTGGGCAGAATCTAAGGCACGCAAAACGTCTTCCTGGTCAATGACGCGGCCGGAAATACCCACAACGCCGCGGCTGTTCATCGAGGAAACATGCGAGCCAGCTAAGCTGACCAAGGCGCTATTGATTTCATAGCCTGAGGTGCGCTCTGCTTTCTCAATGGAACGAGCTATCGATTGGGAGGCTGAATTGATATCGATCACAACACCTTTGCGGATGCCCTGTGAAGGCTCAACCCCAACCCCCAAAATACGCAGATTGGCGCCGTTTTCAATCCGAGCTACCAAAGTGCAAATTTTACTGGTTCCAATATCTAATCCGACAACAATTGGCTCTTCCATCGTTACTACTCCAATCGATAATAAGGTGCGTGTATATATTCAACGCTGATTAAACTAGGTTGCAAGTTTCGCTCCAGGAGCGCAGTGACAATTTGCTGGTATTCAGCTAACTTCACATCAATCTGGGAGATATCCGTGCCTAAGTAAACTTGCCAGCCCTGTGCATCGGTCCAGCCTAAGCCGTTTTCTGGATCATAAAGCAGCGCAGTGCCTGTGGGAATATACCCGCGCAGCTTGAGCACAGAGGCGACAAACTGCGGGTCAACGCTTGGGGTTGGCAGAATAGGCGTTTCGGCTTTTTCGGCTGGTTCAGAAGCTGGATCAACGTATCCCAAAGGTTTTGGGGGATCTCCATTTGCCATAACTTTGAGCGGTATGGTTGCTTCACCGCGAATGGGGAAGGTAAAGCCTTCATCGTCTACCCAAGTGGTTGCTTCCCCGTCGATGATCCAGGTGATGGCGGGGATGCGCTCTTGAATGCTGATAGTGAGATTTGCTGGCAGCTCAACGCGCACCATTGCAGACTTGATATCTGGGAATTCTGCTAGGATTTGGGCTTCAATTTCTGACGGAATCACGCTGATGATAGGTTTACCTGAAAGTTCGAGTTTATCCAATATTTCTTCGGCAGGAATGCGTTGAGCTCCGCTCAAATTGAGTGTGGAAATCTCGAAGCTATCTGAGAAATTTAGCATGTAAATGCCAATGCCGAGTAAGATGACGAGAAAGGCTGAAAGCAGCCGCCAGCCGAGTTTAACTTCTGGCATGGCAGGCAGGCGGATTTCACTGCCAGGAGTATCGGTAGGTAAGTAAATTCGGCGTTGTGGCTTGGCTTTGCTCCTTGCTTCACGTGCCATACCGGGGTATGTGTGCCGTGAAATTACCCGGGAAGCGCTTTCTGCCTCACGCGTGGTGGACCTGGGAGCCTGCGGGATAGGTTTACGATGCGCTGGCTCAATTTTTCGTCGCGCCCGAACCTGGTCGGCTCGGCTTAATTGTTTATTTCGGCTTGCCATCTTACTCCTCATACTTTCGTATGGTTTGATCTTGTTCTGCTTTGCGTTCTAAGGCCAGTTCGATGAGGCGGTCTACCAAGGCGGGGTAACTTAATCCACTGGCTTCCCAAAGCTTCGGGTACATACTAATAGAAGTGAAGCCGGGCATGGTGTTGATCTCACTGAAATACAGCTCTCCGCTGGGTTTATCCACCAGAAAATCTACGCGCGCCAAGCCGGCACCATCGATGGCTCGGTAAGCCTGCAGGGCATAATGCTGGATGCGCTCGATCATCGCCTGGTCAAAGGGGGCTGGGATTAAGACTTCTGGGTCACCATGGTGATATTTATCCATATAAGTGTAGAAGACGTCTTTGGGGATAATCTCACCTGGAACGGAAACCAGCGGGTTTTCATTTCCTAAAACGCTAATTTCAATCTCACGGGCGTCCAAACCGCGCTCCACGAGCACCCGGCGGTCAAAGCGGGCAGCTTTTTGGAGTGCTGCTTGAAGCTCCTCACGATCTTGAGCTTTACTAATGCCGACAGATGAACCTAAATTGACTGGCTTGACGAATAAGGGATATGGCGCAACCTCCTCAGCTTTGTGCACGACCTCAGCGAGATCGGTGCGGATTTCGCTGCGGGAGAAGACCATATATTCGAGCACCGGGATGCCGGCGTTCTGCACCACATGCTTGCAAACAGCCTTGTCCATTCCCACAGCCGAAGCTAATACGCCGGCACCAACATAAGCAAGGTCGAGCATTTCAAAGTAGCCTTGAATGGTGCCATCTTCGCCAAACGTGCCATGCAGCACCGGGAAAACGACGTCCAACGGGGAGATCAGCTTCAGCGTGTTGCCTTGGCGGCTATATAAGCTTACTTTCCCCGCTGTGTTGAGCAGCAGCGCTTCATGTAAGCTCTCCTGCTTGCCCTCTTTGAAAGCTTGTAAGGCGTTGGAGCCCGTGAGCCAAGCGCCTTCTTGCGTTACGCCAATTTCGAAAACCTCGTATTTAGACGGGTCCAAGACTGACCTAACTGAGGTTGCAGACATCAACGAAACTGCATGCTCGCCAGAGCGGCCGCCAAAAATAATTCCAAGTTTCAATTTAGTGTTCGTCATTAAAATCACCTAAAAGTTCAATTTCTAACTCAAGCTCGATGCCAAATTGCTCTTTCACGCGTCTTTGCGCCAAGCGGATGAGGCTGAGGTACTCTTGAGCAGAAGATTGTCCATCATTGATAATAAAATTGGCGTGCAATGGGCTGAACTGGGCATGCTCAGCCTTATAACCCTTGAGACCCACCGCTTCAATCAAGCGGCCAGCATAATCCCCGGGTGGATTCTTGAAGGTGGAACCTGTAGAATTACCTGTTGGTTGGGTTTGCCGGCGCTTCTCGGCATAATCCGAGAGGAGCTTCCAAGCAGCTTCGCGGGTACTATGCTGTGCTTTGAAGAGGGCTGAAAGAATCACTGCAGGTTGTTTTTCACGCTTGAGAATGCTGCTGCGATAAGAGAACGCCATCTGTTCAGCAGTTAGGGTAACTTCGCCTTGCTCGGGGGTAAGGATTTGCACCGTAAGTAAGCATTGGGAGACATCCGAGCCGAAAGCCCCGGCGTTCCCATAAATAGCTCCGCCAACCGAGCCAGGAACACTGCCAGCCCATTCCATTCCCGTCAGCCCGCGCAGGGCGGTCATGCGGGCGATGTTGCTCAGGTTTGCGCCGCTCTCAGCGTAAATGGTTGGCGGCTCTTCCTGGGAGTGGATCTTGATATTATGGCAGCGGTTGAGCAAAATCACACCTGCGTAGCCTTTATCGCTGACCAAAATATTCGAGCCGCTGCCAATCAGCTTGAAGGGCACACTTTCACTCCACAAGAACGAGGCTGCTTTACGCAGCTCTTCGAGTGTATTGACCGGCACTAAACCTAAGACTGTCCCGCCGACTCGTGCTGTGGTGTAATTCGCCATCCGCACGTTTTCTTGCCATGCTTGACCGAAGAAGGCTTGCAGCTTGCGCACTGGGATGCTCATGCCTGTGCCTCCTTCTTTTGGTTGAGGATGCGTGCTTGCAGCAAGGCACTGATTTGTGGGCCTTTACCGGCTGAAAGCACCACAATCACGTCGTCGCCGCTTAGGTTTTTGCAGACGTATTCAGTCAGTTCCTCAAAATCTGGCAAGTAACGGGCTTTACTGCCCGGGATATGCGCGGCAATCTGGGAGGGGTCAAAGTTGTGCTCGGCTTCGCGGGCAGCATAGACGCGCGTAATGACAACCTCATCCGCTGCTTGCAAGCTGCGAGCATAAGCATCTTGCAGCATTTCCGTGCGGCTGTAGGTGTGCGGTTCCCAGATAGCCCAAAGCTTTTTCTGTGGATAGCGCTGGCGCAATGCAGCAAGCGTAGCAGCAATTTGGGTGGGGTGGTGACCGTAATCGTTGATGATCACGATGCCGTTTTGCTCCAAAACAACTTCCATGCGGCGCTCGGAGCCATGAAACCCCGCTAAGGCTTCTGCGGCATCCTTAGGCGGTATGCCTAATGTATCGATGACGGCTAACGCCGCGGCAGCATTGCTGACGTTATGCTTACCAGGCATTGGCAACCTGAAGCTGCCCAAATCGTGAAGTTCTTCGCCAGGCAGCTGGCGGGTGAGCGTAAAGGTATACTCCTCGCCATTCCAATTGGCTGAAGCGATATGATAATGGCTCTTCTCCGCAAAGCCGTATGTGCGTAAAACAAAATTCTTTTCCTCGAAGCCTTGCAACAACTTCTGTACGCCTGGGTCATCAGCGCAAAGCAGAGCCGTGCCGCTGGGCTGGGTGCGCAGCAGGAATTGGCGGAAGGCTTCGAGGTAACTTTCTGGCGTAGGGAAGCAATCGGGATGGTCGTATTCGATATTGGTGACCACACTTATCGTAGGGTTAAGCCCGAGGAACATATAGTCGTATTCATCAGCTTCGATAATAAAGTAAGGACTGCTACCTGCGCGGGCATTTGCATGCAGGTCAATAATTTCGGCACCTAAAATGAAGCTAGGGTCGAAGGCGAGGTTATGCATCAGACAAACGATCATGGCGGTGGTAGTTGTCTTGCCGTGTGAGCCGGCGACGGCTATGGTTCGTTTTCCTGCTGTCAGCTGGGGTAAAAAGTCTGTGCGCTTAAGCACGGGGATTCCAGCCGCTTGAGCAGCTTGCACTTCGGGGTCATCATCTTTGATTGCAGAGGAACGCACGACCACATCAGCTTGCGTAGCTAAAGCTGGATCATGCCCGAGAACTGTTTTAGCGCCTCTTCGGGTGACCTCTCGGAAATAGGTGGAATCAGCAATATCTGAGCCTGTCACCTGATACCCCTGCTCGAGGAGCACGACGGCGATGGCTGAGATGCCTGTTCCACCTATGCCGATTAAATGAATATGCTGCATCACACAAACGCTCCGATAATGCAAATAAAAGCCACAACGATACCCACGTAAATATATGTGCCCTGTAAATGAACTGGTACTGCACAAGATAATATCTGCGCTGCAGCTTGACCTGCTTGCGTAGCAAGGTCTGGCGGGGTGATTTGAGCCACAGGGTAGTTGGCTTGAGCCATATAGTGGAATATGGTGCTCAAGTAAAGGTAGCCGTTAAATGCACCAACGAGTCCGCCAAAGACCATACCATGGCTCACTTTTCTTTCAAAGAGACCGATTTCTACAAAACGCCGAAAAGAAGGCGTTTGATAGGCGAGAATAGCGAAAGCTCCCATCACGCCCAAGCTTGTCCAAAAGAGCTGGGTTGCTGAAAGATCATCAATCACCATCGGGACGACAATTTCCACAGTAAAGACGCCCATCACACCGGCTGCAGTAACCAGCAGCTCTCTTTTTAAGCCGCGCAAAGCTCCGATGATGGCGAACAGAGCAAACATTATGTAGAAAAAGGCGTCCAATGTAATCATTTCGAATGCTTACCTTTCATTGCTTGCCATTTCTAGGAGTAATTCAGCAATTTTTTCTGCAGCAGCTGGTTGTGCCAATGCAGCCATGGCTTGGCTCATCTGAGCTAAACGCTTAGGATCTTCCAGCAAGGTGGTCACCGTAGAATAAAGTTCTTTTTCTAGTTTCTCATCCTCGAGCAGCACAGCTGCGCCGCGCTCGACCAAGTAATCAGCATTAACTTTTTGGTATTGCCAGGCGTAGGGGTAGGGGACAAGGATTGCTGGCAGACCAAAGTGCGCATATTCACCCAGCACCGAAGCACCCGCACGAGAAACGACCAAGTCCGCTGCTGCGAGCGCCGCACCCATTTCGTGTAGGTATGGGAAGGCTTGGTAGCGAGGTCCGAGTCCGTCGGTTTGATGGTGGAGCAAATCCCAATCTAAATGTCCCGTGAGATGAATGACCTGATAGCGTTCAATAAGCTTGCCGGCGATTTTAACCACCGCGTTGTTAATCGAACGGGCTCCGCTGCTTCCACCCATAAAAAGTACGGTTTTGAGGTTAGGGTCAAACTTAAAATACGCTAAGCCATCAGCTTTATTCCATTTTTTTAATTCTTCTCGAATAGGATATCCACTCACAGTTAATTTCTCCTGATGCTTAAAAAATTTGCGCGATTCCTCGCTGGTGATGGCAATGCGGTCGGAATACCGTGCCAACACTCTTAGCGCTAATCCTGGCTCGATATCGGGCACATAGAGCAGCGATTGGCGTTTTTTGCCAGCCAATGCCATTGGGATGGCGACGTAGCCGCCTGTAAAAAGCAGGACGTCTGGGTCGAACTCTTTGAGAATCTGCTTCGACCTATGGTAGCCTTTCCAAAGCTGGCTCAGGTTACCGGGCAGCTTCTTGAGCGAAACCCCGTGGACGCCGGCGGCAGGAATGGCTTGGAAAGGCAAGCCGGCACGTTCAACCAGTTCTTTCTCCATGCCTCCCTCACTCCCAACCCACAACAAGGTGTGCCCCTGGTGGTTAAGAATCTCCGTAACGGTTAGTGCCGGATACACTCCGCCACCTGTCCCGCCCGCGCAAATTAACAACCGCACTGGTCTGGCTCCTTTCTGCAATTTCTTTGGCAGTTCCCTGCCTGGCAACATTCATGGTGATGCCGATGGCAGCCATGGTCGTTAACATGCTGCTTCCACCAGCGCTGATCAACGGCAGGGCATTGCCCGTGAAGGGCATCAAACCCACAATCACCGCGAAATTCATTAAAGCTTCAATCACGATCCAACTTATCAAGCCAAAAGCCAACAAGCTGCCAGCCTGATCTGGAGCACGCTTAGCGATGGTTACGCCGCGCCAAATGAGTAAAACATAAAGGATGATGACCACAAACGATCCGACCAAACCGGTCTCTTCGGCAATTACAGCAAAGATGCTATCCGTATGCGGTAAAGGCAAGCCGGTAAACTTGGTATCCGCTTGACCAATCCCAACGCCGAAGAAACCGCCCTTGATAATGGCTTCATAGGTGCGCTGGACGTGGTAAGAACTGTTGATAGGATCTTGAAAGCCTCGCAGGTAGTCGTTAATCCGTGCTTGACCAGTGGAGGAGATTGCAATCACGCCACCGCCAACAATAGCAACAAGCAAGAAAAGAATTAGGGTCTGCTTTAAATCAGCTCCAGAAAGGAAGAAGAGCATAATCACCAGAGCACCGACGGTAATTGCGGCGCTCAAGTCGGGTTGGATGACAATCAAGCCAGCTACCAAACCGAGAATAAAAACTAACGGAATAAAAACAGTATCTTTATCGTGTAAAAGGTCTTTGCGCTTGGAGAGCCAGAAAGAAAGGTAAAGCACAATACCCAACTTCGCAAATTCAGCTGGCTGGACTGAGCTGTTTAGCAGCGAGCGGCTCGAAATGCCCTGGAAGCGATTGCGAATGACCACAGCTGTGAGCATAGCAATCACGCCCAGCATCAACCAGGCGACAAATGGCTCGAATTTGTGATAGTCAAAGTAGCTAAGTCCAACAGCTACGGCGATCCCTAATGCCACCCACAGCACCTGACGGGTGAAAATATAAGTTGGTGGTTTCTCCATGATTAAGGAGGCATCCCAGCTGGAGGAGTAAACCATTAACAAACCAATCACTAACAAGGCTGCAATGATAAGGACTAAAGGCACATCAAAAGGCAGCCTGGTCATGCTGCGACTTTTCGTTTGAGGTTTTGCACTTATGTTATTCATAAAGCATTTACCAACTTCCTAAAGTATTCGCCGCGCTCTTCGAAATCCTTGAAAGCATCAAAGCTGGTGCAGCCTGGAGAAAGCAAGACGGTATCACCAGGTTGAGCCAACTTCGCGGCTGCTTGTACGGCTTCTTCCAGCGTGTTGCATCGGGAGATGACCTGTAAAGTTTCTCCTTTTTTGACCGCTCCTAAAGCTTTTTCGATCAAGCCGGCTGCCTCACCAAAGAGCACCACGGCGCGCACACGTTGGTGAATGAGCTGGGCGAGGTCATCCCAGGGCAGGTTTTTATCGCGCCCGCCCAGCAGCAAGACAAGCGGTCCTTCGAAGGCTTCGATGGCAGCCATTGTCCGTTCTGGTGCGGTGGCAATCGAGTCGTTGTACCAGTCAGCTCCATTAATGTTACGGATAAATTCCAGGCGGTGCGGAATGCCTGTGAATTCCTCGATGGCGGTCTGGATCGCAGGCAGAGCTAATGAAGCAGCGGCTGCAATGGCGCAGGCAGCCAAAACGTTAGCGATATTATGTCTTCCTGGCAGCTGGATCCACTCTAAAGGCAGCATCTTGAGGCTTTCGCGACCGAGCTGCAGCCAAATAGCGTCTTTATAGATGTAGGTACCATTCTGCTTAGAATCTGGCTTCTGGAAGCCAAAGCTGATCAAATCACTTTTGAGGTGTTCAGCCAAACTCCAAGAGCCTGGATCATCACGGTTGAGGATGGCGACATCCCCAGCATGCTGGAAGCGCAGGATGCGGCTTTTCGCTGCAATATAGGCTTGCATGCTTCCGTGCCGATCCAAGTGGTTGGGGGTAATGTTTAGGATTGCGGCAATCTGCGGGGAACGGGTCATCAGCTCTAATTGGAAACTGGAAAGTTCGAGCACCACAAGGTCATCTTCATCAATCTGATCGACTTGTTCAATCAAGGGGTTGCCGATATTCCCGCCCACCCAAGCACGATGACCATTTTGTTTCATTTCGAAGTACTTTTGAGCCATTAAGCCCACCAATGCCGTCGTCGTGGTTTTGCCGGAGGAACCAGTGATGCCAATAACCTGAGCTGGGCATGCCTCTAAGAAAATCTGCGAATCATTACTCAACGGGATGCCCCGCTGCAGCGCTGCTTGAATGAAGGGGATCGTCAGAGGCACACCGCCGGAAACACAGACAAGGTCTGCACCCTCTAACAGCTCCAGCGGGTGCCCGCCTAAGTGCAGCTGGATACCTAATTTCTCTAAATCGGGAAGATTTGCAGGCAGGTCATCCAAGGAGTGCATGTCGGTGAGGATCACCTGAGCACCTTTGGAAGCAAGGTAGCGCGAGAGAGCCGTACCTTGCCGGGCGGCACCAATCACGATAACTTTCTTTCCAGACCAATTTTCCATCTTTATCCTAAAAACGTTAAGGCTAAGCCGAGCATCCCGGCGATGAGCCCGATTATCCAAAAGCGGAGCACGATTTTATTTTCTGGCCATCCCAACATCTCGAAGTGATGATGAATGGGTGCTTTTTTGAAAACACGCTTTCCGTGGGTGGCTTTAAAGTACGATACTTGAATAATTACACTCAGAAGCTCTGCCACGGGGATGATGGCAATGAGCGGCAGGAAGAGCCAGCGCCCGGTCATGAGAGCGACGACTGCAAAAGTGGCTCCAAGAGCTTGGGAACCGGTATCGCCCATCATCAATTCAGCTGGCTTGACGTTGAACCACAAGAAGCCAGCCAGCGCGCCAACGATGCAGAAGCAGAAGCGGGCTAAGTAGACCTGCTGCTGGGTCATGGCGATAATGCCATAGATACCAAATAGGGTTAGCGAGATCATGCCAGCCAACCCGTCGATCCCATCGGTAAAATTGACCGCATTTGCCATTGCGACGATAAGAAGCGCTGCAAATGGGATGTACCACCAGCCAAGATCAAGAGCAGTAGGCGCTGAGGGCCAAAAGAGATGAGGGACATCTAATACTTCGGTTAATCCGTAGGCAACGACCAAAGCAATTATTGCCTGTAATATAAATTTCGTCCTTGCGGTCATGCCTAAACCGCGCCGCGGTCCACGAATGCCCTCCCAATCGTCCACTGCACCTATCAGCGCAAAACCCCACATCGTCAAAAGCGGCACAAAAATCGAGGAACCAAAGAGACGCGAGCCGAATAGGGATACCGCATTAAGGATCACCGTCAGGATGGTTATCGGAATGAGGAACATGAACCCACCCATGGTAGGGGTGTTCATCTTTGCTAAGTGCGATTCTGGCACGTCCATGCTGATGATCTTACCGATGTTCAATTGCTTGAGCAGCTGGATGAAAGGAGGACCCCAAATAACCGAGAGTAAGAAACTAAAACCGCTGATAGCAATTGCCAAAGTGGAAGCGTTCATGAGGCAACGACCTCCAAGGAGGAAACGATTTGATCCATGCGCATAGCGTTCGACCCTTTGATTAGAGCAATATCACCATCCTTAAGGATCTTGCGTAAGTATTGGGTTGCTTCGGAAGGCGTGGCAAACCAATGTGCTTTATGTGCTGGAAAGCCTGCCTCTAATGCGGCGTTTAAACTGGTTTTGGTACGCTGCCCAACGAATACCAATTCATCTGCCACTTCAGCTGCTCGGATGCCAATACGTTGGTGCCCGTCTTCTTCATATTGTCCCAATTCGAGCATATCGCCTAATACTGCCACTTTGCGCCCGTCCAAATCTGCCAGCAGGTTAAGCGCTGCTAACGTCGAGTCAGGCGAAGCGTTGTAGGTATCGTCAAGGAGGAGTGCCCCGGAAGCTGTTTGTACTGTTGTGATTCGCAGCTGAAGTTGGCTGTTTTTAAATGCGTCAAAAATGGCAGCCCAACTAAAACCTAAGCAAAGTGCTGCTGCAGCAGAGCGCAGCAAGGTATATACGGAGTGCCTGCCAATCAAAGGAGCGGTTAAATAAAAATCTTCCTCACGATAGTGCATGCGGCAGCGAATGCCTTCTAACCCCATGCTCTCGATCTCGTCTGCCCAAAGGTCTGCTTGCGGATCGAGCCCGTAAGTGAAAACAGAAGCACGCGTCTGGTGTGCCATTGCCAAAACGCGCTCATCATCAAAATTGAGGATTGCAACACCTTCTGGCGCTGGAGGTAAAGCTTGGACAAGTTCGGATTTTCCGGTTGCAATAGCTTCTATTGAACCAGCGCGTTCTGCATGCACCGTGCCTATGTTGGTAACGATGCCAATTTGCGGTAAGGCAATGTTGCAGAGGTGGGCGATATCCCCTGGGACGTAAAACCCCATCTCGAGCACAGCCACTTGATGGCTTTCGTTAAGCTGCAGTAATGTCAGTGGCAGCCCGATTTCATTATTCAAGTTGCCTGGGTTTTTCAGTGTAACATAGCGCTGAGAAAGCACACTGGCGGTAAGCTCTTTGGTTGAAGTTTTGCCTACGCTGCCGGTAATGCCAATAACTTTTAGGTCAAATTGCCGGCGCCAATAGGCAGCTAATTTTTGCAGCGCTTGGAGGGTATTCTCGACGAGTAAGCTGAAGGGCGGCTGAGATGGGAGTACTGCAGTTCCCTCGCGGATATCCACAACCGGGAACTTGCTCTGGATGGGATGCTCGATGATGGCTAAATTGGCTCCCTTGGCAAAGGCTTCATCGACAAACAAGTGTCCATCTGTGTTTTCGCCTTTGAGTGCAAAGAACATACTAAAAGGGGGCACGTGGCGCGAATCAATGCAGCCTTCGGAAATCTTGAAATCAAGATTGCCGATGCTTTTTCCGATTAACGCTATAAGAACGTGCTGTAAAGTCAGCATTTCTACTCTCCGTTCGTGGTGCTGGCAGACTTAAGGCGGATGTTATCAGGTGGGATATCCATCAGTACCACGAGGTTTTTCACAACGTCGGAAAACACTGGAGCTGCCACTTCCGAACCCCAAATCGATATGGTTGGTTTTTCTAACCAAACGTAAACCAGGAATTTGGGATCTTCTGCTGGACCCCAGCCGACAAAGCTGGTGTTCGTTACCGAACTGGTATAACCAAATTCTGTCGGGATCTCAGCAGTGCCAGTTTTGCCTGCCACAGAGTAACCTTCCACCAGCGCAACTGAGGATTCTTCTTCGAGAGATGTGACCAACATAGAGGTGAGCGTTGTTGCCGTTTCGGGTTTGAGCGGTGTGCCCACAATTACAGGATTAACCTCATATTGGCGTCCATCGATAATCATGGATTTGACCACATGCGGTGCCATCATTTTGCCCTCATTCGCAACTGAACCGATTGCCATTACCATCTGGATGGGAGTGAGGGAAATACCCTGACCAAATGAGTTGGTTGCCAGGTCTACTTCGTACCATTGATTATCCCCAGGGACCTTGAGGGGGAAGTGGACTTCGCCACCCAAATCTATGCCAGTGTTGCGGTCAAGGCCAAAGTTTTTTAAGTAGGAATAGAACCGGTCAGCGCCTAATTGCATGGCAATCCAGGAGAGGCACACATTCAGCGAATGCTGCATACAGCCGGTCATATCCTGGTCGCCCCAAGCGCCATAGTTCCAGTTGGTGATAGTGGTGCCGCCGACCATGATCGAGCCTGTATCATGAAAAACGGTTTCCGGCGTAACCGCACCAGCATCTAAAGCGGCTGCCATGGTAAGCACTTTAAAAACCGAACCCGGTTCGTAAGATTTACTGATAGCGCGGTTATAGGGGGTTGGGTTGGGAAAGATTTCGCTATACTTCCAATATTCGTTCGGATCCAACCGAGGCGTGGTCGCCATCGCCAAGACGCTGCCATCTTCAGGGTTATAGACCAAAATCGTTCCAGCTTCCGCGCCAGACCAATCGATGGCTTCGCTAAGCACGTTTTCCGTCATAGCTTGGATATCGCGGTCTATCGTGAGCACCAAGCTCGCGCCTGGTGATACCGTTTCGGTTGTGGGGATTTCTACCGGGTCGTAGTTTTTGAAGACTTGTTTTGGTGTGCCAGCAAGCAAGTCGTTATATGCTTCTTCGACACCAAAATACCCCTTACCTTCGGTTTTATCTAAGAATGAATAGAACCCGATAATATTAGAGGCGAGGTCACCCTCTGGGTAGCTCCGCTTGTTTTGGGCTGTCCAGATTAAACCCCTTAAGGACGGTTTGGTTTCGTTCCGTCCAACATTCCTATCCTCATATTCTTGATTGATTTTTTCGAGCTCGTCGATTTCCTCTTTTGTCGCAAAACCTTCCAGAACAACATAATAAGGGTTCCCATTGCCAGGCGTCATTTGGGCACTGGCTAAAACTTCTGCATAGTCCAACCCCAAGACGCTCGAAGCAACCGCAGCGATGGTCTCTGGCTGGGCTACACTCGCCAAATCTAAACCCACTTCGAAGACAGCTTCGTTGCCAGCTAAAAGATTGCCTTCGGCATCATAAATATTGCCGCGTTCCGGATAGATCGTCTCGATAAATCCGCGATAGTTTTCACTTTGGGCTAAAATTTCAGCTGCGGCGGGAATATTTTGGATGCGGATCATCTGAATGCCAATCGCGCTGCCCACTAAAGAAGCGATGACAGCGACGATGATAAACCGCGACGAAGCTTGACCTTTCATGGCTGCACCTCGCTCGGAATCTGAGGCTGACTGAGCTTACTCAGGAACCAATCCCATAATGAGGCTGTAAACTCGGGGAGTAAAACTGGTGTTTCTCGGGTTTCGCTGCGCGCCGGTGGGGCGAGAACAGCAGCTTCCTTTGGGACGTAGCCGGGAATCTCGAGGTATAAGGCTTGCTGTGGATCTACCCGGACCATGTCTAAATCTTCCACGCGCGCTTGCATATTCTTAATCGACTTAATGGAAGCTAATTGAGAAGCAAGATCATTGTTCTCGATTTCTAACAAAGTAATCTCTTCTTCTAAGTTTTGAATTTGCCTGCCTGTGGTTGCAGCTCTTTCACTTACCGAGAGGTACACCCCAGCGATAGCAGCAATAATGACCAGGATTAGCAGGAAGATGCCGATCCACTGCAATTGCGTCCGCCAGGGTGCTTGTTGATATGCGTGTAGAAAGTTAGTTTTCATAGGTCTTAAGCTGCAGATTCTATGCCAATTTACAATTTTTGTGCCACACGTAGTTTTGCACTGCGTGAGCGCGGGTTTAGAGCCTTTTCTTCTTCCTGTGGAACCACAGGATGCGGCGTGATAATTTTGATACTCGCATGATGGCCACAAGTACAGATAGGCTGCTCTGGCGGGCAGATGCAATCTTTGCTCTCCCGCTGGAAAATTTGCTTTACGATGCGATCTTCCAGCGAGTGAAAAGAGATTACAGCCAGGCGGGCGTTTGGTTCTAAAAGTTCAATTAGCTGCGGAAGTGCTTCCTGTATATTTTTCAGCTCGTCATTGACAGCGATACGCAAAGCTTGAAACGTACGTGTTGCTGGGTCTTGCCTCTCACTGGTTCTGCCGATAGCAAATCGCACAACAGTGGCTAACTCTTGTGTTGTTTGTAAAGGTCGGGCTTGCACGATGGCTCGGGCGATTTTGCGAGAGTAACGTTCTTCGCCATAACGCCAAATCAAGTCTGCGAGTGCCTTTTCATCCAAGTTGTTCACCAAGTCTGCAGCGCTCGGACCGCGGGTTGGATCGAAGCGCATATCCAGCGGTCCGTTCTGCTGGAAGGAAAATCCCCGCTCAGCCTGGTCGAGTTGCATTGATGAGACGCCCAGATCGAGCACGATGCCATCCACCTTTTGCCACCCGATTTCCGCGAGGACTTGCGCACTCTCGGTATAAGAAGCGTGTTTGACGATCGCACGGGAGCCGAAGGGAGCAAGTGTAGCGCGAGCCAGAGCAACGGCATCCGGGTCAAGATCTAACGCAACAAGTTGACCGTCGGGAGCACTGGCTTCCAGGATACCCTTAGAGTGTCCGCCAGCTCCTGCAGTGCAGTCTAAATAGCGTCCGGGACTGAAAGGTGCCAGGTATTGAATAATTTCTTGGTAAAGTACTGGACGGTGCGGTACTCCCGTCTCCATTAATTACCTCGAGCAGAGATATTAATGGCTGCCCAACGGTTGCTGTTTTTTTGAGGGTCATTGTGCGATTTTGCTTCCAATGACCAAAGTTCTACTGACCAGATTTCGAAACTATCTCCGACCCCGATGATCATACAGGTGTCGTTAATCTGCCCGGTCGCTCGCAGGAAAGCGGGGATCAGAATGCGGCCAGCAGTATCGTAGGTGAGCATTGCAGCGTTAGAAAAAATCAACCTGCGCAAAGCGCGTGTTTCCGGGTCGGTAATGGAAAGCTCGCTGAGATTGTTGGCAATTTGCTCAAAATGTTGCTTTGGGTAAGCAATCAGGTTAGAGTCAAACCCTTCAGTAAGGTAAATTCCCTCTGGAGCTTGCTCTCGGAAGCTAGCTGGGATGGTTAATCTTCCTTTTGCGTCGATGTTGTGTTCGTACTGCCCAAAGAACATTTGTTCTATTCCTTTTTTAATGACAGAACGCTGGTTAGTTCCAGCGTTCTTATGCCACACTTTCTGACACTCTTTGACACTATTTGTCACATTATAGAATTAAAATGGTTGAAAATCAAGGGCTTGGCACACTAATTGCAGATATTTTAAGGTTTCTCTTTGGCTGGAAATAAAAATGGGAACACAGTTCGATATGTAGGGATCCGAGGTTACCTCTATGGGTTTGAAGAGCTCACTGAGCAAATGGATTTATCTTTTTTTGATTTATAATCATCTCACATGGCAACGCCAATGATACTCAACGATCGCTATCAATTAGAGCAAACCTTGGGCACCGGTGGGATGGCTTTAGTCTATAAAGCTAAAGACCTGATGCTTGAGCGCAGTGTGGCAGTTAAAGTGCTTCGCGAGGACCTTTCTACCGATATGTCCTTCCGAGAGCGCTTCCGCCAGGAAGCACGTGCTGCCGCCAATCTCAGCCATCCCAATATCGTCACAGTGCACGATTTTGGTTTGGATCAAGGGCACCTATTTATTGTGATGGAATACGTGCCTGGCACGGACCTGAAAACTCGCATTCGCGAGAAAGGCCGCTTTTCTGTTCAGGAAACTTTGGAGTTGATGATCCAGGCTTGCCAAGGGGTGGGTTATGCTCATCGTGCGGGCTTGGTGCATTGCGATATCAAACCGCATAATATGCTCGTTTCGCCGGATGGGCGTCTGAAGGTCACCGATTTCGGCATTGCGCGTGCGTTAGCGAGTATTTCCCCAGAGGAACGCAGCGAGGTGGTATGGGGCTCCCCGCACTACTTTTCCCCGGAGCAGGCAGCAGGATTACCGCCTTCACCAGCCTCGGACGTCTACTCACTGGGGGTAATTTTGTATGAAATGCTTACAGGTCAATTACCTTTCAACGCAGGCGATGCTGAGGAGTTGGCGCGCATGCACCGCGAAGTGCAGCCTATTCCACCTAGAGCTATTAACCCTGCTATTCCTTTACAATTGGATGAGATCATCCTGAAAGTGCTCTCAAAGGAGCCCTCTGCGCGCTATCGCACGGCTGACCAGTTAGGGCATTTACTGCTCGGCTTATACGAATCCGATCCAAGCCTCAAGAAATCCAACTTCTTCCTGCATGAAGGCGGACGTGCAGCGCCCGTTGTATCGGCTTCAGGGGGTGCAGTTCCCTCGACGCAACCCGCATCTGTATTTCTACCTGATGATGAAGAAGGTTATTACGCTGCCCCGGAAGAGGAAGACGAAACCCCAGAAAAATCGATTGGGGCACCTGGCTGTTGGGCTTGCTTGCGTTTGCTTCTCTCTTTGGTCTGATTCCTTTCTGGCTATACGTTTACATGAACCTGAGACCTTAGGAGCTGTCATTGGATGCTTTGATTTCACCTTCCATACTTTCAGCTGATCTGCTGCACTTGGAGCAGGCGCTGCGCGAGTGCGAACAAGCCGGCGCGGATAAGATCCACATTGATGTGATGGACGGCCGCTTTGTGCCCAATATCACCTTTGGACCCAATATCGTGCGGGCTTGCAGGCGTGCGACCAAGCTTCCCTTGGATGTGCACTTGATGATCGTCGAGCCCGAAAAGCATCTCGGAGGCTTTTGCAGAGGCTGGGGCTGATATTATTACCGTGCATTACGAGACTTGCCCACACCTGCACCGCACGCTGCAGCAAATCCGCAGCTTAGGGGTGCATCCAGGCGTTACGTTCAACCCTGCCACACCGGTGGAGGGCTTGCGCTATTTGAACGGGATGTTTGATCAGGTACTGATCATGACAGTCAACCCTGGCTTTGGCGGGCAGGAGTTTATCCCGGAGATGCTACAAAAGATCCGCGATACGCCAGCTGCTGGATGATATTGGCTCTGATGCGATTATTCAGGTAGATGGTGGCATTGAAGCGAGCACGATCGCAGCGGCGTATTCAGCCGGCGCCCGTGATTTTGTAGCCGGCACTGCTATCTTTGGCTATCCAGTTCCTGTAAAAGCATATGCTAGCATCCCAGAGACCGTTCCTTATGCCATTCGTAACGTGGGCTCAGGGAAATATTTGAATGTGTATGGAAGTCGAAGTACCAATGGTACTAACGTTACAGTATATCAGAGAGATTACACGTCCGGACAAAGTTGGACTGCTATGAAAAACGCAGACTGGTATACATTCTTACCTGGAAGTGGAGTAAGTACACGATTAAATGTCTATGGATCTACGGCACAAAATGGTAGTCGGATAACTATATGGGCAGCTTCAGGGAATAGCACTCAAGGTTGGTATTTAAGTGCACTTGGCGGCAATCAATACATCATTCGTTCAGCGAATAACACTAATTTGGTATTAACAGCTTCTGGAACTTCAAACTCGTCACAAGTCATATTACGACCGTACTCGAGCAGTAACACTTTACAACGTTGGGCACTTGAAACTATTAGTGTAGGTAACATGTTTCAGTATATGAAATCGAATGAGTTCCCAAACGGTAAGTATTGGACTTATAATCCAGCGAATAATAGCAATGATGGAACTCCCTCGAGCTCCTACCGGGATGGTAGTAATGGTTATGTTGGTTATTCCAATGTAGTGAAAAACGGTGGATATGAATGTTATGGTTATGCAAATTACTTAGCTCAACGAATTTTTGGAAAGCAACCAGCTAAAAGTGGAAGCTATTATTGGCCACGATTAGGACCAGGGGATAATCATAGAAATTTTAATGGATGGGAGGCTATAACCAAAGAAAGCGAAATCACCAGTGTTCGCCCTGGCGATATTATCCAAGTTTACTATGGTACCAATAGTGGACATACTGCAATGGTTACGAGTTTCCAAAACGGAGTAGTTCAGGTTACTGAAGTTTGGGGTAGTGTAGATAACAAAATTAACTGGGGATATTTTAATGGTTCTTCTTCAAATTCTACGCTTACTGCTATCAAAAATAGGTATATTACAGTTGTACTTAGACATCCATAAGTTTAGATTTATGGTAAACCCAATTAACATTTTATAATATAATAAAATATCTAATAGACAAACACCGAGACCTTTTCGGTGTTTGTCTTCTTTCTTGCCCCCTTTGTTTGATGATGACTTCATAAACCCAGTGGATGGTTTACGATACCTCAGCGGGATGTTTGATCATGTACTGATCCTGACCGTCAATCCAGGCTTTGACGGTAAGGAGTTTATCCCGGAAATGCTGCAGAGGATCCGCGATACACACCAGCTGTTGGAAGGATATAGGCTCTCTGATGCGATTATTCAGGTAGATGGCGGCATTGAAGCGAGCACGATCGCATCGGCGTATTCAGCCGGCGCCCGTGATTTTATAGCCGGCACAGCTATCTTTGGCCATCTCTGGGGGATTACAGCCGGGATCGACGCCTTAAAAGAGAAGCTCTCGCTCGATAAACTTTAGATCCCTCTCAAATGAGCATATTTAATACAGGAAAATTAAGATAAACCTTATTTTAATCTTTTAATGCGTCAAGATAATCCAAACTCAAGGCGACAACGGCTGCCCATGCCACTATTTTAAAACTCACCTTCACGCAATGATTTTTTGATCTCATCTTTGCTGAGCACCAATAATTCTGGTCCTCGAGATCATCACTTTCTGGTTCGGTCACTTGTTTTGCATCCAATGCCAGAAATAGGTGCATTGTTGCACACCTCCGGTTAGGATCCAAAACATAGCTTCCTAAGTTAACCAATTTAATGCTTCACAGCCCATTTCTTCACGTAATTCCCGTTTTGCCGCTTCAAATGGATCTTCATTTTCTTCAATCATGCCTCCAACGGGAGCAAGTGATGTTCCTTGGACAGCATATTTTGTTTGGCGAAAGCAAAGAAACTTGCCTTCCGGGGTAACAGGAAGGACAATTGCTGCATTGGGTATTATTATCCATGCCCAGTCTGATATGGTGGTTCCATTAGGGAGTTCTACCACATGGTTTTCAATAGTTAAAAACTTACCATGTTCAAGAATGGTTTTTCGCGATAATGTTTTCCAAACGCGCAAGTATTTTTGAGCCATTTCTGTTCCTTTAATTTAATAAGTACTCAAGTTTAAAAAAATGATCCAAGTGGACTTTCTAATGAAGAATTGCTGTTCTTTTGGTTTCAATTTTAGCACCTCTTTTTTAGGTGCCGTAAAAGCGAAACTTACGTCCTTTATGGATAATTAAATAGGGGTTGAAAATGCTCTGGTTATTCGCTTTTGAATCGCTTATTGTTTAACGTTGTTCTAGCAGAATGGTAATCTCCACCCCTTTGATTCGCCTCCCGAATGACTGGTTTTAGATTAAAACTACTGTCTGGCCTTACCCCGATTTAGTGGCCGGCACTGCCATCTTTGGCTATCCCGTGGGGATTAGGGCGGGAATAAGCGCGTTAAGAAAAAGCCTCACAATTATTCCGTGAGACTTTTTGTTTTGATTGGCGTTTACACTCAAATGCTACTTTTTCTTAAACAAGTACAAAACACGCTCACTGTTGGGAATTGGTTCTTTCTTTTCACAGGTGAAGTAGGTTGAAAAAGCCTTTTCAAAGCCTTCTACCGTGTATTGATCAAATATATCTTTGCGCGTAGCCAATAAGCGCTTCACCTGCGAATCGCTTTTCGGGACGAATTCCACAATCGCCCAGTTTGCTAATTCGGAAAAGAGTTTCGCGATTGAATCGAGGGGAACGTTATTTGAGATAGCTAAGTGATGAAGCAGGGCTAACGCAAGAACCATATCAACAGGACCGCGGGCAACAAAAGATTCGCGTTCGGCGTTGGACCAACCGAGAGCTGAGCTTGGGTTGGTCAGATCTATGACCAGCGGGAGCAAGTTTTTCTCGCCTGTATGTTTAATCGCGAGGTAATTTTGTTCCACTGCAGCGGGGTCGATGTCGCTTGCAACGGTCATCACACCCCGGCGCGAAGCCTCCCGGCTGAAGAGACCGTTATTGGCTCCTAGGTCCCAGGCAGTTTTGGGCGCTACTTCTTCGATGAATTTTCCAACGATTTCGCCCTTTTTCTTGAGCGAATCATCGGAATAATTGGTGATGTTGTAGTAATTTCCCCATTCCGTTCCGGCTGGTTCCCATTTTAAAGAAAGAAGAGTTTTTTCCAGAGAGTCATAGATTCTGAGCAGGGAAGCTTTATCCATTTTCACGCCAGCGGTGGGCAGGGATTCGCTTTGAGCGTAACGTTTTTCAGCGCGGGCATGCATGTGAATATGAATATTTAAACCACCAGTACCAAATTTTGTCTTGCCGGGGAGCAGCTCACTCGCCAAATCGAGCGGGATCCCATCGATGTAAACGCGCATCAATTGAATCAGGCGGATATCTACCAACGAGGCTAACGCCAAAGGTGCCAAAAAATGCTGACAAAATTGTCGGTATCCATCCCATAGCTGCCCTTCGTGATAAATATCGAAGGAAAGCGTATCAATTAATATTGGTTTACCGTCTAGAAATTGAATATTGTAGGCGCTAGCGTCTTTCAAGATCATGTTCTTCAGTAGAGCCATGCGTCCGACTTCGAGGGTGAGCAGCGCTGCGTCTTTTATCTCCGAGAATGACCACTCATAAGGGTAGGAGATCATCGGGATAAGCTCCGGCTGGATCACCTTATAGGCGCAGTCCGGCTCAGCAGGGTGATCATTCGTCTCCGTGTGAGCGACCATCTTCTGCGACGCAGCCAAGGCATCATAAAGACCACTGGAAATCAAATGGTCGTATGCTTTGCGATAGGATGTGTTAACTTGTCGGTAGAGGACCCCATTACGTTTGAATAGAAAGCCGCTCGGATCGCGAAATGAGGCCCCAATCCGCTCAAGGTTATTCATTAGACTTATCTTCCTCGTATGCAGGGTCGGTCGTTTCGGGCTGTGGCGGGACGTATTTTTCGCCCTTGAAAAAGGCTTTGATGCGTGCCCAGAATACTTTAATCAAAATACCGATGCCACCCAACACGCCAGCTGCTAGTAACTGCACAATCAGGCTGCCAGTGCCGGGGTTGAGATAGTAATGCACTTTAAATAAGATATTAAACATAAACCTTCCTTTCAGGTTTTAGTTAGCTTTTCAACGAGCTAGACTTATAGTCTAAAAAAACAGTTTTGATTAATTTTTAAACTTACCATTACTCTGAAAAATGTCAAACTAAATAAGCCGCACGAAGGCGACTTTTATTAGGCAAAATTAAGGTCAATATCAATTGTACTGTTTCGTCAAGGACTTAATACAACGTGTGCAAAGCAGCTTGCGCACCTTCTTGCCGTTTTCGTAAACCGTGACCCGTTGGAGATTGGGGCGGAATTCACGTCTGGTGGCGACAAGAGAGTGGCTGCGATTATGCCCAAAGTTGGTGGTTTTTCCACAATTTTCGCATTTTGCCATCTCGATTTCCTTTCATGTTGCAGTATAATGTCGAGGTCTGAGTGGTTGGCACCTCTCAGGCAAGGGCTTATAATATCACAACAAATTAATTGAATCAAGGTACTTTGTAAGAAGAGAGAAAAGAAAATGACAAGCCAACAGAATCCTTTAGGACGAATTTATATTTTGCCCCAAGCGATCAAATCTGTCGCTCGACACTCTGCTTTACAATCCTATGGTGTTATCAGTTTAGCGCCAAGCAACATGATCGAAGCCATAGGACAGTTTTTTAATCGTAACAACAATTACGGCATCACGGTTTCTTCAGATAGCGGAGGAATTACCATCGAATTAAATTTAATCATAGAGTATGGTTTGCGCATCAAGACTGTTGCCGATTCTGTTGCTGAAAGTGTTAAATATAATGTAGAAAAAACCATGGGCATCCCAGTCACGCGTGTGGATGTTCACGTCCGCGGACTGCGCATAAGCAATCCCGACTAAATTGATTGAATAATAGAGGACTCATGAATGAAAAGCTAAGCGCTATGCTAAGCGAGGCTGAGCGCCACAAGCTGGTTGACTCACCTGTAGATGGAAAAGGATTAATGCTGCTATTTGAAGCTGGTTTGGTGCGCTTAACCGCGAATCAGCCTTACGTCAATTCCCTGAATGTTTTCCCTGTGCCAGATGGGGATACAGGTACGAATATGGTCCTGACTATGCAGGCTGCCTTAAAGGAAGCGGAAATTCGCCAAAGTGAGAATATCGGCGAAATGGCACATGCTATTGCCCAAGGCGCTCTGATGGGTGCACGGGGGAACTCCGGGGTTATCCTTTCCCAGATCTGGCGAGGTTTTGCTCGTGCCCTCGATCATTATGACACAATGGATAGCGCTTTGTTTGTGCGAGCAATGCAAGAAGCGCGAAACACAGCATATAAAGGCGTTGTGCGCCCTGTAGAAGGGACGATTCTCACAGTGATTAAAGATATGACAGCGGCTGCCGAAGAAACTGCCAAGCGAGGTGCACGTCTGCACGAGATTTTGGCAGAAATTGTTCGCGCCGGTGATGAGAGTGTCCGCCGCACCCCAGAGTTACTGCCTATCCTGAAACAAGCCGGTGTTGTCGATTCTGGTGGGACCGGACTATATTACATTTTCGAGGGGATGTTACGTTTCATCGAAGGGCAGCCTTTGGACGTTTCTACTGTTGTAGCTAAACCGCTTTCAGAGATGGATCTGCAAAACACCTTAGAGAATATCGAAGAAGGCCAAGACTACGAAGTGGTAATCGACTTCACTCCTACGGACAAGTTTTCACTAGAAAGTTATTATAGCGGGCTAAGTGAAATTGGCACGAGTATCCAAGTAGGCGAAGGCGATGGGCTTTATCGCATGCATATTCACGTTCCACTGGAAAAACGATTTACGCCTATTGAGTACACTGAGAGTTTGGGTACGATTAAAAAAGTCGCAATGGAGAATTTGCAGGATCAGGTTAAATCTCGTAAAGATGAGAAAGAAACAATTAAGCTTGCTCCTGTGACCCTGGGACAAATCGCGGTGGTGGCAGTCTCCCCTGGGGATGGGATCTCGCGCATTTTTGCCAGTTTGGGGGCAGCTGCCATTGTTACTGGCGGTCAAACGATGAACCCCAGCGTGAGGGAAATTGTTGCTGCGTTTGAGAACTTGCCGACTGATAAAATCATCATTTTGCCTAATAACAAGAACATCATCTTAGCAGCACAAAATGCAGCTAAGGTAAGCGTGAAAAACATTGTTGTGATTCCGACGCGTAACGCTCCGCAGGGTTTTGCCGCCATGCTGCGCCTGATTCCCGATGGCACACTCGAAGAGAACGAAGAAGCAATGCTTGAAGCTATTCAGGAAGTGCACACTGGCGAAATAACCACAGCCACCCGCGACGTTACTATTGACGATGTGGAAGTGGAAAAAGGCAATGTCATCGCAATGCTGGATGGAAAGTTAGTATATTCTAACCATACGCTTGAGGGTGCGCTCTTCGGTTTATTGGAAAAAGCAAATTTGGATGCATTCGAACGGCTGACTTTCTTCTATGGTGAGGAAATGACCCCAAACCAAGTTAATCAGCTTGTTGATCAGGTGCGGGAAAAATATCCTGACCTTGATATCGAAGTACATGAAGGCGGGCAGCCCTATTACCAATTAATTATCGCGATTGAATAAAATGACCTCTTGCTTATAGCCAGCTTACTTGCTGGCTTTTTTGATTCTCAGGCTGTCGTTTGGGTTATTTTGTCAGTGTAGTTCGTTTGCACCTAATTCGGGTATGATTAACTCAGAAAATGACGTTTATGAACGCTTTAGCTGAAAAGTATGCCAAAATCTTTAAATTAGAAGCACAGTTAGGGTACGCCAACCGCGCTGTTTATGGGGGGATGCAAAAATTGGCTGTTACCCTGCTTAGTGATGCGCGTGAAGCCGCTCTAGCCGAAACGCTGATTTCTGAAGTGAGTGCAAAACTCAAAAACTACGAAGGGTTGACGGTAGATCAGCGCCGGCAATCCTTGGTGGAGGTCGGCAAGCTATTAGGAATTTCTGGTATCGAAAAACTGCCAGCGGCGGCAGCTGCGCAGCAGGTGCCCTCATCAGCGGACTTTAAAATCAAAGAACAGCAAGAAAAAACCTCCCAAGTTCAGCCTCCTAAACGGCGGAAGCCTGCCAGCAACCGCGCACTGGCAGCTTCGTCTGTGGGGTTAGATGCACCGATCAGCGTTATTCGTGGCGTTGGTGAGAAGCAAGCTGCTAACCTGGAAAAGCTTGGTGTGAGAACTATTCGCGATTTGTTGTATCTTTTCCCACGGCGGTACGAAGATTATTCCCAGCTCAAGCCCATCAATCAGCTGCATTATGGAGAAGAAGTTACCATTATTGCCAAAGTTATCGATGTACAAGTCTTGCGGCCAAACCGGGGTCGTTTGATGACCGAGGTCATTGTTTCGGATACAACTGGGATGTTGCGTTTGTTGTGGTTCAATCAGACCTACGTTACACGCTATTTAAAACCCGGGATTTTCATTTCTATTTCCGGGAAAGTGGATAACTACCGTGGAAGACCCGTGCTTTATCACCCGGATTATGAACCTATCGATCAGCAGCAACTTAATACCAACCGTATTGTGCCGATTTACCCACTCACAGCGCAAATCACACAACGCTGGCTGCGCAAGACGCAATTTAACGTCGTACACTATTGGGCAGAACGCGTGTCCGACTATCTGCCGAATTCCCTCCAAAAGCAAGCAGAGGTCATACCCTTGCAAGAAGCTCTTGTACAAATTCACTTTCCTGATTCTCAGGAAAAGATTAAGCAAGCACAATACCGCTTGGCTTTTGACGAGCTTTTCTTGCTCCAGTTAGGTGTTATTCAGCAGAAACGCCAATGGCAAGGCTTAGAAGGAACACCGTATCATGTGGATGATGGGTGGTTAACAGAGCGGATTGAAAACCTACCGTACGCTCTTACCAACGCGCAAAAACGAGCAATCGCTGAGATCCGCGCAGATCTTGCCAACCCACATCCGATGAACCGTCTATTGCAGGGCGATGTTGGCTCTGGTAAAACCATCGTGGCAGTTTTAGGTATGTCCATCGTGATTGAGGGGGGTGCCCAAGCTGCCTTGATGGCGCCGACGGGCATTTTAGCCGAACAGCATTATCAGACTATTCTCAAGCTCACCACGCAGCCAGGCAAAAAAGGGACAGCTTTTCTCGAACCAAATCAGGTACGCTTGCTCACTGGGGATACCAGTTTAGCGGAGCGGCGTGAGATCTTGGAAGGATTGCAGGATGGCACTGTTAAACTGCTCGTCGGGACGCATGCATTAATTGAAGAACCGGTTACCTTCCAGAACTTGCAAATGGTCGTGGTGGACGAGCAGCACCGCTTTGGTGTGGAGCAACGTGCTGCCCTTCGAAATAAAGGGAATAACCCGCATTTATTAGTAATGACTGCCACGCCGATCCCGCGCTCCTTACAGCTAACCATCTTTGGAGACTTGGATGTGAGCGTGATGGATGAGATGCCCGCCGGCAGACTCCCCGTTGAGACGCGCATTGCCTATCCTTTTGAGCGCCAGAATGTGTATGAACTGATTGAAGAACAAGTTCGGCAGGGACACCAAGCTTTCATCATCTATCCACTGGTCGAGCAAGGGGAGAATGAAGAAACAAAAGCTGCCGTGGAGGAACAACAAACTTTACAAGAAGAGGTTTTCCCGCACTTAAAAGTAGGTTTGGTGCATGGACGCATGAAGCCGGCAGAGAAAGATGCGGTGATGCTGGCTTTTCGCAATGGAGAGTATGACATCTTGGTCTCTACTTCGGTGGTAGAGGTAGGGGTGGATGTGCCCAATGCCACTGTAATGGTGATTGAGGGAGCAGACCGCTTTGGTTTAGCGCAACTGCACCAATTCCGCGGCAGGGTTGGGCGCGGAGAGGCGCAATCCTATTGTATTCTTATTCCGGAGCGGGAAGATGCTGCTGAAAATGAGCGCTTAGCAGCGATGACCCGAACTAATGATGGTTTTGAATTGGCTGAGGAAGACCTGCGTCAGCGCGGACCAGGAGATTTCCTTGGAACGCGACAAGCAGGTCTTCCCGATTTGCACATGGCGAACTTAGCCGATATTCACTTGCTGCAGAAAGCCCGCAGCTTGGCTGAGCAAGTTTATGCAGCTGACCCTGAACTTGGATCGACTGAATTTCAGCCGTTAAAAGTAGCGATCAATCAGTTTTGGCCAGAACTGCCTGGCCGTGGAGAGGTGAGTTAAATGACTAAAGTGATTTTCCCCGGTTCGTTCGACCCTATTCATTTTGGGCATATTGATATTGCTCGAAGGGCTTCACTGTTATTTTCTGAAGTGGTGGTTGCAGTTTATGATAAACCGATTAAAACGCTGCTCTTTTCACCGGAGGAACGCATAGCTTTGGTGAAAGAGGCTATGGAAGGCTTACCCAACGTTAGCGTTCTGGGTTATCGTGAACTGACCGTTTCCTTTGCACGCAAGGTTGGGGCGCAAGCGATTGTGCGTGGTTTACGCGTCTTTTCTGATTTTGAATACGAATTCAGAATGGCATTAGCCAACAAACGCTTAGATCCGGATATTGACGTCATTGCCTTAATTACTGATGAACAGCATACTTTTTTATCCTCCTCAACCGTTCGAGAGATTGCGGCTTTGGATGGTGATGTTTCCAGCATGGTGCCAGATTTTGTGCAGAGAGCGTTAAAAGCGAAATTCAAAGCTTTGGGTGATAACCAGACCGTCGTGCCAACCTCTTCACTCAAGGATTGAAAAACACCTTCTTTAATTTCTGGTGTATGAAAATCAGGCATAAAAACTGCACCGATAATAAGAAATAATGATAAACTTTATTTAGGTGTTATATACGATAAAAGGAGATCATCATGGATATCCTCCATTTAGTTGACCGTTTAGAAGAGCTATTCAATAATAGCAAACCCATCCCACTGAGCCGCAGTGTGGTTGTGGATGAGGATTCTTTTATGGATATCATTGATCAGATGCGCATCTCCATTCCCGATGATATTAAAAAAGCGCAGCAAATTATTGCCCAAAAAGACCGCATCTTAGCTCAGGCTCAGGAAGAAGCTAACCGTACATTAGCCTTGGCACGTGAGCGCAGTGAGAAAATGATTGAAAAGAGCGATATTTATGTTGCTGCGCAGGCGAAGGCTGATCAAATAATAGACCAGGCGCGCAAGGAAGCTGCCCAAACGCAGTTAGACACCGACCGTTACGTAATCGAAACGCTCACCAACCTGGAGGGTGAATTGAACCGCATTCTGACGCAAGTGCGCAACGGCATAAAAACCTTGCAAGCAAGCCAGGAACTCACTCCGCCTGTTGAAGACGAGAAATAAAGCCTAAACCTAAGATTTATTCAGGCGCTTCTTCGGCTGAAGGAGCGCTTTTTCTTTTTTCTTTTCTGCTGGGCGGCTTCATCTGCTTATTGATAGGCTGGTCCGCTAAGGCTTGCGCTAAAACTTGATCCATATGGTCAACCGGGACAAGGTTTAACTCTTTGAGGACCGCTGGCGGGATTTCAGCGAGATCTTTTTCATTCTTACGCGGAAGTAAAACTGTCTTGATGCCGGCGCGATGCGCGGCTAAGACTTTCTCGCGAATGCCGCCAACCGGCAGCACACGCCCCCGCAAGGTGATTTCTCCAGTCATCGCAACGTCATGCTTTACCGGTACGCCCAGCACCGCAGAAGTGAGCGCTGTAGCGATAGTAATGCCAGCGCTTGGTCCATCCTTGGCAATGGCACCTTCGGGGACGTGAATATGGAGATCGACGTCCTCAAAAAATCCCTCAGGTATCTGGAAGATCTCGGCTTTGGATTTGAGGTAGGAGAGAGCTGCCTGGGCGGATTCCTGCATAATATCGCCAATCTGGCCGGTAATCTGTAAATTGCCCTTACCGTCGATTACCAGCACCTCGATGGGCATTATCTCGCCGCCGTTTTCAGTCCAAGCGATAGCCGTAGCCATTCCAATTTCATCAACCTGTTCTGCAACGGTGGGGTAAAACTCTTGCGGACCGAGGTAATCCGAAATTTGCTCAGGCAGGATCTCTTTAGGCATGGGTTTCCCTTCAGATTTGAGCCGGGCAATCTTGCGGAGCACGGTCCCAATTTCACGTTCTAAATTACGCACCCCAGCTTCGTAGGTGTAACCTTCGATGATGAGGTGCAGCGCCTCAGGCGTAAAGTGAATCGCTTCTTCATCCAGCCCGTTTTCGAGCAGTTGCTTTGGGATGAGGAATTGATTTGCAATAGCAGCTTTCTCCTCTTCGATGTACCCCGGGAATTCAATCACTTCCATACGGTCTAGGAGAGCCGGCGGAATGGATGCAACCGTATTTGCCGTGGTAATGAAAAGCACCTTAGAAAGATCGTAAGGCACCTCAAGGTAGTGATCCGAAAAGGCATAATTTTGTTCGGGGTCCAGCACTTCGAGCAACGCAGCGGATGGGTCGCCTTGAAAATCCGCATTGAGTTTGTCGATTTCGTCGAGCATGAAGACGGGATTGATGGTTTTGGCTTTGCGCATCGTTTGCAAGATGCGGCCAGGCAGGGCGCCCAGGTAGGTACGCCGATGCCCGCGAATCTCGGCTTCGTCGTGCACGCCGCCCAAGGAAACGCGCACAAAATTGCGCTCTAAAGCTTCAGCAATTGACTTCCCCAAGGAGGTTTTACCGGTCCCCGGAGGACCAACAAAGCAAAGAATTGGCTGCCGGCTGACCTTGGGTTTGAGGCTGCGTACAGCTAAATATTCTAAGATGCGGTCTTTGGCTTTTTTCAGCCCGTAGTGGTTTTGGTCGAGAACCTGTTGGGCGTGGATGATATCTAAATTATCGGTTGTTTCGTTTGTCCAAGGCAAGTCCAGCAGCCACTCGATGTAAGACTCAATCATGCTGCTCTCTGGCGAGAGGGAGCTAATCCCAGCCAAGTGTTCCAGTTCTTTTGTGGCAGCTTCCTTTGCTTCTGGCGGAAGAGCTGTCTTTTCGACCCGATCAGCGAGCTCCTGCCATGCAGGGTCAACCGGTTTGCCATCATTGAGCTCTTTTTGAAGCGTAGAAATCTGTTCTCGAATGTACATCTCCCGTTGGGAGCGGTCGAGCTCGGATTGGACCTGATTATTGATATCCTCTTCTAACTTGAGGATATTAATTTCACTTGTGAGGGTACGTAAGAGCATATTCAAACGTTCAACCCCGTTGGTTTCTTTTAGAAAAGCAACCCGGGTGGAATAAGGCAAATCTATGGTCGAGGCGATGAAATCCGCTAAATCGTCTGGATCGTCGGTGTCTTCGACATAACTAGAGACATCTTCGCTTATAAAATCGACGAGGTCAACGTATTTTTCGAATTGGTCGATAACCAAACGTTTGAGCGCGGTCAGGTGCTCTGTATGACGATAGCGATGCCGGATAGGCAGCGCGGTGAGGATGACCTGGTCACCTTTGGCGGCGACCTCTACAAATTGGACACGGCGTAGAACCTGAAAGAGAACACTATACCGATTGGAATCTAATTCAATGATGCTCCCAATAGCCATCTCCACTCCAATATCAAGAAAGAGGGGATTTTCTGCAGGGCTTTCGGGATCGGAGAACAGGCCAAAGATGGTCTGATTATGCTCATACATGTCTTGGAGGAAATTAAGTAATTCAAGGTTATTTAAAACTAATGGGGCTAAAGATTGCGGCAAAAGAACAATGTCCTCCAGATCAATCGCTGGACCGACGAGATAGCCTTCTTTATTGGGTTTTCGCGGGCGGATGTTCTTTAGGCTGCCGACACTCGCAAATTTGGTTAAATTGAAAGGCGCATTGCCCTTAAAGGGGTCGAAAAAATATCGCTCTTGATTCACGCTAAAATAAAACTCCTAAACCTCGCTGATGATAAAGAAATTATAACCTTTAATAAATTTGTTTTTCTGGAATGGCTTTCCAAATAGAACGTATGGCAGCGGCAATAAAAATGCTGCCGGCAACGATGATTCCCTTCTCACTTCCAGCAAGTTCCAAGGCTTTTGATAAGGCAGCTTCGGCGGGGTTGATTGCTTGTACTGGAATGCCATATGGAGCAATGCGCCTAGCAAGTTCTTGTGGATCAGCTGCTCTGGGGTGCACGGATTGTGTGGTTATCACGCATTCAACCCGAGGTAAGATTTCTCGGAACATTGCATCGAGCTCTTTATCAGCTGAAGCACCAAAAATAAGGATAAAAGCTCTGTCAGGGAAGTACTCGTCCAATGTCTGGCGCAGCCTGAGCATAGAATCGCCATTGTGCGCTGAATCAATGACCAGTGGTGGCTCTTTGCGCAAGATTTCGAACCGAGCTGGCCAGGTAACTTGGGCAAACCCTTGGGCTACTGCCTGAGGAGAGAGCGCCATGCCGTTTTGGGCAATAATATCCAAAGCTGCAAAGGCAGTCGCCGCGTTCTGTACTTGGTGCATGCCCAAAAGCGGCAATTGGAGCTTTAGTGGTTCCGCTGCTAAGGAGAGGGGAGCTTTGACGTTATTCATGAGCCGGCGAGTGATAATCATCTCTTGTCCATCGAGGTTGTGCGCGACCTCGGTGTAGCTATAGGCTTTCTCAACCTGTGTAATGGGTGCCTTGCGCTCTGCCGCGATGCGCAACAATTCCTTTTCAGACTCGGATTGCTGAGGGGAAAGCACCACTGGCTTACCCGGCTTGATGATGCCGCCTTTTTCGTAAGCGATTTCCGTAAGCGTATCGCCCAAGACAGCGCGATGGTCATAGGAAACGGGGGTAATCACCGAAACCAAGGGGTTGATGATATTGGTAGCGTCTAATCTGCCCCCAAGCCCCACTTCGATTACGGCGATATCGACCTGCTGCTCAGCGAAGTAAAGAAAGCCTAAAGCTGTGGTGAGTTCAAAGGTGGTGATTTCGGGCACCTGTTGGGTAAGCGGGCGCAGACGGTTCACCAAAGCAACGAGCTCGGCTTTATCGATTTCCATACCATTGATTTGGATGCGTTCAGTAAACTCCTGCAGGTGAGGCGACGTATATAAACCCACCTTGTAACCAGCGGCTTGCAG
The DNA here is from genome assembly GCA_040766895.1 of Anaerolineaceae bacterium. Classification (GTDB taxonomy): domain Bacteria; phylum Chloroflexota; class Anaerolineae; order Anaerolineales; family Anaerolineaceae; genus Mesolinea. Next base: position 135,429 of record JAXGPR010000001.1, on the reverse strand, counting down.
GGCGCTGGCACAGAGCGAGGCGACCGAACCCTTCCCTTTAGTCCCAGTGACGTGAATACTGGGGTAGTTATCCTGAGGGTTATCTAGCAGCTCAGCAAACTTGCGCATGCGGTCAAGCTTAAAGAAATGATGACTGTCATCTACGTGCCGCTTCATACTGAAGTCGACAAAGCTGTAAATAAAGTCTAAGGAATCTTGGTAAGACTGGTCTAGCGCGTTCATATGGATCTAATAATGACTGATTATATCGCTGTGAAAAAGAAAACCCGGATTCCTGTACACTACAAACAGAAATCCGGGAGTTTTATCTTTTTGGTTTCTACTGAACAGTTACATCTGCCATTAATACATAGCCAATAATGGCAAAATCACTCCCGCGGAATTCTACGAGCACGCATTCGCGGTTGAACTCATCGAAACGACGTTCTGCCATCGGCAGGAGCGTCAATGTTGTGCCTTGGGGGATCAACCCGGTAGATTTATAACCAGCGTAACAGTCGCTGCGGGCATAGACGTCGCGAAGTGTGACTACGGTTACGATGGGTGTAGGCGTGGCAGTGCGCGTAGGCGTAGGTGAGTAATCCGGGGTAGGCGTCAGGGTTTTGGTCGGTGTGGGAGTAACCGTGGGGGTGAGTGTTACCGTGGGGGTATAGGTAACGGTCGGAGTACGGGCCAAATTGCGGGCGTAAATCGAAGCGCTAATATTGCGCGCTGCGAAGCTAATCAGAAAACCCAGAAGAATGATAATGATGATTGATCCACCACCAGCCACGAAATAAGTGGGGGTGAGCCCGCGCTTGAGAGCGAGCACTTGTGGGTCATTAGGGAAGCGCTTGCGCACGTTACGGCTGATGCGGTAAGCATCTAAAGCAAAAAAGCGGCTGCCAGTTTCAAGCGCCTCTTTTGCACGCTCGATTTCATCCTGAGCGTTGTTAATCTCAGTTTCCAGTGCACTGATTTCGTTTTCCAGTGCCAAGCTTTGCGCATCATAGGCATCTAACTGACGCAAAAGATCGAGGTTTTCCCGTGCGCCGGCAATTTTCTGTAGAGCTATTGCTAAGGTGGGAGCTTTTGTAGCTTCTTCTTTGAGGCGCTGGGTATTATCTAGCAGGTTTTGGGTGGCAGCCGGGATAAGTAAATCCAGTCGGTTTTGCAACCGCCCAATTTGAGCAAGACTGCCATATTTCATGCGTAAACGCTCTAACTTGCTTTTGGCATCGGCAAGCTTATTCGGGGGTATCTTGCCGCTCATACTGACGATGTCGCTGACCTCATCTAACATGGCGATGTCGCCTTTGACCTCGGCAGCTTTATCGATGTATTCTGGAATCGCCACGGCGCTTGCTGCGGTTTGGATCTTGCCTAAGGCTGCGACTAACTCTCCTTGGGCGAGCAAGTTCAAGCCTTCTTTGTAGACATCATAGGCTTGCATCTGGTTTTCCAGGTCATGGCGCAGCTCTTCGCCTTCACGCCAGCGCTTGATCCCGGCTTCCTCTAAGTGTTCGAAAGCCTCATCAAGGTAATCCAAGGCTACTTTGTAGCGGAAGACCCTGGCTGCACTTTGGGCTTTCCCATAAGCTTTGCCTGCCTCTGGTGGCAGGGCCACAGAAGGAATATTGCCTGAGCGAAGGTATTCCTCAGCTTCAGCGTGATGCTCTTCTGCGCGCGTCCAGCCTGGTTCCAACTGTAGCACTTTCTCATAGAGAGATATTGCAGCTTGATAATTGCCTTTGTAAAAAGCCTCCTCGGCTTCATCCATCAGGCGTTCCGCTTCTGGGTCGTGGCTGGATTGAAAAAACTTGCGCAGTGGATCGCTGCTATCTTCATCACCCAGATCTGGGCTGCGAGTAGGCGTTGGGCGGGATGGGCTATTCTCAGCTGGTGATTCTGGGGGCGTGCTCTTCGTTGTGCTAGCAGGTCGGGGCGCTTCTGGGCTGCTCGCAACCCGCCGGCTGCGCTCACGGCGCAGTTCACGTAGCAGGCGATTAGCCTCATCCACATCTTCGAGGTCGACTTCATCAACGATTCGGCGCGTTGCCAATGCCTCTAAATAAGTTGAGAGCGCATTCTCGGCTTGGAGCAACTCTTCGTCGCTAGGGTTAGCTTGGTTAAGGATGTTATTGGCCTGGTCAATGAGATCTTGAATCATTGAGGGCTCCTTTCAGTTTTTTTGCGTAGTATGGGTGATTATAGCCGTTTGTTATAAAGGACTTGTAGCTGCGCATGCATTTCTGCAGCGCTCTTAAAACCGCCATCTAAGGCTGCTTCCAAAAAGCGCATTTCCTCGCTATTCAGGCGGCGTTGGACTTCGTAAGAATAGGAGGCTTCGAAGTGCCGAGGAGAATTAGCGATATCTTCTGGGCGGTTAGGTCCAACGGCAACGGAACCGGGTGCTTGCCGACCGGTGAATAAGTGGTGAAGTGCACGGGCACTAAATTGCAGCAGGTCAAATTGTTGCACCTCAGGCTGGAGTTTTTCTGGCTGCCAATGCCCAATGTTCCAATCCACCATGATCACCTTTTGGCGGGGTTCATTCCAATAGTAATGCAACAGTTTGTGATCTAAATAAGTCGCACCGCGTTGATGCGCTGCTTCCATCAGGTCTGTAATTTGCAAAGCAATATCCAGGACCTGTTTCATCGTCAGGTTATGGACGAAATTGCCGCGTGTGTAGCCAGCATCGCTAAGCATGTAAAGGTTATCCTCCCAGCGCCGCTCGAGCACGACGAAAGGCAGCCATCCATCGGCTAAGCGCTGCTCATATTCTGCTAAGAGGTCTTCGATCTCATCTGGTTCGAAGAAGATCAGTGTGCCAGTGATATGGGCTGCTTCAGCTTGCCGCACTAAGTCTTTGGAGAGCGGGGCAATTTCAGCGGGCCAAGCCGTACCTGAATCGGGTTTTAGGTAGCCGGCAGCCAGCATCGGTGTTAGGTTGTTCAGTCCTTGCAAGCCAGCTAGAATACGGTACTCTTCCAAGAAGAGTGGTTTAGCGTAAGCCAATTTATCATGGCGCATCACCTTAAAGGCAGGCTCACGCTTGAAGGGGCGCTCGCCGTTAGCGCTTTTGAGCAGGAACACACGGGCGCTGGAGCCGGCAGCTTCAGGGATTGCATAGTCATGCTGACCAGCGCTAAGCCAGGTGTCTAGAGGTTCAGCTAAATAAAGCCCATTACGGGCATCTAATTTTTGTTCTTTCATAGTCTTTCCGTTTGCGCTGCCTATTCTACCATTTTTGGTTAGGGAAGGCAGTGAAGATGTCGATATCCCGGGAGACGAGCTCATTTGCCCAAGGCAATAAAGGATGCAGAACATCTAAGCCTTGAACCGCTTGCCTAAACGCTTGCCAGTTATTCTGCTTCAGCAGCTGGTTGTATTGCTCCTGCCACAATTGCAAGCGTGGTGATGGTTCCTCTCGAGGCTCAATGAGTGACGCGAGCTGGGCGAGGGAAAACATGATATCCCCTGCACTCGTGCGGGCTAGCCGCGATGCGGCTAAGTCCGCTTGGTGGATTACATCTAGAGCTCTCGCTAACTCTCTTAAGTGGCGAGAAATCTGCAATAAAGCTTGGTTAACGCTGCTGAATAGCGACTGATGCGATAAGACCAACCATCGCAGAGCAGCGTTTGAGGTTTGCTCAAGCTGCTGCCAAAACTTAAAGAACAGCTCTTGTGCCTGATCGCCTAAGAAAATCAGCTCACGTGTAAGCTCGGGGTAAATGCCGCTCTCGGATATGCGCTGCCATTGTGCAGCGAATTTACTTAGGTAAGCGCAAGCTTGTACAAATGTCTCGGGAAGTTGGCTCGTGGATGAAAGTTTCAAGCTCTCCCACTCGCGATGGCGGATCGCTTGGAGCGCCGGCAGGAGATGCTTCTGCCAGAGTTGCTGAGCGGTTTGAGCTTCTTGGATAACCTGCCAGATGCGCAGATTATCTGGAAAAGCTGGATTATCGATAGGATCTGTGCTGGAGAATGCCTCTTTCCAGCTTTGTAAAGCCGAGAGCACTTCCATTGCTTCCTGCACCTTGGTTCGATCTTGCTGCGGGAAGGCAGAAAGTTCGAGGGGTTTTGATTGCAGCGGCAAGGTGCTATATATCGAATCAAAATCCTGCGCTAATGCCTGGTAAAGTCCATAAAATTGGGGTAAGGTTGTGTGCACTGATTGTAAGGCTGAGGTTAAATCTTGATTCAACCGCAGGGCTGCATGGAAACCTTGCAAAGCAGCGGCTTGTGCTGCATTCAATGTCACTTTTGAACCTAATTCCTGAGGCACTTCAATCGTGATGTAACTATAATCAGTCCACGTGATAGGCCAGTTTTCCTGTTGGGCTTGCGCGCGCACAGCATCGATATCCGTGGCATGCTGCAGGACCTCCACACAAGCATATAAGCTGCCAAGCCAGCCTGGCTGGCTGAGCAGCGCAGCTACCCGTGGTTTATTTGCGTTCAGTTGCGCAGCAAAGTGGGTGAGCGTCTCCCCAGGTTGAGGGCCTGTGAACAGCTGATCCATCCAACTCTGCAGGGCGCTGATTTCATTATCGATGGATTGAAGATAACTTAGTGAAGGCTCCAGCAAGAACAGCTCCCGTAAAGTTTGCCGGCACGTCTCAAGTTCACCTTCAGACCAGGCAGCGAAAAATTCGCGCAGCTTGGAAAGCAGCAAGTTCAAAGCTTTGGGCAGCTCTCGGGGGATGGAGAGCACGCCAACTGCCGGAGAGCGTAGAAGCTCCCGGAGAGTAAGCAATTTGTCTCCTAAAATTTCACCAGCGCCTAATTCGTGCCAATTAGCGAGCAAAGTATCGAGTTGCATTGAAAAACGCTCCAGCTCTTTGGTAAGTGAATCATTTGCATCGTGAGAGGTATGCCGGTGAATAAGCTGGAGATGCGCCTCATCTCTGAGAGGGATTAGAAGGTCGTAAATAGGTGAAGCGTAAGCACGAGGTATATTAGCAGCTTTGCGCATCTGACTTTGCAATGCATTTAGCCGCGCTGAATTATTGGTTTGCTCGCGAATACCCTCAAGCAACCAAAGGGCACTAGCCCAATCCGCTGAAAGCACACGAGTGAGTAGTTCTGTAAAAAATGGGCTCTGATGAGCATCTGTAAGCCTCAAAAGATAATCAGTTGTTTTCCAGACGTCACCAAAATCAGCTGGCAGGTATTGTTTGACCAGTTCGAGCAGCTGTTCAAGTGAGGTAAAACTTTGTTTTTTTGCATAATCTACAGCTAAGCTTTGGATTGCCTCTAATGCAGTCTGTATGTCAATAGTTACCCCTAACGCCTCGAGGGAATTCTTGAGCTCGAGCAAGGCACTAAGTTCATCCAGGTTATGGATGGATTGAACTTGTTTGCGGAAGAGAACTTGATAGTCGATCACGCGCATGGAAAGTGAGCTGAGCAAGTATTCCGTGCGCAGCTGCAGCTGGGTAAGGTCTTCTTTTGTCAATTGAGCTGCACTGGCAGGCCAATCCAGCTCTGCGATAAGCTCAGGCGCGATTTGATTAAGCAGCAAGTTACCTTCGCTGATAAACTGCTGATAGTCCAACCAAGCTGGATCTTGGCCGTTGGTTGGGGGCTGAGCAGACAGAAATAAACCATTACCCCAGTCGATAAATGAAAGTTTTCCGTTGGTTTCATCCCAAAAAATATGCTCCATTTTGACGTCGTTCCAAGCGATACCGAACGCGTGTGCACGCTCGAGCAATAAAAAAAGCCCGGAAAGGACACGCAGTACCAGAACATGCGAAAGTGAGACGTCCTCCTGGAGCCGTTGCTTGAGGAGGCTGGAGATAGCAACACCAGGTACTTCTTCGCTCACAATGAAGAGAGAAGCGGTTTGTGTGGTTCCTGGGATGCTTTGATCAAGCAAAAGGGGCGTGTGCACAAGCAAGCCATTACGGCTGGCATCTAAGCCTTTGAGGCTGGCAAGAATCTGGCCTTCGTTTTCAATCTGAACTGCTTGGCGTAAGATCGTACCGCCAGAGGCATTTTGTACTGGTCGCTTCATTAGAGCGGTTACACTGCCTGGTTGGGCTTGCACGCGCAACACTTCGCCAGCATCGCCTTTGCCTACTTGTTCCAGGAGCTGCCACTGAAACTGGCGCCCATTTATCGTTCTTGGCATGTACTGATTATAAACGAGGTCAGGAAAACCCAAAAATAAAGCATAACGCCCCCACAAGGGGGCATTAAGAACGCAATCAAAGGCTTGAACCAGAATTCATCCCTGTGAATTTTTACGGCAGCTTGTTCCCAGCAGCAATAAAAATTTCATACCACTCTTCACGGCTGAGGGAGACGTCAGCAGCTTTTACGCAATCTTTCAGCCGGCTGATGTTCGTCGTGCCGGTGACCGGTTGCATCTTGGCGGGGTGGCGCAGCAGCCAAGCTAATGCAATGGTGGTATTTGAAACGCCATGCACGGCAGCAATACGATTAATAACCTTGTTGAGCTCCGGGAATTTGGGGTTGTCTAAGAACACACCTTCAAAGAAGCCATATTGGAAAGGCGACCAAGGTTGGATAGTGATTTGGTTTAGCCGGCAGTAGTCCAAAATGCTGCCGTCACGATCAATGGCACCATCATTTTCCATATTGACGTAAATCCCATTGGAAATCATCTGCGAGTGCGGAATGCTAAGTTGCAGCTGGTTGCATTGAATTTCCTGATGTAGATATTTGCGCAGAAGCTCGATTTGCATGGGCTTCTGGTTGGAAACGCCAAAGTAGCGTACCTTCCCGGCAGAGTGCAAGATATCGAAAGCCTCAGCCACTTCCTGCGGCTCGACCAATGCATCCGGGCGGTGGAGCAGCAGAATATCGAGGTAATCCGTCTGCAGGCGCTTGAGCGAGCCATTCACGCCTTCTAAGATGTGCTCTTTGGAAAAATCGAACATGTTGGCGCGAATGCCGACCTTGGATTGCAGGATCATCTGCTCACGAAGGATTGGGGTCATGCCGATGGCTTTAGCAAACAGTGCTTCGCAGGCGCCGTCGCCATAGACGTCAGCATGGTCAAAGAAATTGGCGCCGAGCTCAAGCGCAGTTTTGATGAACTTCTCAGCCTCAGTTTGGTTTAGCTTTTGGATGCGCATGCATCCCACCGCAATGACCGGCACTTGCAGCTCCGATTTACCTAATTGAATCGTTTTCATTGTGCTCCTTTCTCCTAGGTTTATTATAGTTTCGATTAGAGAGGTTCTCTAAAACTCAAACTCTTTGGTGCGATATTGCAAGGCTTCTGCCAAATGCACTTGCGTAATGGCTTCACAATCTGCCAAGTCTGCTATCGTACGAGCCAGCTTGAGCACACGATGGTAACCACGCGCGGTTAGCTGCATTTGGCGCATTGCCACTTGCATCAGCGCTTGGGAAGCAGCATCTAAAACGCAGTATTGGCGCACTTCTGCCGGGGTCATATCCGCATTCGAAAACAACTCGGTGCCTGTGAAACGCTTGGCTTGTCTTTCGCGCGCTTTGACCACGCGCTGCCGAATATCTGCAGAAGATTCGCCTAACCGTGCGCTGCTCAATTTTTGATATTCCACACGGGGGACGTGTAAGAGCATGTCGATGCGATCCAGCAGCGGTCCAGAGATACGTTTTTGGTAGGTGGTGATGGCGCCCGGGGAACAGGTGCATTGTTTTTGCGAATCGCCATAGTAGCCGCAAGGGCACGGGTTCATGGCGCCGATGAGCATAAAGTTGGCTGGGAAGGTGAGCGTGCCATTCGCTCGGCTGATAGTCACACGTTTGTCTTCAATAGGTTGGCGCAGCACTTCGAGGATGCGCTGACCAAATTCAGGTAGCTCGTCCAGAAAGAGCACGCCGCGATGTGCCAGTGAGATTTCACCGGGGTGGGGCATGTTGCCGCCGCCAACCAAGCCGGCATGGCTGATGGTGTGATGCGGAGAGCGGAATGGACGCTCTCGCATGAGCGGCGTATCGCTAGGCAGCATATCGCTGATGGAATAAATCTTGGTCACTTCCAACGCTTCTTCTAAGCTAAGTGGAGGCAGAATGGAGGTAATGGCACGCGCCAGAAGTGTTTTCCCGGCTCCAGGCGGCCCAGACATGAGCACATTATGCCCGCCAGCAGCCGCCACTTCCAACGCTCGCTTGACGTGCTCCTGCCCTTTGATTTCGCTGAAATCTGTTTGGGCTGCAGGCGGATCGCTGAGGGCGACTGGCACCGTCTGGGCTGGCGCGATGGGCTGCTCACCGGTTAGGTGAGCGTAGAGTTCTGCTAATGAACCAATGGGGATCACTTCCAGATCGGGAATGAGGGCAGCTTCTGCGGCATCCGTAGCTGGCACGTAAAGGCGCTTAAAACCCTCTTGCCGAGCGGTAGCAGCAATGGCTAAAACGCCGCGCACGTGCCGAACGGAACCATCCAAGGAAAGCTCTCCGACAACAAGTGCGCCTTCGATTTCTTCTTGATTAATCTGTTCACCAGCAATTAACACCCCCACAGCAATGGGCAAGTCGAAGGAAGGTCCTTCCTTACGCACAGAAGCAGGCGCTAAGTTGACAGTTATGGGTTTACGCGGGTAGGCGAGGTTAGCATTTTTGATGGCGGAGTAGACACGCTCACGGCTCTCTTTAACGGCTTCATCCGGCAGACCGACGATAGCCATGTGCGGTAAGCCTTGCCCGAAATCGACTTCGATATCGATAATGACTCCGTCCAAGCCGATAACCCCGCAGGAAAGCACATGAGCAAGCATGGCTTAAGTTTAGAGGTAAAAGGGCAGGCTGTCAACGGAATTTTTCCAAAATACAAGTAAAGGGGTCAGAATTGACGTTAGTTTTCTATTCTTCAGAAGGCAGATGTAAACAAACACCCTATTAAAGATCAATGATGATAGAATTTTCCGGTTTGGCATTCCAAATCATTGATGGAGAAAGGATTTCCTATGCGACCTTCTGCTAAATTCCAACCTTCCGTTTTTGTGTCTCTAGTTATTGTCCTTGTTCTTGGTTTTGGATTGTTATTAGCTGCGGGCTTCACCGTTGTGAGCGCCCAGTCCAGCTCAGGGGAGTGGATTTCCTTTGGTGGGGAAGGAGAAAAAACTGCCCCCGAAGTCAAGCTACTACAGGCAGATGAAAACGCGATTACACTTCAGGCTGCCGCTTCGGGTGTGGAAGTGAAGCAGGTGACAATTGCCGGTCAAACCTACCTCAGCCTGGTCGGCGAAGGTTACGTGCAAGGTGGAGAAATCGGCGCGCCAGCCCTGCCTGTGGTTTTTGCCGAGGTGGAAGTGCCGGCTGGGGCTGAAGTGAACCTTGAAGTTCTAGCGCTCACCAGCCAAAGCACCAGCCTGCAAGCCCAAGGGCTGAGCGGCTTGATTGCCCCGCGCCAGCCACCGCAGCCCAAATGTGGACCGGCTGCAGCCGAAGTCCCGCCGGATAGCCAGATTTTCGCGCAATCATTGCCATACCCAGAGGACATTGTGCGCATCGTAGACGAATATACGGTGCGCGGGCACCGAATCTTGCAGCTCGAGTTTTGGCCAGTGCGCTACACCCCAACCACGGGAGAGCTGGAGACGATCGCGGAGATCACTTTCCGCCTGAACCTAACGGGCGGAGACCGGGCAGCAGCTCAGGAGGAAATGGACCGGCTCAATTCTTCTAGTTTCAATGCAATTTATGCCGGCCGCGTATTGAACTATAACCTTGGCCAGGCGCTCGCCCAGCCTAAAACGGGCGAGAACTATCTGATTATTACTGCGGATGCTTACGCCTCTGGCCTTAGTGATTATGTCTCCCTCAAACAAGCTCAAGGCTACAATGTAAGCGTTGCTACCATTTCGCAGGTAGGCGGAAACACTACTAACGCTATCAAAAACTACATTAAAGCACAATATTTAGGCCCCAATCCGCCAGAATTCGTCTTGTTGGTTGGGGATTACAACAACGGGGCGGATAGCATCACGAATTACCAGTTCCGCACGGGTGATTCAAGCCGCACTGATTTATACTTTTTCACTATGGATAATGAAAGCGAATTTGTCCCGGATATTTTCTATGGACGCTTTCCGGTGCGCAGCACGGCGCAGCTGGCAAATATCGTAAGCAAGCTGCAGGTTTACGAAACCTATAGTGGCGCTGAGCCCTGGGTAAAGAAAGCCGCTTTCATCGCAACCAGCGATAGTGGCTTCTATCATGTAGCTGAAGGTACACATAATTATGTGATCAATACTTACACTGCCGGTAAAGGCTATACGGGCATTTTTCCAACAAATCCTACTTTGGGCGGGGATAAGCTCTATGCGATTACCTATGGCGCTACGGGCACGAATGTGATTAACTCTATAAATAATAACCGCGCCATGGTAGTTTATAGCGGGCATGGCAGTCCATACGGCTGGGCTGGGCCCTCGCTTTCACAGAGTGATGTGCGCAACCTGACGGGGGTGGCAGTGCCTTATGTGGCTTCGCACGCTTGTGTGACTGGAGATTTTTTGGTAAACGAGTCCTTTGCAGATACCTGGATTATTGAACCTGAAAACGGTGCCTTATCCATTGCTGCAGCTTCCAATAATTCCTATTGGACGGAAGATGATATATTGGAACGGGTTATTTTTGATACGTTGTTCGATGACCCAGCCGGAATTGTTGTGCCGACGGTTAGTGAAATGAAACACACCGGTTTGGTGGCTGTGGACGCCTCTAACACAAGCTTGGATCAATATTATTGGGAGGAATACCATATCTTTGGCGATCCGACCCTTAAGGTTGTGCTTGAGCCGCGTACACCGGATTTCACGCTTGCTCTTAACCCGAGCGCCCTTGATATTTGCTCCACAGATAGCAAATCTGTTGGGGTGAATATTGACAGCCTCAATCAATACGATGAGCTCGTGAGCCTAGAGGCCAGCCAACTGAGCGGCTACGCACTTGCTTTTGAGCCTATTGGGCCTTACACACCGCCGGCTGAGGCAGCGCTAACCTTAACCGGCGATGGCTCGGCCGAATTTGGCAGCAGCACCCTCACTATCACGGGTACATCGGGCAGCCTGACCCATACAGCTGACCTGCAGGTGAACACTTATACTACTTTGGCTGCTGGTCCGGCTCTGTTGACGCCGGAAGATGGCGCTAATGATGTTCCCCCCAATGTTGAGTTCAGCTGGCAAGCTCTGCCTGGAGCGATAAGCTATCAACTGCAAGTCGCGACCGACCAGGCTTTTGGCAATATTATCTTAGATGAGGATGGACTGACCGCTACCAACTTTTTGCCTGCGAGCGCGCTGCAGACAGATACGCGTTACTATTGGCGCGTAATAGCAGAAAATGTCTGTAATGCCACCAATGAAAACGAGGTCTTTACCTTCCGCACACAGCCCGGCCCGGGTGACTGCCCTGCGGGAACAACTCCGCGGATCATTTATCTATCAGATTTTGAGCAGGGTGCTGCAGGCTGGCAGGATACCTCAAGCGACTTATTCCACTGGTCCCTGAGCACTGTGCAAGCACACTCACCGATGACTGCTTGGCTGAGCAGTGTGCCTGCACAAATTTCTGATCAGCGATTGGTTTCACCAAGCTTTAGTCTTCCCGAGGAAGAGACGCCTCTTTCACTCTCTTTCTGGCATCGCTGGACGTTTGATAGTGCTAGCGTCTGCAACGACGGTGGTGTGCTCGAGATAAGCACGAATAATGGGGTTACCTGGAGCCCAGTCCCAGCCAATGTATTGCTCACCACTCCTTATACTGGCGTCATTCGCTCCGGGGTCTTTAACCCACTGGCACGCCGGCAGGCTTGGTGTGGCGTAACAGATTGGTCTTGGACGGTCGTGGACTTGGCAGCTTATGCTGGTCAAAATGTAATCTTCCGCTTCCGCATGGGCAGCGGCGATGCTGGCGGCGCGGAAGGCTGGTATGTGGATGATGTGCGTGTGCAAAGCTGCATCCAGCCAGCCCCGCAGCAGCTCTTCCTGCCGTTGCTGATGAAGTAAAAGTAAAGTTTCTCCAAAACGCGGGACTTGAGCGATCAAGCCCCGCATTTTTTTACGGCGGGGAGGCCTTTTGCGCTGCATTTTGCGCTGCATTTAATCACACTGGGATGAATGCGTTACAATAGCGCGGAGAGATACACTCTGAAAAGGACTCACAATCGCATTATGAAGAAGTTCAAGGCTTTGCAAAACACTCTCATCCTCATGCTTGCGGCACTGTTTCTGCTCTCGGCATGTGGGGCATTAAGTTCAGCACCTACAAACCTTGCCAATACAGCTACGGAAAACAGTTCTAAAGTTACGCCAACACAGGTGGCATCTCCTACCGCAACGCCAACCCACACGCCCACGTCTGAAGTTGTAAGCGTTTACGTGGATCCAAATTTACCCGCGGCGTTCAAAGATTCTTTGCAGTTAGCTGCGGCTGGCTTTGTGCTTGCCGAAAGCGAAAACGCAACAGCCAAACTCACTTTCGGCTCGGAGGCGCCAATCAGCACTTGGATTTATGCTCTGGTGGCGCCCTTCCCAACGATTACGGATGGGATTAATGCGACGGAATTGCAAGCTTTTTGGCAGGAAGCCAGCCCAACTGTTTATTTTGACCGCTTGATTCTAGGCCAAAGCAGCTACAAGGCTATCGAAAGCCTGTGGGGTAAGCCGGCTGGAACGGTGGAAGTGCACGCAGACACAGATTTGCTTAACCTTGCTTGGAACACACCAGGCACCTGGGCAATTATCCCCTTTGAAGAGATTCAACCGCGGTGGAAGGCGATCGCACTGGATGAGCAATCCCCATTGCATAAAGACTTTATGCCAGATAGTTACCCGCTTAGAGTGCCGATTTCGCTCGTGGCTGTGGAAGGAAAATCAACAGATGCGATAGCAGTGAGCCTAAAACCAAACGTAGCTCAGACTAACCGTGATGCAGATAAATTAGCTACTGTCATTCTTACAGGCGTGACAGCACTCGTGCGTGGCACAGCCAGGGAAATGGAAAAGCTGGGCATCACCCGGCCGGCGGAGGTCATTGGGCCGGCTTTGCGCGATGCAGATATCCTGCATATCAGCAATGAAGTGCCTTTTGCAGTGAATTGCGGCGAGCCGGCACCACAAAACATCGATAAGCTGATTTTTTGCTCGAAGGACGAGTATGTGGAACTCCTCAAAGCGGTGGGAACCGATGTGGTGGAGTTGACAGGTGATCATTTTGAGGATTGGGGACCCGAGGCGATGCTGCACACCTTGGAGCTCTATGAAGAATTAGGCTGGCTTTACTATGGCGGTGGGCGTAACCTGGAAGAAGCCAAAAAGCCAGTTAAGTTGGAAGTCAATGGTACTAAAATTGCCTTTTTAGGCTGCAATGCGAAGGAAACAACCTATAGCAACGCCACAGAGGATAAACCTGGCAACCTGCGCTGCGATTGGGATTATATGAGCGCAGAAGTGGAAAATTTAAGAGATGAAGGCTACCTGCCAATTGTTACTTTCCAACATAATGAATATTACGTTTGGGAGGCACAATCTCAATTGCGAGAGGACTTCCACCGCATGGAAGCAGCAGGCGCAGTGATCGTCAGCGGCAGCCAAGCGCACCAACCGCATGCTATTGAGATTACCGACAATGCTGTGCTGCACTACGGATTGGGGAATTTGTTTTTCGATCAATATGGCCTCACGCTAGATACGGATGACGCCTTCATCGACCGGCATGTGTTTTATGATGGCAAGTACTTAGGCGTGGAGATGCTGACTATTACGTTTAGGGATTTTTCCCAGCCGCTGTGGATGGACGCATCCGCACGAGCAGCCATGCTAGAAAAGCTCTTTTCGGTGAGTAAGTGGAACATGCCCATCGAATAACAAGCGGTAAGCAAAAAAATAAAAGCAGGAGGTGGAACTCCTGCTTTGTGCCCCCATCGAGACTCGAACTCGAGTTATAGCCTTGAAAGGGCTGTGTCCTAACCACTAGACCATGGGGGCTAAGGTGAAAAAATTTTATCATCAGCCTGAGCATCGGTCAAGCAAAAAAAGTAGACATTTTAGGGAGTGGTGTAAAATTCCAGTGGTCAGCAAGCTCAATTATGTATAAGGATTATTTCATAAACGCATAATTAGCTGGCAATTTTGCTTGACATTCACCTTAGGTGCATTTATAATAATTTTTCGTTGCCCCGGCAATATCTTGCTGGGGTAAATTATGTAAACCAACTTACCCGCAGCTGAGCGGTGAAACGCGCAGGATGTGGCGAAGTGAAGATTGGAGAAAAATGAAATATGCAATTGTTGAAACTGGCGGTAAGCAATACCGCGCTGAAGAGGGTAAAACGCTTACTGTTGACCTTCTTCCAGCTAAAGTTGGGGATAGTGTTATCCTTAAATCAGTCCTTCTCGTTGTTGATGACGATAAAGTAATGGTTGGCAGCCCCAAAGTGGAAGGTGCCAGCCTCAAAACTACAGTCGTCGATCAGATTAAAGGCAAGAAAATTTTGGTCTTCAAATATAAACCTAAAAACAACTATCGCCGGCATACAGGGCATCGCCAAAAGTACACCCAGCTGCTGGTGGAATCAATTTCTATGGAGTAAGTCAAGATGGCACACAAAAAAGGTGGCGGGTCCTCCCGCAATGGTCGTGATAGCCGTGGACAGCGGCTTGGAATCAAAAAATTTGGTGGCGAACAGGTAATCAGTGGCAACATTTTAGTTCGGCAGCATGGCACCAAGGTACATGCTGGCTGGAATGTTGGCTGTGGTCGGGATTACACGCTTTTTGCCACTGCCGACGGAACCGTTAAGTATGAAACACTTCCGGGCGGACGCAAAAAAGTGCACGTGATCGTTTCTCAAGATTAACACGGTGCCGGAAAGGAACTATGAAAGCAAAAATTCAACCTAAATATTATCCGGAAGCCAAAGTAATTTGCGCTTCTTGTGGGACAACCTGGACTACAGGTTCAACTGTGCCGGAAATCCGAACCGAAGTTTGTTCTAACTGCCACCCTTTCTATACGGGTCAGCAAGCACGCTTGCTTGACCGCGAAGGGCAAGTGGATCGCTTCTATAAGCGCTTACAGGTGCGGCAGGAATATGTTGCCGATCTGAAAGCCCAAGCTGGAGCAAAAACCTCCCCTGAACGCCCGATTTCTGAACTAGAAATCTCCACAAAGGCGATCAACGCGCTGACCAAAGCCGGCTTGAATACGGTTGGAGATATATTAGCTAAGTTGGAATCAGGTGAAGAAGCCTTGCTCGACATTGATGGTTTCGGACGCAAATCCCTTATTGATATCAAGAAACAGCTGCGTAAGTTAGGTTATAAGCTGCCATCAACGGCTGAATCTTCTGAAGATTAACACCACAACTTGGCTTTTTTTCGGTAAACTTAACAGGCAGGCACACCACCTGCCTGTTGTCTTTTCTGGAGGGTATTATGGCTCATCAATATGGTTATGTGGAAGTCATTACGGGTTCGATGTTTTGTGGCAAAACCGAAGAACTCATTCGCCGCCTGCGCAGGGCTGTGATTGCGCGGCAAAAAGTACAGGTTTTCAAGCCTGTTATTGACAGCCGCTATGCGTATAGCAAGGTCACCTCTCATTCTGGCGTAGATTTCGAAGCATTACCGATCAATTCCGCTGCGGAAATTCTTCAGAACTTAGAGCCAGAGGTTACGGTAGTAGGCATCGATGAAGCTCAATTTTTCGATGACTCCATTGTAGAAGTGGTTGATCAGCTTGCGAATCAGGGCATTCGCGTGATCGTTACCGGACTGGATACGGACTTTCGGGGAGAACCTTTTGGCTGTATGCCTGTGCTCATTGCCAAAGCGGAGTATGTGGATAAGTTAAACGCCATTTGTATGGTTTGCGGGGAGCCAGCCAGCCGCACCCAGCGCTTGGTCAATGGCAAGCCGGCTCATTATAATGATCCTATTGTGATCGTGGGCGCCTCGGAAATGTACGAAGCCCGCTGCCGGCGCTGCCATGAAGTTCCACGGGATTGAGAGG
Source organism: Anaerolineaceae bacterium (assembly GCA_040766895.1). Lineage (GTDB taxonomy): Bacteria > Chloroflexota > Anaerolineae > Anaerolineales > Anaerolineaceae > Mesolinea. The sequence continues at coordinate 119,463 of JAXGPR010000001.1, read as the reverse complement.
GAAGTATGAAACCCTATCAGGATTTTTTAGACGAAATCATCATTACCGAAGAACAATTGCAAGCGCGTATTCGCGAGCTTGGAGCCGAGATTTCAAGAGATTACGCCGATAAAGAGCTGTTGGTCATTTGTATTTTGCGCGGCGGAGTTATGTTTTTGGCTGATTTAATCCGTCAGATTAACGTACCGCTGGCAATTGAGTTTATGGCAGTTGCATCGTATGGCAGCGGTGCACGGGCTTCTTCTGGCGATGTGCGCATTACCTTAGACCTCAATACAAGCATCAAGGACCGGCATGTCCTCATTGTGGAAGATATTATCGATAGCGGACATACCTTGGCGGCAGTGATCGAGCTGCTTCAAACCCGCGACCCCGCATCGCTTTACGTCTGCACCCTGCTGGATAAAGTATCTCGGCGGGAAGTTGAAGTGCCGGTGCGTTACCGCGGTTTTGCCATTGAGGATAAATTTGTGTTCGGTTATGGGTTGGATATGGATGATTATTATCGCAACCTGCCCTTTATTGGAACCGTTAATTTGAAAAAGTATGAAGATCCAGCTTGACCCAGAAACCCGCCAGCTTTTAGAGCTTGTGCATAGCAGTGCCCCGGAAAACTTGCCGGTGCATTTGGTAGGGGGTGCCGTGCGCGATTTGGTGCTGGGCAGACCGGTGAATGACTTCGACTTTGTCGTTCCGGCGCAATCTTTGGAACTGGCAAAAAAGGTGCGTCAGCAATTACACGCTGTCGGCTTCACCCTCGATGATGAACGCCAAACTGGCAGAGTAATATTGAACCAGAGCAAACCCAATGAAATCATCTTGGACTTTGTAATCTATACCGGTGGAAGCTTGCTTGAGGACGCAAAAAACCGGGATTTTACCATCAACACTTTGCTTCTCGACTTGCTGCAACCGGAAGAGGTGATCGACCTGCTTGGCGGCTTAGCGGACCTAGATGCCAAAGTGCTGAAAGCAGCATCACTACACTCTATGCAATTAGATCCACTGCGCGTTCTGCGCGGCATACGCTTCAAACGCACTTTCAATCTGGAAATTGAACCTCATACTGAAAGTTTGATGCGCGCGGCAGCGGAGGGTTTGGCACAGATTTCGGGCGAACGCATTCGTGACGAGCTTTTTAAGATTTTAGCCCAATGTGATGTTGCGGGAGCTTTCAGGCTGATGGACAGCCTCGGAGTTCTTGCCCCGGTTTTCCCGGAGTTGGCGGTGATTAAGCCACAACCTGCAATTTATCCGCATGTGCATCCGCTGTGGGAGCATACTTTGCAAGTGATTACCTATTTAGAAATTATGCTCGGATATAGGGCTAACCCTGAGGGAAGCAAAACTGAAAACTACATGCAGCTGGCAAAAGAGATGCTCGCCCCATATGCTGAGCAAGTACGAGATTTGCTCAGTCAGCCAGTACAAGCTGGAAGACCGCGGCGCAGTTTATTGCTGTTAGCAGCGCTGTACCATGACGCGGGTAAACCGTTAATGCAAACTCAAGATGAAAAAGGGCACTATCATTTTTACGGGCATGATAAGGCTGGCTCCGAGCTGATGGAAAAGCGCGCACGGGCACTTATGCTGGGCAAGGAGGAGATTGCTTATCTCACATTGCTCGTCAGCCAGCACATGCGCATTCATCATTTTAGTAAACCTGGCGTTGAGATGACCGATCGCGCTGTTTACCGGTATTTTCGTGATTTAGGTGCTGCTGGCGTGGATAACGCCTTACTCAGTTTAGCCGATACCTTAGCAGCTTTCGAGGATACCCTTCAGATGGAAGCGTGGGAGCGCGAAGTGCAGGCTGTCAACAAGCTTTTAGCTGCCTGGTTCAATCGTCAAGAAGCCCTTATTCAACCGCCCAAGCTGCTGGATGGAAAAGACCTGCAACGTATTTTCGGGCTCGAACCTAGCCCTTTGCTTGGTGAAATAATAGCAGCATTGCTTGAAGCCCAAGCTGCAGGTGAAGTGAGCGACGAAAAAGCAGCGATAAATTATGTTTACCAATTTTTAGAACTCAAAAAACAGGAAGGAGAACCACATGAAGATCAAAGTGAATGATATCAGCATGCATATTGAGATTGTAGGTGAAGGTAAGCCGATTGTTCTACTACATGGTGTAGGTCTCGATCACACTATTTGGCTGGAAATGGCACAGCTTTATCAAGATCAGGCGCGCTTTGTTCTGTTGGATCTCCGTGGTGAGGGAAAATCCGAAACGGGTAATGCCAACCATACTTTGGAACAGATGGCAGAAGACGTACTTGGCGTGCTTAACCAGTTAGGGCTTGACCAAGTGCTCTTAGGCGGGCACTCTATGGGTGGCTATATTGCCTTAGCTTTTGCCGAGAAGCACCCTGAACGTTTAGCGGGTTTAGCGCTGATTGCTTCTAACGCTGGCAGCGATTCGGAAGAGAAGAAGGCACAACGCTATGCAGACGCTGAGGCAATATTGAAACACGGGAGCCACGTGCTCGCTAATTCGATGAGCCCCAAGCTTTCTTTCGACCCAAAAATTCAGGAGTATACGCGTAAATTGATTGCAGCAACCGACCCTCAGGGTTTGGCGAACACGCAATTCGCTATTGCCCAGCGGCCCGAAAGATTGAAGGTTTTAGCAGCTTTGGCTTGCCCAGTCTTAATTGCTGCAGGCAAAGAAGACCAAATTATTCCCGCAGCTGCAGTGCAGGCGATGATTCAGGCAAATCCAAAAGCTCACAGTGTATTTATCCCTGGTGCTGGGCACATGCCGATGATGGAGGCGCCGCGCACCTTGGGGGCTTTGCTCGTAGCATTGTGAGAGGTCTCTCGTGGAAGCGTTGGATTTAATTTTCAGACGGCGGAGCATCCGAAAGTTTACGGATGAGCCGGTGAGTAATGCGCAGATTGACCTGCTCCTGCAGGCGGCGATGGCAGCACCTACTGCGATGAACCTCAAACCTTGGCACTTTGTGGTTGTTACCGAGGCTGAAATCTTGAGGAGAATCAACCATACATTGATTTTTGGAAAGATGAAAGCCCCATGCGCCGTTAGCGTGTGTGGTGATCTCCGTGCTGGCAAGCGGGTGGAGAAGTTTTGGATTCAAGACTGCAGCGCGGCTACAGAAAACTTGCTCTTGGCTGCTACTGGGCTTGGCTTGGGAGCCGTATGGTGTGGCGTTACGCCAATCGAGAGGTATCAAAAGCAAATTGCCGAAATTCTCTTGCTGCCTCAGGGCGTTATCCCTCTCAACGTCATCTTCATAGGTCATCCTGCTGAGGAAAAACCGCCACGCACACAATACGACCCAAAGAATATATCTCACAACGCCTTTGGCAATCCTTGGCAAGTGAATTAGAACCTTATCAAAGTCAAGTAATCGGCTTAGTATAAGAATTACCTAAAAATCACAAGCTCAGGCAAAAAAATTGGCGAATCCCCCTATCATTATGGTAAAATAACCGCTTAGTGGTTTTGTTTTGGCTGTAATATTCATATCAAATTAGCAATCCTAGGAGGATCTATGGCAAACAAAAAATGGATATACCTGTTCAATGAAATTGATCAGGCTGAAGCTTACGCAGGCAGTTGGGACGGCGTGCGTGGATTATTAGGAGGTAAAGGCGCCGGCTTGGCAGAAATGACGCGCATCGGCATTCCGGTACCGCCTTTTTTCACAATTACAACCGAAGCTTGCAACGCTTTTCAGGAGACGAACGAGTTCCCAGAAGGAATGTGGGATCAAGTCTTGGCTGCGATGAAAGTTATCGAGGGAGCAACTGGCAAGGTCTTTGGAGATCCTAAGAATCCGTTGTTGGTTTCTTGCCGTTCTGGCGCTAAGTTTTCTATGCCGGGCATGATGGACACCGTTTTGAATATCGGTTTGAATGACGAGACAGCTAAGGGCATGGTGGAGCTAACCGGGAATCCGCGCTTTGTAGCAGATGCATACAGACGCTTGGTGCAGATGTTTGGTAGCGTTGTGCTTGGTGTTGAAGATGAAGCTTTTGAAGAGGTGCTCAACGAATTTAAAGCAAAAAAGGGTGTCAAACTCGATACTGAACTCACCGCAGAAGATTTGGCAAAGCTGACCGAGGAATTTAAAGCTGTAGTCAAACGTGAAACTGGTATGGATTTCCCCCAAGATCCATACAAACAACTGGAATACGCAATTAGAGCAGTGTTTAATTCGTGGAATTCAAAGCGAGCCATCGATTATCGCCGCCGTGAACACATTCCCGACACGCTTGGAACCGCAGTAAATATTGTTACGATGGTTTTCGGTAATATGGGTGATGATTCGGGTACTGGTGTTGCCTTCACACGTGACCCTCAAACTGGTGAGAAAGTCATTTTTGGCGAGTATTTATTGAATGCGCAGGGCGAAGATGTGGTCGCAGGTATCCGCAATACCACCAAGATCGAAAATTTGAAAAACGACATTCCAGAAGCTTATGAAACTTTCATTGAAATTGCGCAGAAGCTTGAAAAGCACTTCCGCGATATGCAGGACGTAGAGTTTACGATCGAGCGCGGTAAGCTTTGGATGTTGCAAACCCGCACGGGCAAACGCTCAGCGAAAGCAGCCATTAAGATTGCCTATGATATGGTCAATGAAGGCATGATCACCAAAGAAGAAGCTATCATGCGTGTGACGCCCGAACAAGTGGATATGATGCTGCATCCGCAATTCTCACAAGAAGCAAAAGACAAAGCAGTACGGGAAAAACGTTTCTTTGCAAAGGGAGTGAACGCTTCCCCGGGCGCGGCAGTTGGTCAGGTTTACTTTGACGCAGACTTAGCTGAAAAAATGCACAAAGAAGAAGGCAAAGATGTCATCATGGTGCGGCCTTTCACCAAGCCGGATGACGTGCACGGTATGTTAGCTGCCCAAGGCATCCTCACCAGTGAAGGTGGCGCTACTTCTCACGCAGCGGTGGTGGCACGCCAGTTTGGCGTCCCGTGTATTGTGGGTGCTTCGATGATCCAAATTGACATGAACAATCGGGTGATGACCTCAAACGGTATGACCGTCAAAGAAGGCGAATGGATCTCTTTGGATGGCGCCACGGGTGAGGTCTTCATTGGCAAGCTCGAACTGACCACACCGGACGTTTCCCAACAGAAAGAACTGATGGCATTGCTTAGCTGGGCAGATGAGCTCTCCCGCTTGCAGGTTTGGGCGAATGCGGATTACCCCCGCGATGCCCGCCGAGCACGCGAATATGGAGCCAAAGGTATTGGCTTATGCCGCACTGAACACATGTTCTTTGAACCTTCCCGTCTGCCTTATGTGCAGGAGATGATTATGAATGCAGAACCCACACAGGTGAAGCTGGACATCCTCGAAGGGCTGCGCAATGCACTTAAGGTTGGGCGCTTGGAAGGCCGCGTGCTCAAAGAGGACGAAAAAGTTGCCTTGGAAGAGCGAATCAAAGCAGCTGAAAAAGAGTTAGCAGAAGACCCTGGTGCGCAGGCTTATTTCAATGCTCTGAAATTTATCCTGCCATTGCAACGGGATGATTTCTATGGCTTATTCGAAGCAATGAACGGCTACCCCGTCATCATTCGCCTCATCGACCCGCCATTACATGAATTCCTGCCTTCGCTCGAGACCTTACTCACTGAAGTCGCCACGATGCGTGCGAAGGGTGAGACTGAGGGCTTAGCCGAGAAAGAAAAGATGCTCGAAGTGGTTGAACGCTTGCACGAGAGCAACCCCATGATGGGTTTACGGGGCATCCGCTTAGGTATTGTGTATCCGGACATCATGAAGATGCAGGTGCGCGCGATCTTTGAGGCGGCTTGCGACGCAACCAAGAATGGCATTGTGGCTAAACCTGAGGTAATGATCCCGCTGACTGGTCACATCAATGAGCTAAAAGCTGTTCAGCCTATTCTCGAGGACATTGCGAAGCGGGTGATGCAGGAAAAGGGCATAGAGGTATCGTATAAGTTCGGCACGATGATTGAGATTCCGCGCGCTGCTGTAACCGCAGGCGAAATTGCCTCCATGGCGCAATTCTTCTCCTTCGGGACGAACGACCTTACTCAGATGACCTTCGGTTATAGCCGAGACGACGCTGAGCGCAGTTTCTTGGTGCGCTACATCGAGAAAGGCATCCTACCCCGCAATCCATTCCAGCAGTTGGATCGGGACGGTGTGGGAAAACTGATGCAGCAAGCTATCATTGATGGCCGTGCGGTTCGCCCTGAATTGGAAGTTGGGATTTGCGGCGAACATGGTGGTGACCCAAGCTCGATCGAGTGGTGCCATATTATTGGTAATAACTACGTAAGCTGCTCGCCTTTCCGTGTCCCAATGGCTCGGCTGGCTGCTGCTCAGGCTGCGATTAAGAATCGCTAAAGCATCTAAAACTAATCAAACAGGCGGTCTCTCTCAAGAAAGCCGCCTGTTTTTTTATCTGATATTGTTATTTGCAATAAATCCGTACGTATTGGGCGAAGATCTCGGCGATGCTGCGAATATAATCACGCGATTCTAGGTAGCGCACAGAGCCAAGGAATAAGTCCGGGTCATCACCTGCAATTTCTTTCCATTCCAAAGCATTCCCTGGTCCGCTGTTATAAGCAGCTAAAGCGGCATAAGTGTCACCGTCAAACACGTACAGCTGGCGGCTAAGGTAATTAGTTCCTAAGATGAGGTTATAGAGTGGTACAACTAAATCTTCCTCGCTAAAATTAGGCGGATAGTTGATTTCGCTGGCAATTTGGGCAGCCGTGGCTGGCATGAGCTGCATCAAACCTTGGGCACCGGCGGAGGATTCCACGTAGGCTTGGAAACGGCTTTCCTGATAAATCACACTAAACAAAAGCAATATAGGAACGTCATAAGTGTCTGCGGCGGTTTGCACCCAAGGGAGGTAGTATGCACCATAGCGGATGAGGTAAAAATAAGCAGGCACCTGATCTGCCACAGCTGGATCGCTGTAACCTGTGAGTTGCAGGATAGATTCGCTGGCTTGAATTGCGGAAGTGTAAAAACCATGGTCGAGAAAAGTTTTCATCAAGCGGAAGGTGTTGATCACATCCAAGCGGTAGTCATTTCTCAGGGATTCAAATTCCAACCTGGCTTCTGGATACATACCCAAGCCCCAAAATTCAATTCCGCGTATAAAACGGGAATCGTTTGCCAGATCGGCACTGTAGTCCAAATCCACCTGCGGAGAAAGATTAAAAGAAGTGCGCAGCCAAGCAGCAGCAACATCGCGCGCAGCTTCCAAGTCTATTGCAAAGTTTGGTGTGCTCGGAGCGGTAAAAACTGGCTGATTTTCGAGGATTTCCTGGGCGCGCAACCCATAATAACCATAAGGGTCCGCTGACGTCGCTAATTGCCAATATTGTTTAGCCTGGTTATTATTTCCTTGCTTTTCGCTGATCTTCCCCAGCCAAAGGTAAGCACTCGCTGTTTCCAAAGGTTCGATGGCTAACAACAAAGCCCGGTTCATTGAGCTATTTGCAGCCTCTAGGTCGTTCATACGGTAATGTAAAATGCCAGCAAAAAATGCACCTTGAAACGACTGGTCAGATGAGGGATAACTCTGCGCTACACGATCCCACAATTGTGCAGCCTCAGGTAACATGCCGGCGATTTCATAATTGCGTCCTGCAGAAAAAAGCACGCTCGGAGCATAGCTAGCTAAGGGTTGGGCTGAAACGAATTCTAAGGCTGTTGAAGCAGCTAACTGAGGTTTATTCATATAGGCTTGCTGGGTATAAATAATATCTTCGATGGCGTGTACCACATAGCTGCTTTGGGGGTAGGTTTCAACCAGTTCTTTCCAAAGCGTAATTGCCTTTTGATCGTATGGTGTGCCATCCTGCTGATTGTAGGCTAAGCGTTCCTCGGAGGCTAAGCCCAACATCTCTACCCCTTTAGCTCGTGCTGTTAATGCTTGATAGTAAAGTGCTTTGTCCTTTTCTTGCCCATCGCTCTGTAAGTAGCGCGTAAAGGCTTCATCCGCCAAGTCATATTGACCGCGGAAGTAGTTGATTAGCCCACGTTGGAGGTCATCAACAGGCTGACCGGCATCGAGCAGGGCGAGAAGAGCCGAATAAGCATCATAAGTCTCGGGGTAGTTATTGACGGCGTGCTGGAAATAACTGTAAGCTTGTTCAGTATTCTCAGCAGCAAGCATAGCTTGCCCAAGCAGGAAATCGAGCTGAGCTTCCAGGTAGATGTTATCCGTCTTGCCATAGAGGTCCTGATAAATCCCGACAGCGGCATCTGGCTGCCCTAAGGCGGTGTAAGTCCTGCCGAGTTTTATGCCCAAATCTGCAGTATCAGCTTGTGTATTGGCTAAGTAAGCTGTGCGATAAGCCTCCAACGCCTGCGCATAGTCACCAATTGCAGTGTACTGATCGCCAATCTGTTCATAGACATAAACATCCAGAACGCCGGGGCGAACGTCTAAGTATGCCTGCCAAGCAGATATAGCAGCTTCAGGATGGTCTTCTTGTAATGCGATATGAGCTTGTAGGAAATAGGCTCGTTGGGCGGGTAAGCTCTCCGGAAAGGTCGCGATGAGTTCTTCCAAGAGCGGTTTTGCCTGAAAGAGATCCCCTTGCTTCATATAGGTAAGGGCTTGCCCGTAGAGGCTGGCAGCCCGTAATGCGGCGGAAGTGGCAGTCGCGCCAGCCTGATACGCCTTGAGGGCTCCATCGTAGTCGCCGAATTCCAATGCCTGGTCGCCATCTGTCAGGCGCAGCTCGTCAGCTGGGAGTGGTTCGCTAGGAGCAGAGGTTTCCTGCGGTCTTTTGGCTGTGGCGACGGTGGTCTGGGTGCTGTTCGGCGTTGGAGAAATTGAAAGGGTGGAGGATAAATCACTACCACAAGCGCTCAGAATTAAGGTGACGATGATAAGCACCACGCCGAGCTTCTGTCTTCGTCGGATTTTCATGCAGTTCTTATAATGTAATCCTCTGAGGTTGTCAAATTCACTGAGAGAGGGTTACTGTTTCATAGGTCATGATCCAACTGGGTCTCCAAAGTGCACCGCCTGCCCATAGAGGACCATGCAAGCCAATTACCTCACGAAGGCATTTGATCTTCAGGGCTCAAAGAGGCTGACTAACCTCTTAAGACAATCGGTGATTATAAATGTTTGGAATGAGGGAGACCTGCGGTCAAGTTCCTCGCTCGGTCTGGAGACCGGCGATATCAAGATCAAGGAGCAATCTTTTCTACTGTGGCAGAAGATTGCTTCGCCCCTACGGGGTAAACAATGACAAAATGGTTTCTGTTCTTTCGGGGTACCCAACAGGCAGGTCGCGCACTCAAGAGACCGGCGAGAACAAAGTATTATGGTCTTAAGCACTCTTCAAAGGAAATAAGGGTTCTAGGTGCTATGCTTCGCCTTCGAATTCCTTCAACACGGGTGGAATCGTGGCACGGATCAATTTAAGCGTATTCCGAAAGGCAGCCATCTTTTCCTCTTCTGTGCCTTGCACAGCAGCTGGATCCTCAAAACCAATATGAATACGCTTTTCCGGACCGAGCCATAGCGGGCAAGTCTCCCGGGCTTGATCGCATACTGTAACAATGAGGTCGAAGCTCTGTCCTTTGAACACCTCAACCGATTTAGATTCCCCTTGGTGGAAAATGCCAGCTTCCTCGAGTGCCGCCAAAGCATAGGGGTGCACATAACCGGTAGGTTTTGTGCCCGCGCTTACAGCAATCCACTGGTCCCAGAGGTCATTGTTGACAACAGCTTCAGCCATTTGGCTGCGGGCTGAGTTACCTGTACAAAGAAACAAAACCCGTTTACGTTTTTTTAGTTCCGCTTCTTCGGGCTGGGATTGGGCGTCAAGTCTCTCGTTTGAGCCGGCATCACTCACCAAGATTTCGTTAGCGTATTCACCCGATTCCATTGCGCGGAGCAGTTCGCGAGCCTTTGCTTCATCGGCAGGGGCAACGAGCACGTTCACTTCTCCCAAATTTCCTACAGTCAAGCCGTAAATCTTGCCGGCGGTATCTTGGCTGAGCATAGCTGGAACACCTTGGGCTTTGAGGAAAGCTTTAACCATTTCGCCCTCCAGCTGACCTTCGGCTTTGTAAACTGAAACGTAAGAACCAATAGATTTATCTCTCATTCGTATATCCATTTCTCAATGTCACGTTGCCAACGAACGATTTCCTCCGGTTTGAACCAAAGTGCAATCTCGAATGCGGCTGTCTCTGCGGAATCGGAAGCATGCACGATGTTATAGCGTGCCTGCAGTGCAAAATCATGCCGCAGGGTACCCGGGTCGGCTTCTGTCCCGCGGGTTTTGCCGAAGGTTTGGCGAATTGCAGCGATAGCATCTGGGCCTTCCCAGACCATTGCCATCACTGGTGAGGAGGTAATGAACTCAATTAGTGGTGCATAGAATGGTTTGCCGGCGTGCACTGCGTAGTGCTTTTCCGCTAATTCCGTATTGACCCACATAAAGCGGGCAGCGACTAAGCGCAAGCCGCGGTTTTCTAGGCGGGTGATGACCTCACCAATCAATCCGCGTTGTACGCCATCCGGTTTGACCAGTACCAACGATTGTTCCATTGTGTTACTTCTCCTCTAATTCATTGAGATAGTTTGCAGTTTGCTGGGCTTTATCCGCCAGCGCAGGTTGATTTTCTTGAGCATTTAAGGCGGCGTAGATCTCCCATAATGGCTTACTAGCGGGTTTGAGTGTCAAACGAGAGCGTAGAATGCGCAGAGCTTCAACACGAATAGCAGTATCGTGAGAATGGTGCTCAAGTAGTTGGAGTGCTTGCGGGTATTGCTGTGCGTCCAAGGCGCTGGTGAAGTCTTCTCGAAATTGTTTTTCCTGGCTGGGGATAGTCTCTGCTCCCAATGGCTCAGTTGTCTCTGGAGCAGAAGTACTGCCTTGTCCCTGTTCCGTTGGGGGCGATGGAAATTCTTCACTAGCCCAAGCAGTGGCAGCCGCGCTCACAGCCGACACCGTGCTGATTGGCTGGGTATCCTCCTGAAGTAAAGAGGGCTCGGGAACCTGGCTCACTTTAATCTCGCGGGTATCTTCTTCTGGACTGATGAGTGAGGCACTTGAACCTTTTTGGCTGGCAAATTCAATCAACCAATCCGGAGCGCTTTGGACTGGAACTGCGGCTTCCGGTTGGATTTGCTCGGGAGTTTGGTCTGCTTGAGAGTGGAGACGCGTTTCTGGTTTAATTTTGACTGGCTGTGTCTGCTCTTGCGTTTCTGGTTTTATGGGTTGCGTGTTTTGGGAATTTTCTGTCATAACGATCCTATCTTAATCCGGCTTCTTTCGTCATCTTAGCCACAATAAAACTACAGCTAGGAATATACCCAGCTGTAGTTTGAGATGGCATGTTATTCACCTAAGTAATCGCGCAATTTACGCCGCACGCTGGGGTGACGGAGCCGTTGGAGGGCTTGCGCTTCAATTTGCCGTACCCGCTCGCGGGTTACGCCCATCTTTCGACCCACTTCCTCAAGCGTATATGCCTGACCATCCTGAAGCCCATAGCGTAGCTGCAAGATGCGGACTTCCCGTGGTGGAAGTGTTTCCAACACCTCTTCGAGATGCTCACGCAATAAGTTGTAGGTTGCGGTGTCATCCGGTGGTGGTGCTTCGTCATCTTCGATAAAGTCGCCCAGAACCGAATCCTCTTCGTCGTCGGTTGGTGTTTCGAGCGAAAGCGGCCGGCGCGCAACCTGAATCATATTCTCGACTTTCTTGGGAGGCACCTCTAATGCCTCTGCCATTTCTTCGACGGTTGGTTCGCGCCCTAATTTTTGGGTCAGCTGGTGCTGTGTGCGCAGGAGCTTGTTGATTTGGTCGCCCATGTGCACTGGGACGCGAATCGTGCGTCCTTGGTCGGCAATTGCCCGCGTAACTGCCTGGCGAATCCACCAGGTAGCATACGTGCTGAACTTATGCCCACGTTGGTATTCAAACTTTTTGGTCGCGCGGATCAAGCCGATATTTCCTTCCTGAATGAGATCTAAGAAGGGTACACCGCGACCCATATACTTTTTGGCGACGCTAATTACCAATCGAGAGTTGGCGGTAATGAGGTGTTCACGGGCTTCCCACCCATCTTCGATTTGCTGACGCAATTCCAAGCGCCGCTTTGGACTGACGTTGCCTCGGGCTAATTCTTCGCGTGCTAATTTACCGCGTTCAATGCGTATGGCTAACGCCCTTTCTTCGTTAATGTCACTAAGTAAGGGGACGCGACTGACTTCTTTTAAATACAAGCCAATGGTATCGTCCGTATCGATATTGGCTAAATCATCGAGGATTGCTTCCTCTTCCTCCTCAAGATCCTCTGAGAGTTCTTCCTCGCTTGGTTCTTCGCTAACGCTGTCTTCTTCCGTGTAGCTAATGCCTGCACCGAGTAAAGCTGTGTAAGCTTCCTCGAGCTGGTCTAAATCTTGTTCTGCATCGGGGAAGAAATGCAAGATGTCATCATAGGTGACATATTTTTTCTTGCGGCCGAATTCCAGCAGCCTTTCGAGCGTCGAGGAATCGCGCTCGTCATCTAGAACATTGTTAACTCTATTAATTCTCGCCATTCAGTCTCTATTACCTTTTCTAGTGCATTTTTACATTACGCATAGAGTACAATATTTTTTTGTCATTTTCAAGTGTTTTTTAAACGTTAATCAAATCCATATAAATTGTTAATATGTTGAACTTGACTAAAAAACCATAAAGGACCTTTTCCACTAGAATAGACATAAATATTGGTCTCATCCATTTCTTGCTAGGATATGATAAAAACGAAAAGACGTATATCTTGTTCCAATAAGTGTGTGTGTTTAGTTATGGGTAGAAAATTCATAATCCCCAAAGATTATGTATTTTGCACTCTTTTTATAAATATTATACCACCTTGATCTAAGTTAATCTTTATCAAGGTTATAATCCTGTAAATCTATTCGAGAGATTGAGTAAACGTGAGTTTGACTGCTGAGTTCGTGACGGTTAAAATCCGCCTGATTTGAGATGAGTTAAGGTTTATATGTTATTTCTCAGAAAAACTGCGCACTACTGGATATCACTACTCGCCATTGCTGGTGTGGTAGGTTTAGTTTTACTAAACTTGAACCTTTCTGAGCAGTTTGTTCATCAGGATGAATTCGCGCCGCGTTGGGTGGCAGCCAAGCAATGGATGACCGAAGGGACTTCACCTTATGATCGTGAAGTCTTTAAGCAAACCCAAGCCCTTTGGGAAACTTATGGATACACCGAAGATGAATTCAGCCAAGGGCATTACTTGGACCTTGTATGGAACTTAATCCTCTTTTTGCCATTCAGTTTTCTTCCTTATTTAGTTGCCAGGGCTATTTGGATGACAATCACGACATTAGCGCTGTTTTTCTGCGTATGGTTTGGATTCGATTTGGCTGGCGTACGCTTTCACCCCATAGAAAAAGTGCTTATCGCCCTTCTGATTACGTTATCTTATCCTTGCTTCAAGCTTATTCTCAACGCCAGCGTTCTGCCGCTCTATGTATTTTTTATGATCTTAGGCACTAAGAAAGCCCTTGAGGGGAGAAGCACAGCCGCAGGGATTTATTTTTTAGTCACTTTCGGCATGTTCCCGCTGAGCCTCATTTTGGCGGTTTTCTTTGCAATTTGGTTAGGCTCCCGGCGGGATAGTGGCTTCCTTTCGATTTATCTTTCGGGCTTAGCTTTCCTGTTGGTGACCTCGTTGATTCTTTTTCCTGGCTGGATTCCAGAGTGGTTCGCTAATTTTGTTCAAGTTCATCCAGATTTAAGCTGGGTTGATACCCCGCTGATGCGTGTGGCTGCCTTTTTCCCGGGTGCGTACCAGCCATTAGCCATTAGCTTGCATGTATTGACGCTTTTTATGTTACTCGTTGAGTGGTATGGCTTACCCGAAAGCGGAGAACGCCAAATTCGCTGGAAAGCTTTACTTACCTTGAATTTGATTAGTTTTCTTAACCCATCCAGTTCAGCGGTTTATCTTTTGTTGGTATGGCCAGGTCTTTTCCTCTTTTTCGAGTTTTTAGATGAGAAATGGAAAATTGGGGGTAAAATAGTTAGTTGGACTGTATTTTTGATTTTGCTCAACAGATTTTGGACTGATTTCCAAAACACCCAAAACTGGTCCTCAACTGAGTCTACTGTGGTGAGCGTACTATTACCGATAGTCGCACTGATCGGGTTAGAATGGACACGCTGGTGGGCAATGGAAAGTCCAAAACCATTAATTGAAGAATAAGAATATTAATTAGGAGGATTTATTGTATGGCAAACAAACGCATTGGAGTATTAACTGGTGGCGGCGACGTCCCTGGGTTAAATTTAGCTATAAAATCCGTAGTATTAAATGCAACTGAAGAAAATGATGAGGTTCTAGGAATTCGCTTGGGATGGGGGGGACTGCTCAACTATAACATCGAGGATCCCTCGCCTCAGGAAAAATTGGTCTATAAGTTAACGCCCTTAACAGTCCGTCGCGTTGACCGTACGGGTGGTACCTTTCTGCACACATCGCGAACCAACCCAGCGAACGTGCGCCCTAAGGAGGTACCTGCGTTTTTAGCCGATAGCAAGTATGGCAAAGTGATTAAGCCCGATGGAACCAAAGATTTCACAGATTACATCTTAAAAGTGCTAGAACACTTGAAGTTGGATGCACTAATCACGATTGGCGGTGATGACACCCTCAGTTACAGCGCGAGATTGCACAAGGAACACTTCCCCATCGTTGGAATCCCTAAAACGATGGACAACGATGTCTTTGGCACCGAATATTGTATTGGTTTTTCCACCTCAATAACTCAGGCTGTATCATTGATCACAAACTTCCGCTCCTCGGTAGGGTCGCATGAGCGCATTGGAATCGTTGAGTTGTTTGGCCGCAATTCTGGCGAAACCAGTTTAGTCACCGGTTACCTAAGCTTTGCAGATCGTACCATTATTTGTGAGGTTCCTTTTAACTTCGAAAAAGTTGCAAATTTGCTAGTAGAGGACAAACTGAATAGCCCTTCCAATTATGCAATTGCTGTCATTTCTGAAGGGGCTGTTTCAGATGGCGGGCTGCTGGTTGAGAGTGGCGAAGAAGATGCCTTCGGACATAAAAAGTTGGGCGGAATTGGCGAAGTGTTGGGCGAGCAAATCAAAATTCTTACGGACCAGGATATTATGTACCAGAAATTAGCCTATCTTGTGCGCAGCGGACCAGCAGATATGCTCGACCGTATGGTTGCGATGAATTACGGCACAATGGCAACCCAGATGGTTGAGCATGGAGATTTTGGTAACATGGTAGCTATCCAAAAAGGTGTGTATACCTCAGTTCCGATTGAGATGGTCACCACTGGAAAACGACAAGTTGACGTGGATCGATATTACGATAAAGAAAATTACAAGCCAAGAATAAAAGACATCGAAAAAATGCCAATGTTCCTGGTGTAAATAAGCAGGAAATGACAGCTCATAAGACTTTATTATGAGCTGTCATTTTGAGAGGTTAGTTTGGGCATCGAAGCACAAGGCGTTTCTCAGGATCGTTATACGGTCATCCCTAGAGTATTAATTTTTCCTTTTGCTAGTGATGGTAAAGTCCTACTGCTGAAAGGTGCAGCACATAAACGCATTTGGGCTGGCTTATGGAATGGGATCGGCGGTCATGTGGAAGCCGGAGAGAGCATTCTTCAAGCTGCTCAGCGTGAGCTGCGGGAAGAAACCGGGTTGTTAGCGGAAAGGTTGCTTTTTTGCGGGTCAGTGATTGTGGAAACACAGACTCGCCCAGGAATTGCGTTCTTTGTTTTTAAAGCCGAAGGATTAAGCGGTAAACAACACGAATCGCCAGAGGGCACCTTACGATGGTTTGCGCTTGATGAGATCCACCAGGTCCCGTTGGTTGAAGATGTACCCACGTTGGTGGGTAAGGTCAGCCGCTTTCAGGCTGGATCGCAGCCATTTTGGGGGTTATATCGATATGATGCTGACAATCAGTTGGTGATGTCTTTTGAAGGTTGAGACTTTTCGAAAAAGACAAGCAGCGTATCGCCATACTTGCGCCGGTCGAACTCGTTAAAATGCACATAATGCTCGTCCACCCATTCCAGCGGATTGATTTGGACAATAATTTGACCGTTGTCACTCAGTAGCTTTGGATTTTGATCTAAGAGAAGCATGGCTTTTTGCCACATCGCTTTGTATTGAGGTGGAGCGATGTAGATAAGGTCAAAGCTTTTAGGTTGGGGAGATGCGAGGAATTTGAAGGCGTCCTGATGCAATACCACAGCTTTATCGCTAAGATGGGTGGCTTCTAAATTTTGCTGAATAATCCTCACAGCTTGCCAATTTGTCTCTACGAAAGTCGCAGCCGCAGCGCCCCGGCTGAGTGCTTCGATCCCGACTGCACCAGTTCCGCCAAATAAATCCAATATCCGAATATCCAATACTTCATTCCCGAGGATATTGAAAAGGGATTCTTTCACTAGGTCGGTAATCGGGCGCGTGGACTTACCGGGAACAGTTTTTAGCCGGATCCCTTTAGCACTACCCGAGATAACCCGAAGTGTTCCCATGGCTGCCTCTTAGGGTTTCTTTGAATGCGAACGGGGTACATCCCCAAAGGTCCAAGAGCGGTTTGCCAGAAAATTGAGGATAAGGATGAAGATGCCAACGACAATTAAAGCCAAATTGTGACTCAGAATTGTGGAGCTCAAGGAACCCACTTTGATTTGCTGGGTTTCAAGGATGGAATAAAACCAACGGTCAAGCGGGGAGATTGTTACCGTCCGCAGCGTCAAACCGGCGATGTTGATGATCACAAATTTGCTAAACTGATTGGCGATGGATTTTTCGGTGGTTTCTGGGTAAACCCATTTGCGGTTGAGGATGTAGCTATTGATTACCGCAATTGCAAAGGAGAGCGCTTGCGAGGGCACCAATTGCCAGCCAAACCCAGCGGTAAAGAGGTTCATCAAGCCGAAATCAATCAGCGTGTTGAGCGTCCCCACTAACGCAAACTTACCGAAGCGCACGGCTTCGCTGGTTGGAGTTACCGGTGTTTCAGCCAATTTTTGTTTGGAAGTATGCAATCGTTTCCCTCAATCCGCTGCGCAAGTCAACTTGAGGCTCCCAATTTAGAAGCTCTCGCGCGCGGGTGATATCAGGCTGGCGCTTTTGTGGGTCATCGCCTAATCCCTCAGCAAAGAGAGTTACTGTGCCGGCTTCGTTACCGGTGAGTTCATTGATCAGCAGAGCGAAATCTCTTATGGTCGTTTCATTTGGATTACCAATGTTGACAGGATCGTGCATATCCGTCCACATCAAACGAAAGATACCTTCGACTAAATCGGTAACGTAACAAAAACTGCGGGTTTGCTCTCCGCTGCCATAGATGGTAAGTGCTTGGTGATGCAATGCTTGGAGAATGAAATTAGGCACCACCCTGCCATCATCCAAACGCATGCGCGGTCCAAAGGTATTAAAGATGCGCACAATGTGAGTATCCACGCCGTGAAAACGATGGTAAGCCATAGTGAGCGCTTCTGCAAAGCGTTTGGCTTCGTCATAAACTGAGCGCGGTCCAATGGGGTCACAATTGCCCCAGTAGGTCTCAGGCTGAGGATGAATCTGTGGATCCCCGTAGACTTCGCTGGTGGAGGCGAGCAGATATTTTGCTCGGTGGGCTTTTGCCAGCCCAAGGGTGTTGAGCGTCCCTAATGCGCCGGCTTTGAGCGTTTGAATCGGCAAGTTGGGGTAACCCAAAGGAGAAGCAGGGTTAGGGCTGGCAGGCGAAGCAAAGTGCATCACGTAGTCAATTTGCCCTGGAATATCAATATAGGTGGAAACGTCCTGGCGGATGAGCTGGAAAGCCGGGTTGTTGAACAAGTGTGCGATGTTGGCTTCATCGCCGGTGATGAAATTATCCAGACCTATGACCTGGTGACCCTCATAAATGAGACGATCTGTCAGGTGAGATCCTAAAAACCCAGCTGCACCCGTTAGGACAATGCGCATATACTTTTCCTTGTACAATAATTCTCTAGGTCTTAGAGTATAATCAGCTCTTCAAAGCGAGATAATTATAGCATGAGCCATGAATCGAACATCCCGGAAAAAGATCTCAAAGCCTTAGCCCAATTAGAGGCTTTGCTTTTTGCTGCGCCTGGTCCTTGTGGGTTAGAGCAGTTAGCCCGAACTTTGCAAATCAGTAAAAACGACGTTTTGCGTTTAGCGGATTTGCTGGCAGAACATTATCAAGCTTGGCATGGGATTCGCATACAACGCATTAAGGACAAGCTCCAGCTGACCACGGCTCCAGAGTATGCTGTGCTCATTGAGCAGCTTTTGGGGCTTGAGGTTGACACGCGGCTATCGCAGCCAGCGTTGGAGGTGCTCGCTATCATCGCGTATAAACGCATGACCACGCGGCCAGAAATTGAGAATATCCGCGGTGTAAACAGTGACTCGGTAGTGAAAAGTTTATTGGCAAAAGGTTTAATTGAAGAATTAGGCCGTTCTGATTCTCCCGGCAGGCCAATTTTATATGGGGTGACGCCAGAATTTTTGCAATATTTTGGGCTCGAGTCCCTCGATCAGCTTCCGCCAATTGACTTGGAAGCACTTTCGGGTTCTGGGAGACCTGAAGAAAAAAGCGAAATGAGGGTATTAAAAGACTAATGGCAAAAGAGCGTGTTCAAAAACTTTTAGCTGCCGCCGGAATAGGTTCTCGCCGAGCGTGTGAAGCTCTGATTGAGGCTGGGCGTGTGAAGGTCAACGGCCAGGTAATTCATTTGGGTGATAAGGCTGACCCCGAAAAAGATACAATCGTGGTAGACGGGAAGGTGATCCGCCCGCCAAAGCAGAAGATATACATTGCACTGAACAAACCCAAAGGCTATTTATCGGATATTGATGAGACCCACCCTAAACCGACCGTGTTTGACCTGGTGGATATTCCCGAGCCGCTTTTTTCAGTAGGTCGGTTAGATTTGGATAGCGAAGGCTTAATCCTCTTGACCAACGATGGCGAATTAGCCAATCGCTTGACACATCCCCGTTACCGCCACGAGAAGGAATACGAGGTGTTTGTAATAAAACAGCCTGATGAGGAACAGTTGGCGATTTGGCGGCGAGGGGTGGTGCTTGAGGATGGCTACCGTACATTGCCAGCCAAAGTGGAAGTGATCAAGCGGGCGAATAATGGCGCTTGGCTGCGTATCATTATGCGCGAAGGGAAGAAGCGGCAAATTCGAAAAACTGGTGCGCGGATTGGCTTACCTGTAGGTCAAATCAAGCGTGTCCGCATCGGTACGCTTAAATTAGGATCACTGCGCAGCGGGGAATGGCGCTATCTAACTCCAGCAGAAATCCAGCGGTTGAGAGCTTACGCTGGTCTAGAAAAAGAAGAAGAGTCCTCCTAAGCACTCATCCAGTCTTTTTACCAAACTCGCTTAGGGCTGCATTTAACTGTTCGATTTGATTATCGGAAAGCGGTGTTTCGCAACTCTCGCGATCAACGCGGCGGATGTAACGTTTGATTTCTGGAAGCTCAACGACTGGGATGGGTGCTTCACTTATATCGCCAATCTTCGTGTTCTTCAGCAGCACAACCAGAACGTGGTTAATGGGCGGTTGCGATTCCTCTGGAATTCCCTTGGAAGCTAAATAACTGCGGATGGCTTCTTCATCAGCTAAGGCTTCGCGATCGGGCTTGCCTAAGCCTTCTTGGCCAAAAACCTTCATCATAAAGTTGCCGCCTTCCTGTTTCCATTTGCCATCGATATATGAAATCTTTCCGCTGGCAGTCACTGGGATGGGAACCCAAATGTGGCAAGGGCCAATCAAAAGCATTGGAACTGGACTGGAGTATACGTAAAAGGTGTAATCGCTGCGCAGTTTTTCGAAGGCAGTTGCAAAGATTTCATCAAAACGCGGATTTCGACCGAAACGGTTGGTGAAATACATGCCAATTTGGGAAAGTACGAAACCAACGATTAGGGCAGCGTAAGACCACAAAATCCGGGAAATATCCCCTCCAAAGGCAAAGACCAACCCAATAATAAGAATTATCAAGCTGCCATAAGTACAAATTTGACCGATGGTTTTATTACGTTTAATAAGTTTATCGTTGCGGATGATGTTCATGAATTTGACTCTTTCGTGTTATTAAAAGTGATAGCTTTACGTAATGATTCTAACAAATTTAATTCTATTGCGATACGCGCTTGATTGATGGCACTGACCATTGCTTTTGCGTCTGAACGGCCATGCCCGACAAAAACCAGGCCATCTAAGCCCAAGAGCGGCGCAGCCCCCACCTCGGATGGATCAATTAGTTTTCTTACAGAATCGAAAGCGGGTTTGGCTAAAAGTGCACCGAGCTTTGTGCGCGTACTGCGCATCAGTTCTTCTTTGAGGGTTTCAAACAGAAGTTTGCCCAAAGCTTCACTAGACTTCATCAGCACGTTCCCAGTAAATCCATCGGTAACTGCCACATCCACTTTACCGCCAAAAAACTCTTTGCCTTCGATATTTCCAATGAATCCAGGCACTTGTTGGCGCATTAACGGGCCGGCTTCGCGGACGAGGTCGTTTCCTTTGCCTTCCTCTTCTCCATTGGAAAGCAGCCCGACAGTTGGGTTCGAGCGGTTGATCATAATTCTGGCATAAACTTGACCCATCTGTCCAAATTGCACCAGGAATTCAGGGCGACATTCTGCGTTCGCACCGACATCTAAAATAACTGCTTTGCCACCCTTCACCGGAAAAGTTGTGCTCAAGCATGGGCGGATTACGCCAGGCATGAGCCCAAAGATTTTGGTGCCAAAGTACATTGCCATGCCAGTATTGCCAGCGGTGACAAAAGCTTGGGCTTCACCTTGCTTGACCAGTTCCATGCCAACTTGCATGGTGTTTTGTTTTTTAGCGCGGGCTTCCTGAATGTGGTCAGTCATATCAATAGCTTCGGGGGCATGCACAATGCGGATGTGGGATTTATCGCCCGGTTGGGCGGCTAAACCGGAGGAGAGGGTTTGCTCATCCCCAACGAGAATCAAGTCAATATCATCAGTTTGTGTGCTGAGCACGGCTGCAGCTAACTCGGGTTTAGGGCGCTCATCGCTGCCCATCGCATCTAGAACAATAGTTGTTCTCATTTTATAACCTCTCAATTATGATTGCTTGACATATAAGCCAGTCAAGTTATAATTTTTTTATCGCGCTGGTGCTGGAACTGGCAGACAGGCATGGTTGAGGGCCATGTGGCGCAAGCCGTGGGGGTTCAATTCCCCCCCAGCGCATCAGGCAGGTTCAACCTGCCTTTTTATTTTAAGGAAACTCTCGGTTAAACCAAGTCCACGGGCTTACCGGCGTGCCGTTAATGTCAATCTCAAAATGCAAATGCGGGCCGGTTGAGCGCCCTGTGTTACCCAAGATGGCAATCCGTTGCCCTGGCTGGACGACTTCACCGACCTCCACTAAGATCTCAGATAAGTGCATATAAATCGAATAAACACCTAAACCGTGATCGATGATCAGTAAATTCCCGCGAACCAACTGGTCAGGTAAGATAGCAGCTACCGTGCCTGTTGCGGGGGCAAAAACATCTGTACCTTCACAATAACCGAGGTCAATACCGGTATGGTAATACACTTTATCGCTGCCGTTATAGGTGCGTCGGCTGCCAAAATCTGCATTTACGCAGCCTGAACCAGCAATAGGGTATTTAAATGCGCCGTTCCACTGTTTTATAGGGGTTACTTTTGTAACAATCTCCCTAACGCGGGCATCTTCCTCAGCAATTTCTGGGGAATCAATAGTCTCCGGATCGACCATCAAGTCTATACTGGATTGAAAATACCCTGGTTTAATAATCACCCACTGGTCAAAGTTGTAGGTGATGTTTTCTGCAGTGGTCACTGTTATTTTGAGAGGATAGGCACCGGGTGCTTGCAAGGCGTTAATTCCGCCAAAAGCTACGAGCTCTCCATTTTCATACGGGGAGAAGACTGCTGAGTTACCTGCTAACTCTGCGCTAATTGAGACATTCTCGGCAGTCTCAGCCTTCAACACGTAAGTCTCCCCTTGCATTAGGGGTAGATTATCGATGCTCATCGAACGAATGCCAGGGATAGCTAATACTTCGGTAGCTTCTTGACCGGAATGGTAGAAATAGGGGTCGAATGGCAGAGCCAAGTTGGGTGAACTCAGTTGGTTAAGGCGGGCTAACGCCCAGGGGTTTTGACCGGATAACAAAGCAAACTCTAACCATGATTGCCCAGGCGTGAGGGCAGAAAGCATTTGCAAATCCTGCGTAGCTTCTGAGGTGGTCAGGGCAATTCGCCTGCCAACAAACAGTTCTGATTGGCTGGTGAATTTATTTAACTTAGCAAGGCTCGCCGGATCTGATTGTGTTCGCCGGCTCAGGCTGCGCAAGTTTGCACCGAGTGGGATGTATTCTGTTGTAAGCGTGCCTTGCATACCTTCCAAGCCGGGGATCAGTAGACGGTCTCCTATCAGAAGCGTATCTCCATTGCTGAGCCCATTGATAGCTAAAATTTCGTCTACCGTGGTGTAGAATTGATTGGCAATGTCGAAAAGCGTATCCCCAGATTGCACGATATATACTGGCAGGGTCTCATCTTGAGCGGCTACAGGCTCAGCCAAGATGGGAGTGTGTATAATTGAAAGAACAAGCAAGGCTAAAAAGATTTTTTGCGCTATTTTAAGTAAATAGTTTTGTCTGCACATCACTAACACCAGCTGTAAAGTTTACCATAGGATGGAAAAATTCAAATCTTGTGGAGGATGTTGATGAAGATAACGACTTGGAACGTCAACGGGTATCGCGCAGTCCTGAAAAAGCAGGCTTTAGATTGGGTTAAGGATTACCAGCCGGATGTGCTTTGCTTGCAAGAAATTAAAGGCAGACCAGAGCAGTTCCCTGAAGAGCAGCGTGAAATTCCAGGCTACCAATCCTTTTGGAACCCTGCAACGCGCCCTGGTTATAGCGGCACAGCCGTTTTTTATCGCGTGGAACCGCAGGAAATCGCGACTGGTATTGGGGTAGAGGAATTTGATGCCGAGGGCCGCGTGATCCGCTTACGTTACCCTGATTATTTTCTTTACAACGTTTACTTCCCGAATGGCGGCGAGGAAAATCAGCGCGTACCCTTCAAATTGGAGTTCTATGCCCGGCTGCTAGACGTTATTGATGAGCACCATCAAAAGGGCGAAAACGTCATCATCACTGGAGACTTTAACACCGCCCACAACGAGATCGACCTTGCCAGACCAAAGGAAAACGAAAAAAACACGGGATTTTTACCCGAAGAACGCGTATGGATAGATAAATACCTCGCGCATGGTTTGGTGGATGTTTTCAGGCATCTTTACCCGAATGCGGTGCGCTACACATGGTGGACCTACCGCATGCATGCCCGCGAGAAGAATATTGGTTGGCGCTTAGATTATTTCTTGGTCAGCGAGAGCTTGGTTCCGAGGGTTGATGATGTGATCATCATGGATGAAATCATGGGCTCGGATCATTGCCCGGTAACGCTCATAATTCATTAAAGATAATAAGTACAAAACTACAAAGAAAAAAGCCGGAGGTTTGCTCCGGCTTAGTAGTTTGTTTACTTAAGCGTTTGGTTTTGGCCCTGTGCGAAGAATTAACTGCTTGGCTGCAAGTACTTCATCGCAACGGCGCACGGGGCTGTGATGCGGGGCTTCGTGCAGTAATTCTGGCTGGGTGTGCGCCTCCTCAGCGATCTTCAGTAGCGCATCCGCGAAATAATCCAGCGATTCAAGCGATTCCGTCTCGGTTGGCTCGATCATTAAGGCTTCGTGCACGATGAGCGGGAAGTAATTCGTCGGCGGGTGGACGTTGTAGTCAATCAGCCGTTTGGAGACATCCAAAGCGCGCACACCGGGGGCATCCTTCCAGACGCCTTCGACGACGAACTCGTGCATACACTTCCGGTCGTAGGGTAGGGTATAGGTCCCCTTGATTTTGGAAAGCAAATAATTGGCGTTAAGCACTGCCATTTCAGCGATATTTCGCAACCCTTGGCTGCCATGCATGGCAATATAAGCATAGGCACGCACGAGAATGCCAAAATGCCCTTGAAAAGACTTAATCGGACCAATAGTTCTGGCAGGGTGCGCGTAGCCGTATAATGGCGGGGTCTCTTCATCACCAGGGTCAACAATCGTGACGACCGGATCGGGAAGGTAGTCGACGAGCTTCTCGCAGACAGCTACGGGTCCTGAACCTGGTCCTCCACCGCCATGAGGGGTTGAGAAGGTCTTATGCAGGTTGAAGTGCATAATATCAAAGCCTAAATCGCCAGGGCGCACAATGCCGAGGAGGGCATTCATATTCGCGCCGTCGCCATACACTAAGCCGCCAGCAGCATGGACGGTTTCGATGACTTCTACCACATGTTCATCAAACAGTCCCAATGTATTGGGGTTAGTGAGCATCAAGCCGGCTAAGTTTTCATCGCAAAGCCCTTTCAGCGCGTCTAAATCCACATTCCCACGTTCATCCGAGGGGAGTGAAACCACTTCAAATCCGCTCATCGAAGAAGTGGCGGGATTGGTACCGTGGGCAGAATCGGGGATGAGAATACGCTTGCGCTTTGTATCCCCGCGATCAGCGTGATATTTTTGGATGATGAGCACGCCGGTTAGTTCGCCTTGGGCGCCAGCAGCAGGCTGTAAAGTGATGCCGGCAAATCCACTGATTTCCATCAGCCACTCTTGCAAGGCATACATGAGGTAGAGGTTTCCTTGCACCGTGTCCTCAGGCTGCAAGGGATGGGTGAATGCGAAACCAGGCAGTCGAGCCGCAGCCTCGTTGATCTTGGGGTTGTACTTCATTGTGCATGAGCCTAAGGGATAGATGCCAATATCAACCCCGTAATTCTTCTGGGATAGGCGTGTAAAGTGACGTACCACGTCCACTTCAGAAACTTCCGGAAGAGGTAAGTCCTTGCGCCGGAATTCTGTAGGAAGTGGACTTTGGGGAACATCTGGTTCAGGGAACCTTACGCCCTGACGACCAGGGGAAGAAAGTTCATAAATGGTAGGCTCAGCCATGGGTCACCTCCAAAAGTGCATCGTGGAGCAGGTCAATATCGTCCTTATGGATTTTTTCAGTAACTGCCATGAGCAGGTAACCTTCCAGCTCGGGGTAATCTTTACCTAAGTCATACCCGCCAAGGATGTCATAAGCGCGTAAGTGGTCAAGTAAATGATCGACCGGCATAGGGCTGCTTATAGCAAACTCGTGGAAGAACGGCGTGTCGGGAAAAGCCAACTCATATCCAGGGATGCTTTCGATTTGGTTTGCTGCGTAATGCGCCTTTTGGTAGCAGAGATTTGCTACCTGTTCAAAACCCTGCTTGCCCAATAAGCTGAGGTAAATTGTCGACGCTAATGCCATCAGACCTTGGTTGGTGCAAATATTGGAGGTGGCTTTTTCGCGGCGGATATGCTGCTCGCGGGCAGTAAGGGTCATTACATAGGCTAACTCGCCGGCTGCATCTACCGTCTGACCGATCAGCCTGCCAGATATCTTGCGCAGCAGCTCGTTGGTAACGGCAAATATGCCTAAGTATGGTCCACCGTATGAAAGCGGGATGCCCAGCGGTTGGCCTTCGCCCGTCACGATATCAGCACCAAACTCTCCTGGCGGGGTGAGTATGCCCAGTGCCGTTGGGTTGACCGAAACAGCGAGCAAAGCCCCAGCGGCATGTACCGCTTCAGCTAAAGGTTTATAGTCGATGATGCGCCCAAAGAAATCGGGATATTGCACCATGACTAAAGCGGTATTCGTATCGATTTGAGCGATGAGCTTCTCCATCGAAGCGTCGAAGCCTGTCTCCCGGTCGTCTCCGAGGATACTAATCTCGCTGTTGCCGCGCATATACGTGCGGATGACCTGGCGGTATTGTGGGTTTACTGCGCGGGAGATGAGAAACTTTGTGCGCTTGCCTCTGAAGTGGTGATAAGCCAAAATAACTGCTTCAGCTGCAGCGGTAGCGCCGTCATAGTGGGAGGCATTGGCTACATCCATACCTGTCAGATTGCAAATCAGGCTTTGATATTCGAAGATGGATTGCAAAGTGCCTTGGGAGATTTCTGGCTGGTAGGGGGTATAAGCGGTGTAGAACTCGCCACGGCGCAGGAGCATATCTACCGCAGCCGGAACATAATGGTCGTACGCGCCGGCGCCTAAGAAGCTAATCAGCTCAGAAGTATTGCCGTTGGCGCGGGCGATGCTTTCAAGGTCTTGGTTGACTTCCATCTCGGTAAGTGCCGGTGGAAGGTTAAGCTCTGGGAAGCGATACTGCTCAGGAATTTCTTGGAAGAGGTCCTCGAGTTTACTTAGCCCAATGGCTTTGAGCATCGCCTCCACATCCTGAGGTGTGTGAGGGGTAAACATGGCTACCTGCTTTCGCAATAAGCTTCGTAGGCTTCTGCATCCATCAGCTCAGCGAGTTCGGCAGGGTCTGAGATTTTAATCTTTACCAGCCAGCCTTTTCCATAAGGGTCCTGGTTGAGGACTTCAACGTCATCTGTGATACTCTCATTGATTTCTAGCACGGTGCCGCTCACTGGAAAGTTAACCTCGGCTGTGGCTTTAGCAGAATCGACACTCCCTAAGGTTTGGCTAGCTTTAACTTCTTCGTCAGGCTCCACAGCAAACTCAAAGTAGACAATGTCGCCCAGCTGGCTCTGCGCATAGTCGGAGATGCCAATGGTTGCAATATCGCCTTCAACTTTTACCCATTCATCGGTTTTTGCGTATTTTAGGTCTTTGGGGAAATTCATTTTAGCTCCTTTTTTTAGTGGTCATAAAGTAAATCGGCTTTATGATGGTCAAATATAATGGCGTTTGCATTCTCGGTAGAAAGTTCAATCACGCTATCTGAGCGAGAACTTTACAACAATTTGCCTCTTATAATTTTCGTAAATTAATTTTAGCAAGATAGAAATTAAAGTCAAGCAGAAGCCCTGTCTTGGCTGGATAAAAACTCATTTTGATTGGAATGAAAGATTTTGCCAACTTTTTCCACATATTCCAGGCTTTGGTGGCGGAAGTAAGTATTGTAAAGGTCGGCATAATAGCCACCGCTCTTGAGCAGCTGCTCATGATTACCCTCCTCGAGGATGACGCCTTCGTCCAATACGATAATGCGATCTGCAGATTGCACAGTCGAGAGGCGATGGGCGATGAGCACACTCGTGGATTGCTTGAGGATGAGGTTCAGTGCTGTTTGGATTTGCTTCTCAGTGAAGGGGTCGATGCTGGCAGTGGCTTCGTCCAGGATAAAAACCGATGGCTTTTGTGCCAAAACGCGCATGAGAGCGACTAACTGACGCTGCCCCATGGAGATTTGAGCGCCTCTTTCTCCAACGAGAGTATCCAAACCTTCCCCGAAGGTTTCCAACCATTCCCCATCCCCAATTTGGTAAGCTAAGGCTAAGATCTCTTCTCTGCTAATCTCTGGCTGAGAGAAACGAATGTTTTCCTCTACCGTTCCTTCAAAAAGGAAGG
Source organism: Anaerolineaceae bacterium (assembly GCA_040766895.1). Lineage (GTDB taxonomy): Bacteria > Chloroflexota > Anaerolineae > Anaerolineales > Anaerolineaceae > Mesolinea. The sequence continues at coordinate 91,924 of JAXGPR010000001.1, read as the reverse complement.
GTACCTGCGTGACCAATCCCATGTGCTGGCGCAAAGCGCGTAGATTGTATGAACGGATATCGCGGTCGTCGATGAGCAGCTCTCCACTCTGGAATTCGTAAAAACGCGCAATCAGCCGTGCGATGGAAGATTTCCCCGCACCCGTATGCCCAACAATTGCAACGTTTTCGCCTTCTTGAATGTGGAGATCAAAATCTTTGAGCACTTCTTTGCCGGTGTTATATCTAAATGTGAGCTTGTTAAAATCGATTTTCCCACGCAGCTGTGTGGGGAGGTAATTTCCTGTCTGGATGACGGTATGCTCGGCATCAATCAGGGCAAAAATGCGCTCCGCTGCGGAAAGCCCGGTTTGCACCTGGGTCCAGTAAGAAGTGAGAGCCATGACTGGCTGTAAAAAGCGGTCAATACTGAGCACGAACATATACCAAGCGCCGGCACTAATCAAGCCTGCGATTACAGAATTGGAGCCCGTGTATACGATGACGGCGGTGGCGATCCCGCCTAGAGCGCGCGTCGTCGGGAATACAACCGAAAGGATCATGCCTCGCTTTACGTTCATCTCATACGAGACGTTATTAGTTTGCTTAAAGTCTCGATAGATACTTTCTTCTTGGCGGAAGTTTTTTGCAATGGCTATACCGCTGATCGTCTCTTTAATCGTAGCATTCACGTTTGCCATTGCGCGCATGCCCTGCCGCGTGAATCGGCGGGCTAAACTGCGATAAAACGAGACGATGATGATAACCACGGGGACAATCATAAAAAGAGTCACAGCTAAACGCCATTGTGTGTTGAGCAAAATGATAGCTGTGATGAGGGATTGCAGGGCGTTGTTGGCTACGTCCATGGTGATCGTGATGAATGTTGAGAAATCGCGGGTATCTGTAGTAATACGTGAAAGGATCCTTCCAGAGGAATAGCGGTCGTGGAAAGCCATATCTTGGCGCATCGAGGCTGCAAAGGCATCTGTGGAAAGGTCACGGTTGATATCGGCGATCACCCGCGCTAATAAACGGTGGTTGACGTAGTAGAAGACAAAGCCCAGCACTTCCACAATGATGACCAACCCAGCCAATAGGTAAAAGACAGAACGATCTGGAACGCCAGCGATCCCCTCATCCAGGACTTTAGAAATAAGCAGCGGAGGCAGTGCGCCGATGCTGCCTTGCAGGAAGATCGCAATGAGGATGACGATAATCTGTTTCTTATACGCTCGGGCATAACTCCAGATGCGGCTGAGCAAGGCTTTGTTGCTGTATTGCCGATCGTATGTTTCGCTATCCAAACCTGCATAAAAAGCCATAAAACGTTAATCCTCAATAAAAAGATGGCGATAAGCACGCGAAGTCTGCATTAACTCCTCATGTGTGCCGATTTCAGAAATTCTTCCTTTACGCATCACAATAATGAGATCTGCCCAGCGAATTTGGGAGAGGCGGTGCGTGATAATAAAAGTTGTCCGCCCTTCGGAGGCAATTTTGATTGCTTTTTGGATCTCATCTTCAGTTTTGCTATCGATAGCACTGGTGGAATCATCCAGGATCAGGATTTTGGGGTCTGTCAAAAAGGCGCGCGCTAAGGCGATACGCTGCCGCTGCCCACCGGAGAGTGTTGCACCGCGTTCGCCAATGATTGTATCGTAGCCATTCTCCAAATCCATGATAAATTCGTGCGCTTGAGCGCTTTTGGCAGCTTCAATAACTTCTTCACGGGTGGCGCCGGGTTTGCCGAAAGCAATGTTTTCATAGATAGATTTGGAAAATAGAAATATGTCCTGTTCAATGATTGAAATTTGACTGCGCAGAGCGTCTAACTTCCAATCACGGAGGTCAACCCCATCGATGAGCACCTCGCCTTGGTTAGGGTCGTAGGTGCGATTAATCAAGCGCACCAGAGTGGTCTTTCCGGAACCGGTCTGACCAACGATGGCAACTGTCTGCCCAGGGTGGACTTGGAAGCTAATATCCTGTAGCGCTGATTTGTGTCCCTCATACGAAAAACTCACCTGCTTGAAGACCACTTCGCCACGCATGGTCTCGGCGTAGCCGTTTTCATTTTGATCCAAGTTGTTTTCTGCATTCATTACTGCGAGCAGACGTCTGGCACTGGCGATGCCCAAAGAGATTTGGGAATATGAATGGATTGAAGTATTGGTAGGGAAACCTAAGAGGGAGAGCGCGCTGAAATAAGAAATAACACTCGCGAGTGGGATGGTACCCGCCTCGAAAAGAAACAAAGCATGGAGTAAGCCAAAACCTAAAGTGAGCGCGAGCATTAGCAGCGGGATAAAACGCGCTTCAACATCGCCTTGTTCAACGGATGCATCGCGATAAGCTTTGATATTCTGCCGGAAAAGCTGGATTTCGTTTTCTTCTTGCGCGGCAGCTTTGACAGTTTCAACCCCATCAATAGCCTCAGCTAAGCGGCTGTTCATGATGCCAAAGGCACTCCGCACTTTGCTGGTGATGGGCTGCAAGATTTTCAGATAATGAACAATGTAGGCAAAATAAGCCACAATAAATATTGAGGGAGCAATTAAGAGGACAGGGTTGATTTGTGCGCCTATCACCAGGGGGATAAAAAGGAAGTTAATAGAACCCAAGACCATATTGATCCCTGGGCTGAAGAGGAAGTTAACCTCGCGGATGTCATTCGTAGCACGCGCCATCAAATCCCCTACCGATTGCAGCGAATGGAAGGTCATACTTTTGCCAAGCAAGGCGATATAAAACTCGTCTCTCACATCCCTTTCTATGCGCTGGGCTAGGACTTCAAAGCCAAAATTTCGTCCGAATTGAAGCACGCCACGCGCAACCTGCGAAATCAAAATGACCAAGACGGAACGATGAATCACTTGTAAATCTGGGGAGCCGCTGGTCAGGGTGCTAAAAACGACGCCAAATTGGACTGCGGGCAAAGAAGCTAAAGCAGCATTTCCGATTGTTCCAATTACCGCAATGAGGAAAATAAACCAATGGTGAATAGAATGCGAGAATATCCAACGCCCTGGGTTAGATCTATCGGTTTTATAGCGGAAGGGAATGGCAAATTCGCTTATACTCATCATTAACAATCTCTTTGATCTGCTGAGAATTGTACCCGATGGATGCATTTAATGGAGAAAATGCGTAAAAATGCGGGTAATTGCGATTACTTGTCCTTTTACATGCCCAGGTTGAAAAGCTAAATCTCCCTTGACGATAAGTGAGAGGAAGGTATAATCAGATTAATAATATTAATCTGATAATTAGAACATGGAAATCTCCACACGAAGCGACCTCTTGGATTACTTAGCTGAAGCCAATCGTACTGGTGCATCCATACCAACGATTGCAGAGTTGAGCGAGGAATTAGGAATCAGCATCACCAGTTTACGCGAGCAATTAGAAGTTGCGCGCCGCTTAGGTTTCGTCTCAATCAAACCCAAAACTGGCATTCAACCCTGCGGTTTTTCACTCTCCCCGGCACTGATGCTAAGTTTGCAATATGGAATAAAAGTGCAGCCGGAGCTTTTTGAAGCATTTCGCGATTTACGCAAGCATATCGAAGCCAGCTATTGGTATGAAGCAGCGCCTTTATTAACCAGTGGAGAAGTGAGTGCTTTAGGGGAAATTGTTCGTAAAGCGCAACTCAAAATTGAAAACCAACCTATCGAAATGCCCGAGAAAGAACATCGTGCGTTTCACTTAGCGATATTCCAACATTTGGAAAATCCCCTTGCCAAAAGCGTTCTGGAGACTTTTTGGGAGTTGAATGCGGGGAATGAGCGCAATTATTACCTCGATCAGACCTACTTAGTTACTGTGTGGAATTATCATCAGCGCATCGTTGAAGCCCTGGCTGCGCGGGATTTTGACCGCGGTTATCAAGCTCTGATCGCGCATATGGACTTGGTGGTGCAGCGAAAAAAAGTGGAATTATCTCAGCGTTTTGAGTGATAAAAGGAGAATAAGACGTCATGACCTACCCCGAGAAAGAAAAATTGATCGATCTCCCCCCAAAAGTAAATGATTTTTGCATGACGGTTTGCACTGTCAACGGTTCTGGCAGTGCTACATCTAACAATGTGCTCTATCATGCTCTCTTCCACATGGGCATCCCGACCTCTGGGAAAAACATATTCCCCTCAAACATTAAAGGCTTGCCCACGTGGTTTGTCATTCGGGTTTCGGGGCAGGGCTACTTAGGTAGAGTGCCTTATGATGACATTCTCGTTGCAATGAACCCGGAAACGTTTCTGGATGATTTAACTTATTTGCCCGAAGGCGGTGTGATTTTTTATGCAGACCACATCCGCTTGCCGGAAAACCCACGGTCTGACCTGATTTTCTACCCAATGCCCATTCGCCGGCTGGTCAAGGAGGCAGAAGTCCCGCGCAATCTGCGGGAATACATGGAGAATATGGCTTACGTCGGTATTGTGGGGCAAGTTCTGGGTATCAGTATGGAAAGCATCCTCTATGCTTTGAAACGTCACTTTGGCAATAAGGCTACCGCGCTCGAAACGAACTTAAAAATGGTCAAAACTGGTTATGACTGGGCGGTAGAGAATATCGTCAAAAGAGACCGCTATTCCGTGAAGCCGCTGCCCCCGATGAAGGATTGCATTTTAACCGATGGGAATAATGCCGCAGCGTTAGGTTCGCTCTTCGGAGGTGTTGAGTTTTGCGCTTGGTATCCGATCACGCCAGCGAGCAGCTTAGTTGAATCGATGATAGAGCACAACCCCAAGTTACGCAAAGATCCCGTAACGGGTAAGAACACCTGTGTGATCTTACAAGTGGAAGATGAGCTGGCTGCTGCCGGCTGCGCGGTTGGAGCGGGTTGGGCTGGCTTGCGTGCGATGACCGCTACTTCAGGCCCAGGCTTGAGCTTGATGACCGAAAATGTGGGCTTGGCATACTTTACAGAAACACCTATCGTGATTTGGGATGTACAGCGCGTTGGACCCAGCACTGGGTTACCCACGCGCACAGCACAAGGGGATCTGACTTTTGTTTATTTCCTGGGGCATGGGGATATCAATCACGTCATCCTACTGCCCGGTTCGGTGAATGAGTGTTTTGAGTTTGGCTGGAAAGCCTTGGACTTGGCAGAGCATTATCAGACTCCGATTTTTGTACTCAGCGATCTGGACTTGGGGATGAACCAGTGGATTACGCCTAAGTTTGCGTATCCTGACCGTCCTATTGACCGTGGGAAAATCCTATGGGAGGAAGATTTGGATCGTTTCGGTGGGCAATGGGGTCGTTATAAGGATATCGATGGTGATGGTATTCCTTACCGTACGGTGATGGGCAATCAGAACCCAGCTGCAGCTTACTTCACGCGCGGCACCGGCCATAATGAGTATGGAAATTATAGTGAAGACCCAATAAATTGGGCAAATATGATCCGCAGGATTAAAAAGAAACTGATGAACATGTGCGAGGTGCTGCCGAAACCCATTTTGCGTGCCAAACCAGGCGCCAAAATCGGCATCATCGGCTGGGGGTCAACCGACCCAGCGCTAATTGAGGCTCAAGATATGCTGGAAGAAGCAGCCGTTCCAGTGGATTACTTGCGCATTCGGGCATTGCCAAGTTGCAAAGCCGTGCGCGACTTTATCGCTGCTCATGACCATACTTATGTGTTGGAGCTTAATCGCGATGGTCAGATGTGCTCAATTTTGAAGTTAGAGGTCTCTGAATGTTCTGAGAAGCTATCGTCGATAACGGATATTGGTGGTTTGCCCATGACGGCGCTTTGGGCGACTGAACAAGTTTTGGCAAAGGAGATGGAGAGACATGGATAACACACAGACGCAAAAAGTGGAGCGGAATTTAATTGGGCTTTCCCCTGTCGATTATAAAGGGAAGCCTTCTACACTTTGCCCAGGGTGTGGTCATAACACCATCGCTAACCAAATTCAAGCCGCGCTCTTTGAGCTGGGCGTCGTTCCAGAAATGGTTGCCAAGTTTAGCGGGATTGGCTGCTCCAGCAAGAGCCCGAACTATTTTTTGGACCGCTCTTTTGGGTTCAATGGAGTTCATGGGCGCATGCCAACTTTGGCTACGGGGGCTTGCTTCGCAGACCGGCGCATTAAACTCATCGGCATCTCGGGGGATGGGGACTCGGCGAGCATTGGCATGGGGCATTTTAAACATGTCATCCGTCGGAATATTCCAATGGTTTACATCATTGAGAATAACGGTGTTTATGGACTTACTAAAGGGCAATTCTCGGCTACCTCGGACTTGGGCTTAGAGCTCCGTCATCAGGGTAAGAATTATCTGCCCCCCTTAGATTTGTGCTTGGAGGCTTTGATCAGCGGGGCGAAATTTGTTGCCCGCGCATTTGCTGGAGATGTTAAACAGATGCGAGAGCTCTTCAAAGCTGCTTTTGTGCATGATAGCATTGCCGTAATCGATGTGATTAGCCCATGTGTGACTTTTAACAATCAGGATCAGGCAATGCAATCTTATACGTGGGGGCGCGAGAATGAAAGCCCCATTCAGGATATTACCTTTATTCCAAAAGCTCAAGAAATCATTGTGGAGGACTTTCAAGAAGGTACTTACCGCGAAGTAAAACTCCATGATGGTTCCAGCCTGTTGCTTAAAAAGATCGACAGAGATTACGATCCAACAAGTAAAACCGCTGCTTTAGATTTGTTAACGGAATCCTACGAAAAGCGTTACCTCACCACCGGCTTGTTCTACATCGAAAAGACCGAACAGTCCATTTTTGATATCTTCGATTTAGGAAAGGAGCCGCTTAACCGCCTCCCAGCCGAGCGAATCCGTCCAGATTTGGCTGCCTTGGAGCGGATTAATGCTGCGTTAGAATAAGCAAGCTGCACGGAGAATCAAAACGGGACCAGCAATCTGGGCCCGTTTTTAGTCCACTTCAGGCTTTACCACCGCAAGGAATAAAGCAATATCAAATTCGGTTTGACCATTTCTCCTACCGGAAAGCCAGAAATCACAACGACTTTATCCCCGGCTGAGAGGTTGGTTGACGCGTACAGCCCAGTCTCTACGTGCTTGACCATTGTTTCGAGTGTGTCTGCATGCGGCACAAGCAACGGCGTGACGCCCCAAGCAATCCCTAACCAATGATAAGTCTTCATCTCTGGGGTGAAGGCGTAAATTGGCACGTTGGGTTTGGTTTTAGACATCCACATCGCCGTAGCGCCCGAAATGGTAAACACCACAATTGCTTTGACCTTGGCTGCAACAGAAAGTTCTTTGGCTGACCGTGCAATTGATACCGTTGGATTGTCAGGATCGTAAGCGATCAAGCTATCTAGATGACCCCATTCGCTAAGGTGTTTTTCCGATTCGCGGATAATCGCATCCATCATGCGAACGCTTTGCACCGGGTACTTCCCCGCGGCTGTCTCAGCGGAAAGCATGACAGCATCGGTGCCATCAAAAATGGCGTTCGCCACGTCAGCTGCTTCTGCTCTGGTAGGGCGCGGGTTATTAATCATCGATTCCAACATTTGCGTAGCAGTGATGACGAACTTGCCTTTTTGATTAGCAGCTTTGATGATGGCTTTCTGCACAGAAGGAACTTCGGCTGGGGACATCTCTACGCCTAAATCTCCCCGCGCAACCATCACGCCATCGGTAGCATCAATGATGGCATCCAAGTTAGCGATTGCTTCAGGACGCTCTAACTTTGCGATGATAGGAGGAACCCGCTCCGAGCCAGACATCTCCTGCATGGTTTTCCGAACGGTGAGAATATCGGAGGCTTGGCGCACAAAAGATATGGCTACCAGGTCAACCCCTAAAGAAATACCAAAAGCTAAATCCTCCAGATCTTTAGGCGTCAGGCAGGCAATATCCAGCTTTGATCCGGGAAGGTTAACACCTTTATGGGATTTGAGTTTACCTCCGAGGATGACCTTGGCGTAGATAGTCTCGCCATCCAGCTCGAGGACCTCGAACTCAAGCTGGCCATCATCCAGGAGGATGTGATTACCAGGAGAGAGTGCTTCATGCAAATTTGGCACGTCGAAGGGAATGAATATGGTGCCTTCACGCAAGTTTTTCGGGTTCTCGGTTGAACTTAATGCAACCGTATCTCCTGATTTCAGCTCAACAAAATCGGTTTTTAGGTTGCCGATGCGCAGCTTTGGGCCTTGCAGGTCCATCAAGATAGAAACAGGTTTGCCAAGCTCTTCAGAAAGCCTGCGTAATATTTTGTACCGATTGGCATGTTCTTCATGAGTGCCGTGCGAGAAATTGAGGCGGGCAACATCCATGCCGGCTTCAATCAAGGCGCGCAGCGTAGCTTCATCAGAACTGCTCGGACCTAAGGTGGCGACGATTTTGGCAAACCTGTTCATAAAAGCTCCTTACTTTAGGGCATTTGTAAAACCTTAGCAATCCTAGGTAAAGCCCAGTCTAAGGTTTCTTGCTCAATAATGAGGGGTGGCGCAAAGCGGATAACGTGATCATGCGTTTCCTTGGCAAGAATGCCTTCATCCTGCAATGCCTCACAGAAACGCCGCGCACCGCCTGCTTCTGGTTTTAGTTCCACACCGATCAGCAAACCGCGTCCACGCACCTCTTTGATATGTGCGCTTGGGATTTCACTCAATCGGTCCATAAAGTAATTACCCAAGGTGAAAGCCCGCTCGGGAAGATTCTCTTCCTCGATGACGTCGAGGGCAGCGATGCCAACAGCGCAAGCTAATGGGCTGCCACCAAAGGTCGAACCATGCTCGGAAGGTTGGAACAAGCCCAAAATAGGCTCATCAGCCAGTACAGCTGAGACTGGTAGCATGCCGCCAGAAAGCGCTTTCCCAATGATAGTGATATCGGGGCGAACATTTTCATACTCTGAGGCGAAAAGTTTACCTGTGCGACCTAAGCCGGTCTGGATCTCATCAGCAATAAAGAGTACCTGATTTTGTTTGCAAAGGTCAGCTACTCCACGCAGATACCCTTCGGGGGGAACAATCACGCCATTTTCACCTTGGATTGGTTCAAGCATGACCGCGGCAGTGTTTGGATTGATGGCAGCTCGCACAGCTTCGAGATCTCCAAAAGGCACAATCTTAAAACCGGGGGTAAATGGACCGAAGGCATCTTTATACAGAGGTTCAGAAGATAAGGAAATGATGGTGATCGTGCGGCCATGGAAATTCCCGGCTGCAACGATGATTTCCGCTTCATACTTAGGGATGCCTTTGACGGCATAACCCCATTTGCGGGCGACTTTAAGGGCTGTTTCTACTGCTTCGGCGCCGCTGTTCATCGGCAAGCTCATTTGATAGCCGGTCATGTCAGATAGTTTTTTGTAAAAAGGACCTAATTGATCGTTGCGGAAAGCACGGGAGGTTAAGGTGATTCGGTCAAGCTGATCTTGCAAAGCTTTGACAATTTTGGGGTGACGGTGCCCCTGATTGAGGGCAGAATATGCGCTTAGGAAGTCTAAATAGCGATTTCCATCGATATCTTCGACCCAAACGCCTTCACCTTTTGTCAAAACGACATCGAGCGGTTTGTAGTTATGGGCACCATATTTATCTTCAAGGTCAATATAATATTGGGAATTCAAGTTAATCTCCTTTCATGAGTGTGTATACGACCGCTTTTTGAGCATGTAAGCGGTTGTGCGCTTGGGGGAAAAGCCGCGAGTGAGGTCCATCGGCAACGCTATCTGTAATCTCCTGCCCCCGATGAGCTGGCAGACAGTGCATGACGATCACATCAGGAGCAGCTTCTGAAACCAATTGATCATTCACCTGATAAGGCGGGAAAACTTTTTCGCGCTGCTTAGCTTCTTCTTCCTGACCCATGCTTGTCCAAGTGTCGGTGTAAATTACATCGGCAAATTGCACAGCTTCGTGCGGGTCACGTAGGAAGGTCAGTTTGGCACCGCTTTCACGAGCTACATTTATGGCAGTTTGAACTGCATCGGCGGGCATATCATACCCTTCTGGATTGGCAATCGTAAAGTTTGCGCCTAATTTTGCGCAAATTTGCATCAAGGAAACAGCAACGTTATTGCCGTCACCGACATACGTAACGTTGATACCCTGAATGCGGCCAAAGTTTTCGTAGATAGTTAGTGCATCGGCTAGAGCCTGGCAGGGATGGCTGTAATCGCTCAATCCGTTAATCACTGGGATATTCGCCCAACGAGCTAACTCTAAAACGTGCTCATGTGCAAATACGCGTGCCATGATGCCTTGCACATAACCCTCGAGTACACGGGCAATATCAGCAATAGATTCCCGTTGCCCCAGACCGACCTCATTAGGAGAAAGGTAAAGGGCATCGCCGCCTAAATGGCGCATCGCCATATCGAAGCTGACCCGGGTGCGTAATGAGGGTTTTTGGAAAATCATCGCGAGCACCTTGCCCTTGAGGACCGGTTCATTGCCACCATGCGCATATTCTTCTTTGAGCCGGATGGCAAGATCAAGCAAGTTTAGTAATTCCTGGGGGCTGTAATCGATGATATCTAAGAAATCTTTATGCATACGCTCTCCTTAATCGTTTTAATATTAGTCAGGCGAAGCTACGGTTTTAGCTTTGCCTGTCACTCTGGGATTTTATCAGACTTCGTCTTAAATTGGGATATGAAAAAGATTTACTCGTGAACCGCCCTGTAAAAACTAATCTCTGAATTTAAGCAGGCGGAGAAATGCTGCCTAAAAGGGGATTATTCATTGCTGTAAGGATTTCATCTTGCAGGCGGCTCATTTCTGCATACTCGTCCTCTTCAGCATGGTCATAGCCGCAAAGATGCAGCACGCCATGCACAAAGAGCATTTCTACTTCCTGCTGTAACGGATGCCCATTGTTTGCAGCTTGCTCCTGAGCTTTTTCGATGGAGATGACGATATCTCCTAAGTAATGCAAACCGCTTTCAGGGTCAAGATAGTCATTTTCAAAGGAAAGCACATCTGTGGGAGCATCAACGCCGCGGTAGGTCTTATTAAGCTTGTGGATGGTTCTATTATCGGTCAATTTCAGGGTGACTGCCTCATCCTGCGCATAGCCGAGCTTTTCCAACGAGGTTTGCAGGCAAGCTTCCAGGCGGATGAGATCCACTTGATTTTGGTATTTTGGGGGAGATGAAAAATCAATCATTGCATTCTTGAAGCGTAAAGGTGGAATTTAGTCCTCATTAACTCCACTATCAGCTTGCTTTTTGAATTTCTTTTGCACTTGCGGATATTTTATGCGTGGGTGGTAGGAACGCTGTAAAGTTTCAAAGAAAGAATCTTCGATTGTCTTCAGGTCCTTGAGGGTCAGGTCGGTTTCTTCTAATTGGTCTGCGTCCTTATACATGGCGATGCTTTTTTGGATCAATTCGCGTAATTCTTCGTCGGTACGCGGAGCATCAGCGCGGGCTCTGGCTTCGGTTCCATCCGCTAACATTAGAATGGCTGTTTCTCGCGATTGCGGTTTAGGCCCTGGGTAAGTGAATAAAGATTTATCTACCTCTTCGGGGTTCTCAGCCATTGCAATGGCTTGGGAGTATTGATACACCGTTACCATCGTGCCATGGTGTTCGCGAATGAAATCAATAATTCGTGAGGGCAAACGATACTTTTTCGCTAAGGCTACGCCGTCAGGAACATGTTGGATGATTGTGGCAGCCGCTGTTGCGGGATCGAGATCGTCATGGGCATCGATTTTATCCTTGATTTGATTCTCGACAAAAAATTGCGGGTTGTTGGCTTTGCCACAATCGTGGAAAAGCGCGCCAACACGGATGAGCAGTCGGTCTGCGCCAATTGCCCCGGCGGCTTGTTCGCAAAGGTTCGCAACCAGCAAGCTATGTTGATAGGAACCTGGGGCATTCTGTAAGATATATTGAAGCAGCGGGTGATCTGGGCGGGAAATATCAATAAGCTGTAGGGTTGTAGGAATATCCAATATTTGGGCAAAGATAAATTGGAGCAGCAAAGCGAAGCTGCCCGATAATAGACCATTCACCAGGGAAGCAATTACCAATGTGGAAAGACCGACCATGTCGGTATACACATCGCCTAAACGGAAGGCAGCCACCACAGCCATTCCAAGTAAACCCGTAACAAAACCCGAGCCGATAAATGAGCCGATGTGGCGCGCTCTGCCAATCGTTAGCATGCCGACTAGCGTGGGTAAAAGATAGAATAAGGCTAATTCTGCTTCACGGTTTTTTCCGAAGGCGAGCAAAATACTGAGGAAAAGGCTGATAAGCGTGCCGAACTCAAAATTGTAAATGATGGAAAGCGTCAGCCCAAAGGCAGCCACTGGATATAGATAAGGGACGATGGTTCGATCGATAACCAAAAAGCGGCCCAAACCTAAGAAGACGACAAATGTGATCGCGATGATGGCAAGGTGCTTGGGATTATAAAACTCTTGTTCTTGCCGGCGGTTGAAGTATAAGATGCTTAACGTGGCGAGCACACCGACCATAATTGCATTCGTAATATATTGATCAGTTTGATTGCTGGGTTTGGCTAAACCAAAGATGTTTAGAGCTTCTAAGTCTTCTTCGCGAATAATCTGACCGCGGCGCACGATAACCTCGCCGGCGATAATCTGGCGAGAGATAGGCTCAATGGTGGCACGGGCTTGTTCGCGGGCGAGATTCGTTTGTTCTTCGCTATAGAGACTATTGGGAACGATAAGAGGTGAGACCAGCGCGATGATCACCTGTGCTTGTTCAGTCGGGAAGGAAAAGTCAATAACTGCCGGCAGGTTGCTACGGATTTGGGCAACATTCTCGTTGCGAATCGTATCGCGCATAACCAGTTCCAACACACGCCGAGCTTCTTTATCGATGTTTTGCCAGGTTTGATCGTCTAAGGCAAGAATTTGGGCAGATATACTGGGGTTTAGCTTGATCTCAGCAAGCGCTTCTAAGTCATCTAACTTTTGTTCGCGGGTGGCATAAGGATCATTTCTCACAGTGGAGATATAGTATAGGATGCTATTGAGCGTCTCGAGCTGACGGCGGGCTATGCTGGGATCAGGGGGGAGATAAACTGGTGGGACTGCCGCAGCCGCTTCCATACGAGCACGTTCGGTATAGACTTTGCTTTCATAAGTAATTGAATAAGGCGCCAGAATATCCTGATTTGCGACCTCGCCGACTGCCACGGGCATATTGGCTTGGTTGATGACATCAGGTAACACCAAACACAAGTACACCAAGATGCAGGTGATGATGAGAATGAGAATGCGGGCGGCACCTTGGGTAAAACCCGAAGAAGGACGCGAATCTGGCTGTTTTTTAGTCATTTCAGCTAAGTTTGGTAAGGCAATCCTTTACCACGCGGCTGGCATCTTGGTTGGTTGCGCGGCCAGCGAGCTTAGGAATAAGCACTTTGAGCACTTTTCCCATATCTTTTGGGGAGGTAGCGCCGGTTTCTTGGATAACTTCTTCTGCCAGTTGCACCAGTTCGGCTTCACTTAATTGCTTGGGCAAGTAGGCTTCCAAGACTTTTATTTCCTCTCGCTGTTCCTTGACCATTTCTGGGCGGTTAGCCTTTTCAGCATCCACGATAGTGTCGTTCTTGGTTTTGATTTCCTTTTGGACCAGAGCGATAAATTCGCTATCGGTTAATTTTGAGCCTTTAGCTACCTCTGCCAATTCAATCGAGGATATCAGTAAGCGGATGACCCGCTTGCGCAAGGTATCGTTGGCGCGCATAGCTGCATAAAGGTCATTTTTTAGTATTGTTTCGTAATCCATAAAAGATATTATACCTGCCTTATTTAAGCTTTCTAAAACTACGGACCTAATGTGATATGTTCCCGTAAACCTTCAAGGGTGGATTGACCGATCCCTTTGACGTTGAGCAACGCCTCGATGCTGGTGAAGGGACCGTACGTCTCGCGATAGGCGATGATTGCCGCCGCTTTGACTTCTCCAATCCCTGGCAAGCTCATTAGCGCGTCTGCATCTGCTGTATTGATATTGACCAGCGTAGCCTCCGTTGGAGTTAGGCTGATGGTGCTTGAACTTTCTGAAGTCGAAATCGGTTGACCTTTATAGGGCACATAAACGCGCTGCCCGTCTCTAATAAACTCAGAAAGATTGATGCGTTCAAGGTCAGCTTCTGAGGTGGCACCGCCGGCAGCGGTGATTGCATCTATATTACGAGCATTCTCGGGTAGAACGTAAACGCCTGGGTTTTTCACAGCACCAGCCACGTGGACTTGGACTGTGGAGGGAGTTGGTGTGGTTAAGCTGGCAGACTCGGGCGTAGCCGTCACCAGTTGAATGGGTTCCCCACGCTGGGGTAAAAAGAACAAGAGGATTATTCCTCCTATAAGCAATCCTCCTAAAAACCCAATTAAGACGTTTTGCCAGGCTTTCATACGGTTGGTTCAGGTGGAATTTCTCCAGCAGTTTCCATTGCGTACATGCGTTTGAAAGCCGCTAGGGCTACTTCAATCATATCCAAGGTGGGTTCGCGCGTTGTCAGGCTTTGCAGCCAAAGGTTAGGTTGTATCAGAGCCCGCACGAAACCGGATTTCTGCATGTTTTGTGCTGCCCAACGGATATATTCGTACGAAAGCCCGGCAACAACTGGCAGCAAGAGGATCCGCGAGATCAGGCGCCAAAGCAGGGGCTGAGGACCAAGCAGCGTAAACACGAGAATCGAGATGAACACCATCGAGAGAATAAAAGAAGTCCCGCAGCGCGGATGCACGCGCGTTTGCTGTGCCACACTTTGTGGTTCTAATTCAATTCCAGCTTCGAATGCGTTAATAGTCTTGTGTTCAGCGCCGTGATACATATAAGTGCGCTGGATTTCTGGCATTTTGCCAATCAATACCATATAAACAACCAAGATTATGAGGCGAAGCAAGCCTTCGAGCAGGTTGCTGACCCAAGCGGTCGTTTGCAAACCGCTCTCTAACCAGCCGGCAAGCAATGCTGGCAAGAGAAAAAACAAGCCCACTCCAACGAGAATGGAAAATAGCATGGTGAAGACCAGTTCTTTGCCTTCGATTTTCTCTTCTTCTCCAGTTTGTACGTTAGCGGACTTCGTCAGGTATTCCATCCCCATACTCAACGAATCCCACAGGCTGACAATACCACGGAAAAATGGTGCACGCGCCCACCAGGATCGGTAGAGAGTTGGCAGCTGTTCATCAAAGAGGATTATTTCGCCTTTAGGATCACGTACTGCCATAGCCAGCGCCCGCTTCCCGCGCATTAGTACGCCCTCAATCACTGCCTGTCCGCCATAAGCCGGCAGGCGAAGTTCAGCGCTCTCAGCTTTCATGCTCAAAACCGGTGATAAAACGGATTAGTGCTTGAACACCTTTTTTCCAGGTTGGGAGGTGTTGGCGCTCATTGGGCGAGTGAATGTGGTCATCCGGTAAGCCAAAGCCGGTCAGCAGAGATTTGACACCTAAATAGTTTTGCATGGTTGTAGCCACTGGAATGCTGCCACCCTCACGTTTGAAGATAACAGGTTTGCCCCAAGTCTCGGAAAGCGCCGCAGCTAAATTTTGCAAGCCAGGGGCATCATCAGCTAAGTAGGCTGGTGCACCAGAGTGTTTGACCATCGTCAGGCGCACCGTAGGCGGAACCTGACTTTCAATGTGGGTTTTGATAGCGTCATAAACTTGATCTGGATCTTGATTCGGAACCAGCCGGCAAGAGATTTTGGCGCTGGCGTACGCCGGAATAATCGTTTTGCTGCCTTCTCCGATAAATCCGGAATATAGCCCATTCACGTCCAAGGTCGGGCGTGCGCCGATGCGTTCTAGGGGGGTATAACCTGCCTCACCATAAAGCGCAGGCGCGCCCGTTATGGCGAGTAAATCCGATTCACGGGTTGGGTTAGCAGCTATGCGGGCTCTCTCTTCTGGCGTCAGAGGTAGGACTTGATCATAAAACCCAGGGACGGCAACCGAGCCATCGGGGGCATGCAGGCTGGCGATAATTTCGGAAAGTACAATAGCAGGGTTAGCAACTACGCCGCCAAAAAGCCCAGAGTGTAAATCTGCTTTAGGTCCATCGATGCGAACCTCAAAGTAGACCAATCCGCGTAAGCCGTAGACGATTGTAGGCGAATCAGGTCCGACCATGCCGGCATCAGGGTTGAGCACCAAATCGCATGCCAACAAGTCACGGTGAGAAGCAATAAACGTCTCTAAGGAAGGCGAACCAATTTCCTCTTCACCTTCGAAGAGAAACTTGAGGTTGAGTGGCAGCTCTGTAGTTTTAACGATGCTATCAATGGCGCTTAGAACTGCCATCACTTGACCTTTCATATCAGAAGCACCACGGGCAATGAGATAATCGCCTTCTAGGGTAGGGTCAAAAGGCGGGCTTTTCCATTCATCCAGTGGAGCCACAGGCTGTACGTCATAGTGCCCATAGATCAGCAAAGTAGGTGCATCAGGCTTCGAAGAGCGTTTTTCCGCGAATAAAATCGGGTGCATTGGGGTAGGAAAGATCTCAACATGGTCTGTGCCGAGGTTTGTTATTTGGTCCACCAGAAAATCACAAGCGCGCTGCATATCCGCTTTGTGGTCAGGATCGGTAGAAACCGAGGGAATGCGTAGGAAATCCTGGTATCGAGAGAGATATTCATCAAAATGGGCTTGGAAATATTGCAAGGGAAGTGATTGTTGAGTCATGTTTAGTCCTTATACAAAAGTTGCCCATGATTATATGCGATTTAGGGGTGAATTGTGATAGCATAGACGTGTATTCAATAAAAGGAGCGGCAAATGGAAACTGACGATATTTTGGCGCGGTCGCTTAAGCACAATTTTTGGACTTGGTCTGCACAGCGCAACCCGGATGTAATTCCTGTTGAAAAAGCCGATGGCGTGTATTTCTGGGAACCTTCCGGAAAGCGTTACTTAGATTTCAACTCGATGGTAATGTGTGTCAATATTGGGCACGGCAATCGTACGGTGCAAGAGGCGATGATACGCCAAATTCGTGAGCTTACTTTTGCGGGTCCGCATATGGCGACTAAAGTACGCGCTGAGTTAGGAGAAAAATTAGCGACTCTGCTGCCAATTGGCTTGGACCGATTTCTCTACACCCTCGGTGGCTCAGAAGCAAACGAAAACGCTATCAAATTAGCACGGGATTACACCGGCAAGTTCAAGATATTGACCCGCTACCGCTCGTATCACGGCGCTACGATGGGTTCGATAGCACTAAGCGGCGATTACCGCCGCCTGCACTGGGAACCCCTGACCATGCCGGGCGTGGTGCATTTTGAAGACCCTTATCCTTACCGCTCACCGTTCTTCCCAGATGGTCAGGCGGTAGGTGAACAGTATATTAGCCAGGTTTACCTAGACCATCTTGAGGATATTATCCACGGAGAAGGACCTGATACCATTGCCGCTGTGCTAATCGAGACGGTTACAGGCACGAATGGCATCTTGGTGCCACCTCAAGGCTACCTGCAAGGTTTACGCGCCCTGTGTGACCACTATGGCATTCTGCTGATTACTGATGAGGTTATGGCAGGCTTTGGACGTACTGGCAAGTGGTTTGCATTCCAAAACTGGGATATCGTTCCGGATATCGTCACGATGGCAAAAGGACTCACCTCAGGTTATGCCCCTTTGGGGGCGGTTGCAATGAAATCCGAAATTGCGGATTCTTTCAATGACAAAATGTATTTCGGTGGTCTGACTTATAACGGACATCCGGTTTCGCTGGCGGCAGCCTTGGCGAACATTGAGGTTATTGAACAAGAAGGCTTACTGGAAAACACCCAGAAACGCGGAGAAACATTGAAAAACCTGCTTGCTGAAATGAAGGCAAAGCACATATGTGTGGGAGATGTCCGCTCTATCGGGCTTTTTGGCGCAATTGAGCTGGTGCGCGACCTCCGGACGAGAGAGCCGCTTACGCCCACAGCTCAACCCCTGACTGCAACGATGAAAAAGGTTAAGGACTATTTACGTGCGCATGGGCTGTATATTAACAACACTTTCCATATATTGCTTATCATCCCTCCTTTGATTATCACTGATGAGCAGCTGCGCGAAGGCTTTGCTATCATTGATGAAGCTTTAACCTTAGCCGATGCCGACCTGTAAGCATAGAAACAAAACAGAGGAATGCCAAAACCATGGATGCAATTGAACATGAAAAGATAATCATTATTGGGGGAGGACCGGCTGGCTTGACTGCTGCTTTATATGCTGCCAGGTCAGAGCTCCAGCCGCTCGTCTTCACTGGGATGTCACTTTACGGTCAAGTTTCTCAAACTGATTTAATCGAAAATTATCCTGGTTTTCCGGAAGGAATAGCCGGGATGGAGTTAGGAGAGCGATTTGAAAAACAAGCTGTTCGTTTTGGTGCGCGCGTCCTCCCTGAACCAGTTGAGTCCGTTAATCTTCTCCAAAGCCCCTTTTTGGTTAAAACTTACACTAAGACCTATGAAGCTGAAACGCTCATCTTGGCGATGGGTGCTGATCACAAAAAATTGGAAGTGCCCGGAGAAGTTGAGTTTACTGGCAAAGGTGTCTCTTATTGTGCCACCTGTGATGGTTTCTTTTATCGAGGGAAGGATATACACGTTATCGGTGGGGGTGATAGCGCAATAGAAGAAGCCCTATTTCTGACCAGGTTTGCCAACAGCGTCACCATCATTCACCGCCGCGATGCGCTCCGGGCAGGTCCACTTTTGGAAAGGCGCGCCAGAGCGAATCCTAAAATACGCTTTTTGTGGGATACCGTGGTTGAAGAAATTAAGGGCCAGGAAAGAGTGCAGAGCCTGAGTTTGCGCAACGTAAAAACTGCCCGGCAATTCGAAGTTTTAACCGATGGTGTTTTTATCTCCATCGGTCATGTGCCTAACAACGCCTTGATTGCAGACCAAGTGGAGCTGGATGACAAAGGTTATGTGCGCGTAGATTGGTTGATGCGCACCAGCGTTCCAGGTGTGTTTGCCGCTGGCGAGATTGCTGATCCGCACTATCGTCAGATTATCACATCAGCCGCTATGGGAGCAGCCGCTGCGCTCCAGGCAGATTGTTACCTAAACGAACAAAATCCGTAGGAGTCTGAGCCTTTTAAGGCGTTGGCGTAATGACAGTGCCGGTACCCATCCAGCTGAAAACGCGCTTTTCGCTCTCGTAACCCGCAAGCTCATAAATAGGATTACTGCCACCAGAATTGATCTGACGTGCTACCGTTACGGACCATTGGAAAATATGGGGAGTTGCATCCAACGGTCTATATGTGCTTGGGAGGATGTATTTGGTATCCTGCACGTATTCGACAACAACGATGCCATTTCCAGCGGTAAGGTCTTCTACGGTCACGCGGTAGAGCTCATTCTCTCGTAAATCTGCTACCGAAGCCCATTGGAGGGTGATTGCATTAGTAGCAGCGTTGAAAGCGGCACCAGAGCGTGGCAGCAACAAATTGGGGGCTGGATACGGCGGCGCTGGGGTTGCTGTGGGCGTCGGTCCAGCGGTCGGTTTACGCTCACACAAAGGGATTACCAGCGGCATGCCCTCATAGACAACATCGTTGCTCATGCGGTTATATTCGCGGATTGCAGCCATCGTCACGTTGTAGTTCATCGCAATGCTACTTAGTGTCCAGCCAGCTTCCACTGTGATCGTAATCGTTTGGCAGTCCGATTCAGCGGTCGCGGCTGTGGTGGATGTAGGCTGTGGTGAGGGGGTGGGTGTAGGCTGTGGAATTTTGAGCACATCCCCTTCTTTGATGGTACAGTTGGCATCCAAGTTGTTTTCCCTGATGATACTTTGCACGGAGACACCAAACAGCGCCGCAATAGAAGAACAATAATCCGTATTTTTGACTACATATTCGAGCGGCGGCAGTGGCGTCCATGTTGGCATTGGTGTGGGGGTCAGCGTAGTTGTTGGGGTCAGCGTGATAGTTGCAGTTGCCGTTGGTGTGTTTTCTGCAGGGGCTGCAGCACCTTGTGTTTGGTCGGGGGTTTGCATAAGGGTGAATACTAACCCAGCGAGCAGAGCTATAAAAACCAGTCCGAGGGCAATCGCTACCGGCAGCTTCAGGCGGATTTCTGGAGTCCCTCTGGAAGCTGCAAGAGTTGAAGCTTTTTTTGTGGATGCGGTTGCGCTCAGCTGTGCTCCACAAACCAAGCAACGGGTTGCATTTTCGCTCACGCGTGTACCGCATACGGGGCAAATTTTTGTGTTTTTAGTTTCTTTATCTTGTTTCATCATTATCTTTCCAGAAAAATGAGTATACACAGCGACGGTTAAACTGGCAAGCCGTATGTTTTTGGATCATCAGACTGATAAAATAAAACTGTGCTCAGTGTATATATTCATGTTCCGTTTTGTGTGCGAAGGTGCCTTTATTGTGATTTTATCACGTATGCTGGGCAGCAAGCTTGGCTGCCGGCATACGTCGAAGCCGCTATTAAAGAAACTCACTGGTTAGGCAGTTCCACGGGAAAAACCGACGAGCCAGCTCAAACTGTTTATTTCGGTGGGGGAACGCCATCGCTGCTCTCGATTAGGCAAGTAGAGGCTTTGCTTGCCGCTGTTGATCTCAGCTTTGGGCTGATGGAGAATGCAGAAATTACCTTAGAAGCTAACCCTGGCACGCTCACCTTAGATTATTTACGGGAATTGCGTGCAAGCGGTGTCAATCGGTTGAGCTTAGGTGTGCAATCCTTCTCTGATGCGGAACTTGCCCAATTAGGAAGAATTCACACCCGCGAGGAAGCACTGCAAAGCATCCTGTGGGCAAAGCAGGCGGGGTTTGAAAACTTGAGTTTGGATCTCATTTTTGGCTTACCCAAGCAGAGTTTAAAAGCTTGGGAATATAACTTACAAGAAGCCATAAAAATCCATCCAGAGCATCTCTCGCTCTATAACCTCATCGTGGAAGATGGCACCCCATTGGCTAAGCAAATTGCCAACGGGGAGATCCCAGCGCCTGATGATGACGTAGCTGCGGATATGTATGAGCTGACGATGGATTTTTTGACATCAGCTGGGTATGAGCAGTACGAAATTTCCAGCTGGGCGACTTCTCCAGAGTTTGAATCACGGCACAATAAGGCATACTGGCAAATGACTCCATACTTAGGCGTAGGTGCAGCAGCCGCTGGATTCGCCGAAAACGTGCGCACGCTAAATACCCCCAGCATCCCGGAATACGTTCAGCGCATCTCTACCCAACGGTCAGCACTACCTTATCCGCGTTCTGCAGCCAATAGAGAATACACCGAAGTGGATGGCTTTACCCTAATGCAGGAGAGCATGATGCTGGGCTTGCGCCTGACCCGTGAAGGGGTTTCGAATGCAGCGTTTCGCGCCCGTTATGGGCAGGATATAAGTGCAGCCTTTCCTGAGGAAGTCCATCGGCTGCTGGCAAAGGGTCTGGTTGAGTGGGTCGACTTTCCGGATGGTCTACATGTGCGCCTGACGAGGCGCGGCAAGATGCTGGGCAATCAGGCTTTTATGGAGTTTGTTTAGCTAAGTGGTAATATGAATCGCAGTCCCGTAGCCGCGTTTTTCCCAATCTTCTGGCGCAGCGACGGGTGTCGTCCAGCGGTAAACCCACTTGGCATCTGGGATTGACATATTAATACAGCCAGCGCTCATTGGTGTACCGAAGTTGGAATGCCAATAAACGCCATGTGTCGCTAAACCGTCCTCCATCTGAAAAAAACAGGTCCATGGCACACCTACAAAACGGTATGCGTAGATGTCATTGGATAAGTCGGCAATCCCCATGTGCTTAGAAGGTAATTTTGTTTGGATATGAAAATTCCCGGGCACCGTAATGCTACCGGTGGATATTTTTGTTTCGAATACTAGGTTTTCACCTTCATAGGCTTTCAAATTCTGATAGGTGATGGAGATCTCAATATGTTTATTACCAGGAGGGACATTGGGGGAAATAGGCTCAAAATCCTCATCAGGGATAAAGCGCAAATGTTCGGAAGGGACCGCTATTTCTGAGCTATCGAGTTCGTCTTTGATCTTATACCAAGGCTTTTCATCTGGGCCGGTGATAACGTCCATAATCCAATGGGTGGAGCCATAATAGAGCCGATACACAGGAATCCAGCCCTGAACCTTGTTATAAAAGTAGGACTGCGTATAGGGAACTGTGATTTCAGCTAACTGACCCGTTGGGCGAATGTTCGGATTGAGCGAATTGAGGATGTATTTGACCTCATATAGGTTACCACTGTGCACGTAGCCGCCCCACACGCGATACCAAATTGGATTCCAGGAAGGACCAGCGGGACCCTCCACTTGATCATAGACATTGATGATGTCATTGTAACCAAGCTGATACATAATGAGGCTTGAGTCATCCGGTAATTTATGCACGCTCACCCCTCTTTGGCTGCCGACTAAAAAGGTACGCGGTGCTTTTACGCTTGGATTAGGAGAAGGTGAAAATAGAGCATTATTTAAAGTAAGCCTCGGCGGGCGCAGAAAGACTGCGCCCAAACCGAGTGCACCTAACTTAAAAAACTCTCTGCGGGTATATTTCTCTTTTTTCATCAAGTGGATAGGCTAATCCAATTCTTTCGGGAAAATCTCGGCGACTGATTCAAATATCCAACGTGGACGGTAAGGATAACGCCCTACATCTTCCCTCGCCGTTACTCCAGAAAGTACTAAGGCAGTGTCTAAACCTGATGAGATACCCGAAAGGACATCAGTATCCATCCGATCGCCAATCATGATTGTATCCTCGGAGTGGACATCTAAGTAATTCAAAGCTGAGCGCATCATCAGCGGGTTCGGTTTGCCAACAAAGAACGGGGAGATTTCGGTCGCCCTCTCAATTAATGCTGCCATTGCACCACAAGCCGGCTCGATCCCTTCTGCAGAATTGCCGATAGGATCTGGATTGGTAGCCACAAAACGTGCACCTGCTTTGACCAAGCGAATAGCTTTGGTAATCTGTTCAATGTTGTAGGCAAAAGTTTCTCCCAGCACCACAAATTCAGGGTTGATAGTTGTTTGGACATAACCAATTTTATGTAGTGCTTCGCTCAAACCCAGCTCACCAATAACAAAAGCTGTTCCATTAGGGTGTTGTTTTTCAAGAAACGTTGCTGTTGCAAGTGCGGATGTGTATATATTTTCCTCTTGGATATTTAAGCCCGTAAGCTGCAAGCGGTGGGCTAAGTCCCGTGTGGTATAGCGTGAATTATTGGTCAGGATTAAAAACTTTCTTTTATCCTCAATAAGCCGATTGATGAATGCGTCGGCTCCTGGCACCATGACTGATCCGTGGACCAGGACGCCATCCATATCAATTAAAAAACTCTTTTTTATTTTAGCCATAAAATACCTCAACTTCCTTGCAAATAATTGCATAAAAAAACGGCCACTCTTGATTTTACCAACAGTGGCCGATTTTGTCTTATTCTGTTGGAACTTATTTCTTCGTCAATATGATGCGGGCATCAACAACTTTTACACCCTTCCCAGCTTCGTACAAAATCACAGGGTTAGCATCCGACTCAGCCACCTCATCTTTGAGATCATCAACCATGTAGGCATAAGCTGCTAAAGCTTTTGCCAAAGCAGCTTTATCCCGAGGCAGTTCGCCGCGTGTACCATCCAAAATGGCTGCACTGCGAATCTCATTTTGCATGCGCATGGCTTCTTCAACCGAAATCGGGGCAACGCGGAAGACCACGTCTTTCAGGACCTCCACAAAGATGCCGCCTAAACCAAACATGATAGTTGGTCCGAAAGTTTTATCGTTGATCGAGCCGATAATAACTTCGGTCGCCCAAGGTGCCATTTCCTGCACGGCAACCCCTTCGATCAAGGCGTCGGGTTTGTAATTATGGGCATTTTCGAGAATAGTGCGATAAGCTTCGCGAACCTGATCGGTGTTTTTGATGTTGACTTTCACGCCGCCAGCATCAGATTTGTGCAAAATATCTGCAGATACAATTTTCATCACGATTGGGAAGCCGATCTTCTCGGCTAGTTCCACTGCTTCCTCTTCGGAAGTTGCTAGATCAGTTGCAGTAATTGGCAAACCATAACACTTAAAAACCTGCTTGGCTTCGATCTCGGTTAATGCGTCCCGTCCGGCTTTACGCGCTGCGGCAATGATGGCACGTGCTTTTTCCGAATCGATTTTGCCGGGGTCGTAAGAACCATTATTGTTGATTTCAGAAATCTGTTGCTGTTTACGAAGGTTGATTATGGATTTTACAGCTAAATCAGGTGCATTATAAGCCGGCAGCCCTTGTTCAACTAACCATTCCATAGCTTTATCGCACTCTTCACCACCGACGAAGGAAATCGTTACCGGTTTATCGGTCACGCCAGCGTCTTTGATTCCGCGGTGGATGGCTTCAGCAATCTCGGCGGGATTGGTAATGGCTGTCTGGCAGTAGAGCACAACCAAGCCATCGACCCATGGGTGGGCAAAAGCACTCTTAGTGGTCTCGTAATACCAGTCGTTGCCAGCCATACCGGTCATATCTACCGGGTTTTTTGCGGAGCCAAAATCAGGCATGTGCTTTTTCATTTCTTCCTGCACTTCGGGTGGCGCAAATTTGAGCGGTAGACCGTATTTTTCAGCTGCATCTGTTGCCAAGACGCCTACACCACCACCGTTAGTCAGGATCAAGAGGTTGTCGCCTTTCATCGTTGGCTGGAGAGAGAGCGCTAAAGTGCTATCGAAAAGGTCGTTCAGATCAGTGGCTTGAGTGATGCCAGATTGTTCCATTGCGGCGCTATAGACTTTGGCTGCACCGGCTAAGGAGCCAGTATGGGAAGCAGCTGCAGCCGCACCATGCTCCGAAACGCCGGCTTTCAGCATGATAATGGGCTTCTTGCAGGCACGGGCTGCGTTGATAAATTCGCGACCGTCATGTAATCCTTCTACGTAAAGCGTAATGCAGCTGGTATCGGGGTCTTCTGATAAATAACGAATGAGCTCGGCGAAATCAACATCGGACATATTCCCGATGGAAATCATCTTATCAAAGCCGACACGGCGGGTGTAGGTAGCTGCATCCATAGCAATGAGCAAAGCACCACTTTGCGAGACGAGCGATGCCTTACCAGGTAAAGGCAAGAATGGTGCAAAGGAAGCGTTCATGTGATCGGAGTTCGAGAGCGTGCCCACAATGTTTGGACCAAGGACGCGCATGCCGTAGGACTTTGCCACCCGCACGATTTCGCGCTCAAGCTCTACATCACCAACCTCACCGAAGCCTGAGGTAATGATGATCAAGCCTTTCACACCTTTCTCGCCACATTGCTTGGTAACTTCGAGCACGCCCTTGGCGGGAACGGTAATTACGGCTGCATCCACTACGTAAGGGATATCATTTACGGTAGGATAACACTTTAAGCCAAGAATTTCAGTGGCTGACGGGTTAACGGGATAGATACCGCCTTTATATTGACTTTCAATAAGATTTAGCACGACCTTGTATCCAATTTTGGTTGGATTGGTCGAAGCGCCGATAATTGCGATACTTTTAGGTTTGAGCAAACCAGTTAAGATGGGATCCACATTTTCCTCCGATAATTAATTTTTACCGCTCAAGTATACCGTATAAAAGGCAATTATTTTAAATGACTTCAGGTAATTAAGGCTGAAATACGCATGAAAAAACATGGCAAAATTTCAATCCATGTTTGAGTGTGATAGTTTGGTTGACGAAACTGCTGGTTAAAGTATAATACTCACCAGAAAGTTATTTGTTTTCATATTTGGAGGATGCGTTGAACACACCTATTAACATTGCAATTATTATTACCTCAATAGCTCTTATCGCGAGTATCTTGCTCCAGAGTAAGGGTATCGGCTTGGGTAGCCTTTCAGGCGGAGATACTGGCGGTGTCTATACCAAACGCCGTGGTGTTGACCGGATTTTGTTTTTTATCACCATTGGGATGGCTGTACTTTTTGTCATCTTAGCTTTGATCAGCGTCGTTATTACTGGATAAGCGCTTTTTGGATAACCTTAAGGTCCTTCAGAAACATCAAACGGAGGTTAAAGACAACTCGCCACTTCTGGGGGTTGTCTTTTTTTAAACCATGAAAAAGTTTCGCTGGCAGATACTTATTATTTTGATCACTGGCTTGGTGGTTGGGCTTTTGCTCTTGCTGCAGCAAGGCAGCACTGCACCGGAAGTTGAGAGCACCATTAGCCCCATTTCCGGTGGTATTTACACTGAGGCATTAGTTGGCAACTTCTTGCGCTTCAACCCAATCCTCGATCGCTACAATCAGCCCGACCAGGACGTAGACAGGCTGATTTTCAGCAGCCTCGTAAAGTTCGATGCCAATGGTTTCCCTCAACCTGATTTAGCTGAAACTTGGAGCTACACCAGCGATGGCACGCGTTTTACCTTCAGCCTAAGGCAAAATGCTTATTGGCACGACGGCACCCCAGTGACCGCGCAGGATGTAGCATTTACCGTCTCGCTCATGAAAAGTGAGCATCAGCTCATCCCTGAAGACCTTCGCAAGTTTTGGTCGGAAATTCAGGTGGATGTCGTTTCGGATACAGTGATCGAGTTTGCCTTACCCGAAGCCTTTGCGCCATTTTTAGATTACCTCAGTTTTCAGGTGCTGCCGGTGCATCTTTTGGGCAATTTAAGCGTGGATCAACTCGTTGATCATCCCTTTAATTTGGCTCCTGTGGGGAGCGGACCGTATAAATTTAGTAAGTTCCTCGTCGAGGATGGGGTGGTGACCGGTGTAGATCTCGTTGCCAATGCAGATTTTTACGGTGGTCGACCTTATATCGATGAAGTCGTTTTCCAATACTACCCGTCAGAAGCGCAGGCTTGGGCAGCGTATCAGGCGGGCGAAGTCGATGGTATATCTGCAATTTCCAATGATATCTTGCCGGAAGTCTTAGCGGAACCAACCCTAAAACTTTATTCCAGCCGAATGCCGCGCTTGAGCATTGTATTCCTCAATCTGAAAAACCCCGCCAAACCGTTCTTACAACAAGCTGAGTTCCGCCAGGCGCTGATGCTATCGATCAATCGGCAGGCAATTTTGGATAACTTGCTGCTGGGTCAAGGGATTTTAGCTAATGGTCCGATTTTGCCAGGTAACTGGGCATACTACCCAGACCTAAGCAGCTATAGCTATGACCCAGATTCCGCAGCTCAACGTATCGCAGCTTTAGGGATTACGCGTAATGAGGCTGGGGTTATGGTGACAAGCGAAGGTGTGGAAGTTCGTTTGGTATTGTTGGTTCCGCAAGATACACTGCATCAGCAAATTGCAGAACAAATCAAACAAGGCTGGGAAGCTGTTGGCATTGCAGTAGATTTGCTTGTGGAACCGCACGATCAAGTGGTTGCTCGCTTAGAAGCACACGATTATGATGCGGCACTTGTGGATATTGACCTTTCTGGAACACCGGACCCCGACCCTTATCCGTTCTGGGCGCAGTCTCAAGCTCAGGGAGGGCAGAACTATTCTCAATGGAGTAATCGCGCTGCGAGTGAATACCTTGAGCAGGCTCGGGTTACAAACGATTATGAGCTCCGCACCAAACTTTACCGCAACTTCCAGATCTTATTTCACGAGGAGCTCCCTTCGCTGCCGCTGTTTTACCCGGTATACAATTATGGTGTCCGTAACACAGTTTATGGGGTGACCGTTGGCCCAATATACGACCCCAGCGATAGGTTGAAGGATCTCGCTACTTGGTACATCTTATCCGGGAGAGCAACACCTGAAATAACCCCAACGGCAGAGTAAAATTGTGGGAGGTGCCAATGGCTGCACAATATCAAAAAAAACCTGGCTATACGGAGCTTATTCATGAAGCAGGCGTTTCTAAAGCTGATGCGCGTTTGCGTGTAGTCGGGGCAATCGATGAGGCTAATGCAAGTTTGGGTTTAGCCAAAGCATTCCTTTCCGATCAAGCAAAAAAAGATCTTATTTCCTCTTGTCAGCAGGTACTCTCTCTTATTATGGCAGTAATTGCTGGTTGGAAACATAAAAACACCCCACAAGAGCTCGAAGATGCATTAAAACGCTTGGAGCAGGAATTAGCATTGCTTAAAGCAGATTACCCCTTGCCCAATGAATTTATCCTACCGGGTGAAACGCCTGCATCAGCTGCCTTAGACTTAGCTCGGACAGTGGTGCGCCGCGCTGAGCGTGAAGCAGTTTGGTTAGCGCAAAATGAAGGTAACGTCAGCGATACAATCCTCACTTACCTCAACAGATTATCTTCAGTGTGCTTTTCCCTCGAAATTGCAGAGATATCAAAGCCATCCGCAGGCTAAAATCAGAAGGCTGGCATGATCGGGACGTTGTTGAATGTTGCTACGATTTTACTAGGCGGGCTCCTTGGCCTTTTGGCTGGCAGCCGCATTCCAACAAAATTTCGAGAGACACTCGTCTCTGCGATGGGGTTATTTACTTTAGCTTATGGCATCCGCATGTTTGGGGAGACTGCAAATATCCTCATCCCTTTGGCTAGTTTGGTCTTAGGGACGATCTTAGGCGAATGGCTGAAAATTGAAGATGGGCTGGAGCACTTAGGCCAAACCCTGCAAGCGAAAGTTAACCGTTCTGATCAAGCGTTGAGTGCCAACGCGAAGCGCTTCGTCGATGGCTTTGTGACAGCTTCGCTGCTTTTTTGCATTGGACCGATGGCAATTTTAGGCTCTATACAAGATGGCATCAGTGGAGATTTTCAGATGTTAGCGGTCAAAGCAGTCTTAGATGGTTTAGCTGCAATGGCATTTGCCTCAACATTGGGTGTGGGAGTGCTATTTTCGGCAGCAATCGTGCTCATTTATCAGGGAGCTATCAGTCTATTGGCGCAATGGATTGGTCAGGGCTTTAGCACGGCTGTTGTCAATGAGATGAGCGCAGTGGGTGGGGTGATATTAGCAGGCATTGCGATCAGCAACTTATTGGAGATCAAAAAAATCCGCACAGGGAGCTTTTTACCGGCATTATTTATTGCAATTGCGATTGTTCTAGCGCTCAATGCCTTTGGTGTGGTAATTTGATACCAAACATAAAAAAACCCCACAGAGGAATCTGCGGGGTTTTGCGTTTTAGATTGTAATCGCGCTTCACTCACTCGCCGAAGCTAAAGCAGCTTCAACGGTGGCAACTAATTCGTTAGAGTACACCAACGTGCCATTTACAGAAAAGACGGGCGTAGCGTTCACTCCTAAGGTGGTGGCGTAAACTTTATCTGCTGCGACATCATCAAGGTGTTCGTCGGACTGTAAACATTGCTGGAAAGCCTCAACGTCCAAACCCACTTTTTTGGCATAATCAATGAGGTTCGATTCGGTATACGCTCCAGTGTAGGTGTTATAGGTAAAGAGTTGGGTTTTATACTGCCAAAAAGCATTTTGATCAGCTGCACAGTAAGCTGCTTCGGCTGCTGCGGTTGAGTCTTCAGCTAAGAAAGGAAAATTGTAAAATTTCAGATAGACTTTACCCGTATTGACGTATTGTTCGATGAAATCCGGCTCCATGTTTTCTGAGAAGTCTTTACAATGGCTGCAGCGGAAGTCTGAAAATTCCTCTACTTTAACGGGGGCATTCGGATCACCAAGCGCAAATCCGTCTTGATTGGGCAGTTTGCTTGTCTCTACTGGCTGGTTGAGCAGCATTTGGACTCCAAAAACAATCAGGGCAATAGCTGCGATGACGATAATGATGATGGTTGTGGTTTTACGCGAAGCAGCTTTGCGTTGACTGCGTAATTTTTCTCTTTGGGAATTCGTATTTGGCATATTCATCAACTCCGTACTTACATAATGATGCCTGATTTTGCCATAACTAAGGGGAGATGTAAAGTTTTGGTTAGAAGGTGGATAAAAAAGGGTCTTTAAAGGTCTTTGCGATAAACTGGGATTAACTTCCCTTCCTGCTGGAAACCTAAGCTTTGATAAAACTTCAGTGAAGTAGCATTATCGCTTTGGGTGTTTACGCTTAGCGTGGTGATGCCTTTTTCTAAGCAGTCCATAAACACATTTTGGACTAATGCTCTGCCAAGGTGCTGGTGTTGGGCTTCGGGAGCAACGGCTAAGCGGGCGAGGTGAGCAAAGCTCAAAGTGGATGTGCTTATTTGGTAGCCGACGATGCGCTCGGAAGCTATCGCAACCGTGCTATAGTTCGAATCCTGGTAAGCGTGCTGCAGGCTAAGGCGGTTCATCTGCCAGGCAGGCGGGAAGGCTTGTTCGTCGAGTGTCTGCACAGCGTCTAAGTCCCGGGCTGTCATTGGACGGATAGAGAAACCAGCCGGTGTGCTAATTTGCGTTGATTCAATGTCTATTTCCCGCATGAGCGTGATGATTTGTGTATTAATGAAGAAACCATTGGCTGCAAAAAGAGCCTCTGTCCAATCAGCTAGTGAAAGTGTGTAGAGTTGAGTGACGCCCTCAGACTTTAGATAGGGAAGAGATTTTTGCAATAGTTGGGAAAAGTAATGCGCATGGCGTCCATCCCGAAGGCACACAAACAAGCGTACCCAGGCTACAGGCGGGTTTTCCGGCTCGATAGAGATCAGGGCTTTAATTTCATCATCTGCAATGAGAGCTAAGCAGCCTGGCTGCTCTAAGCGCAGATATGGAGAAACCCAATCCAAATGTTGGAAAGATAAATGCCCAGCTTGGATGAAGCTGCCCGCTTTTATTTTTGGATTGACTCGTACGATTTCTTCTGACACGCGGAAATTTTACTCTGATAACTTAAATAAGTGCGAGATTCCTTCAGCGTTAGATTATCAGCGCTGGAATACAATCTGCCCATCGATGAGCGTTATTTCTGGTTGAATTTGCCAAAGCTCAGACGGATGGATAGTGAATGGATCGCGAGGGAGAACAATCAGGTCAGCAGGGTTTCCTGGGGCAATTTTGCCATAAAAATTGCCTAAGCCGCATGCCCGGGCAGGGTTGAGAGTATAAGCTGCCAGCGCCTCAGATAAGCTGAGACGCTGCTCTGGGTGCCAACCATCAGGTCCGGGTTCGCCATTTGGGCGCTGGCGGGTTACTGCGGCATGTAACCCCCAGAATGGGTTCGCGGATTCAACCGGAGCGTCTGAGCCGGCTATCAGTACGGTGCCCTGTTTTTGAAGAGATGCATAAGCATAGGCATTTGCGCAGCGCAGACCCCAATACTTTTCTGCCATTTCCATATCGGAAGTTGCATGGATAGGTTGCACCGAAGCGATAATATTCAAAGCTCGAAACCGCGGTAGATCTTCGGGGGCAATTAACTGCGCATGCTCAATTCGATGAGATAAGTGCGGCAATTGGTGCATATATTCATATCTGCGCAAGCGTTCGAAGCCGTCCAGCACCGCTCTGACAGCAGCGTCGCCAATTGCGTGGATAGCTAAGGGCCAACCCAGCTCTGCAGCGCGTAAGCCTTGCTCAAAAACTGCGTCAGCGTCCATCTGCAACAAACCTCGTGAGGTTGAGCCCTCGTATGGATTAAGCATGGCAGCACTTTGGGGTCCAAGGGCACCATCAGCAAAAAACTTAAGCGCTCCGAAGCGTAAATGTTCGCTCCCAACTCCGCTCTTATATCCGCATTGTGTTATTTCTTCCAAGTGGACGCCCGGCAGGTTTTTGTTAACCCTTAAATAAAGCTCACCGTTAGCTTCCAAGGCTTTCAAAGCTTCTAAGCACTCCAGACTATCGAAATCATGCACACACGTGATGCCAAGCGAGAGTAAATGCTGTTGGGTGTGCTTGAGCATCCCTTGCAGGCGGGCACCTTTCAAAGGTGGAATGACTTGATCAATGAGTGCCATCGCATTTTCGAGCAGGATGCCACTGAGCGTGCCATCTGCATTGCGCAGCAGCTTACCTCCAGGTGGGTCACCTGAAGCGTCGGTAAGTCCGGCGAGGCGTAGGGCAGTGGAATTAACCCAAGAAGCATGCAAGGATTTTGCATAAAGCACTACCGGATGCCCTCCGCAGACTGCATCGAGCTCCTGCGCTGTGCCATAGCGCGCAGGCTGCCAAACATTGTGATTCCAGCCATAACCAATGACCCAAGCGTCTTTAGGTAGGGTTTGGGCTGCTTGTTGCACTCTACGCAAACATTCTGCCAGTGAATCGGTTTCGCAATCCACGGCTGCCAAGCGGTCGGAGAGATATGCTAGATGCAAATGTGAATCCGTCAACCCAGGCCAGACAGTCTGCCCTTGCAGGTCAATTCGGCGGCTGTTGCGCCTGAGATTTGGGTCAAGGCTTTCTTCAGCCCCAAGGCTGTGAATGCGCCCATCTTGAATGAGCATTGCCTGCAACTGAGGTGTGGTTGGCAAATCGGAGTAAAAGCGTCCGTTTTGTAACAAAACGGTTTCAGTCATTGATGCCAATTTGATCCAAGAATTGGTTGAGTTCCTCGTCGGAAAAGTAATAGATGGTAATGCTGCCACCTTTTTTGCCAGGCTGAACTGCTACTTTCGTATGAAAGTGCTGACGTAAACGCTCTTCCAAAGCGATGATTTCTGCTGGTTTAGACCGTTCGGGGGTATGGGT
Organism: Anaerolineaceae bacterium; assembly: GCA_040766895.1. Classification (GTDB taxonomy): domain Bacteria; phylum Chloroflexota; class Anaerolineae; order Anaerolineales; family Anaerolineaceae; genus Mesolinea. Next base: position 59,477 of record JAXGPR010000001.1, on the reverse strand, counting down.
TTCTGGTTTACCCTGCAGCTTGCTCACCAGCAGTTCGGTTTGACGCACATTTAGCCCAAGGTTCAATACGGTTTCTAAGGCAGCATTGATTGCTTGGGTAGAATTCAAGCTGAGTAGTGCACGCGCGTGTCCTTCGCTGATTTTATCTTCCAGCAAAGCCTGTTGGGCGCTTTCCGGCAAATTGAGCAAGCGTAGCGTATTTGTTACTGCAGCACGGCTTTTGCCCACGCGCTGAGCAATTTCTTCATGGGTCAAGGAGAATTCATCGACGAGCAACTGATATGCTCTGGCACGTTCGAGAGCATTCAGGTCCTCGCGCTGAATGTTTTCGATAATCGAGTACTCTAACTGCTCCTGGTGGGTTGCGGTGCGCACGATCGCGGGCACCTCACTCAAGCCCGCTAAGCGCGCTGCGCGCCAGCGCCGTTCTCCAGCTATGAGGTTGTATGTATCGGCATCCTCCGTTTGCACCAGAATTAGCGGTTGTAAAATGCCGTGTTCCTTGATGGAATTAGCTAAATCTTGCAAGCTTTCGGCATCAAAAACCTTGCGCGGCTGCATTGGGTTAGGCTTAATTTTGTCAATAGAAATTTGAACTACCTGGTTTGCATTCGAGGAGAGAGTCTCTGGCTTCCATTCAGGAATGAGAGCATCCAATCCTTTCCCGAGTCCACTTTTTCGTGCCATTGTTACTCCTCTCCCAGGTTAATATGAGTTCCATTCGAAGCCAGCAGCTCGACTGCTAAGGCTTGGTAAGCTTTGGCGCCGTTAGATTCAGGCGCATAGACGGAAATGGGCATCCCAAAGGAAGGGGCTTCAGCTAAACGTATGCTGCGGGGAATGATGGTGTTGAATACGAGGTTAGGAAAGGCTCGTTGAACTTCCCGCATCACGTCAGCTGAAAGGTTTGTCCGCCCATCAAACATGGTTAGCAACACCCCTTTGATGCTCAATGCGGGAAAGAGGTTTTGCCGCACTCGCGTGAGTGTTTTAGTCAATTGACCTAAGCCCTCCAAGGCTAAATATTCACACTGGACGGGGATGATCACGCCGTCAAAGGCAGCCATCAAGCCATTCAGCGTCAGCAAACCCAAAGAAGGCGGGCAATCAATCAAGATGTAATCATAGCGGCTGCGTAACGGGTCTATAACTTTGCGTAATTGCGATTCACGTTCGGGCAGGTCGATTAATTCGATGTCAGCTCCAGAAAGATTGGGTGAAGAAGGGAGCAGCGAAAGTGAGTAGTGAGGGTTATAGAGAATATTTTCTTGAGTGGGTTGAGCGCCAATTAAAACCTCATAGGTGCCTCTTTCGATGCTGTTTTTATCGAGGCCCAAACAGGAGGTTGCGTTAGCTTGGGGATCAAGATCCACCAGCAGAACTTTTTGACCGAACTTGCCTAAGTATGCCCCTAAGTTGATGCTGGTTGTCGTTTTGCCGACCCCGCCTTTTTGGTTAACGATGGAATAGACTCTACCCATAACCGCTTCTCAAATAACCTGTACTTGGGCTTGGTATATTTCCTGCGGGCGCGGGATGCTCTCTAAGTGCCGGCGGGTGACAGACCAGGCAGCGATTTGCACAGCGAAACGCGCAGCTTCCCAGGGATCATTCGTTTTGTACAACCGGTGAAAAAAGCACGCCGCAAAGATATCCCCAGCACCCGTATCATCTTCCAGCTTTACTTTTGGCGCGGGAAAGCGGCGGGCATCGCCGTTCCAATAAACCCGAGCGCCTTGGGCATTTTCTGTGATGACCAAAAGCGAACAAACTTCAGCCAGTTTTTCTATTTCAGCTTCGTCGCCATCCAGATCCTCAATGCTCAAAACCACGGCATCGGCAGCTTGCAGGAGCTCTTGGCTGTAGGGCCATTTCCGCTTGGATACTTGCCCCATCTTGTCTGCTTGTCTTAACCACCCTTGTGCTGTTAGGCAGAGCAAATGTGATGAAAATGCAGTGTAAATTTGCGGGTCGACTTCATCAGCTACGGGACCCAAATGCACAATGGAGGCATTACGCCAAGCTTCGGGAACCATCTCGGTGGTGAGGGGTTGCGCGCGGTGAAAAAGCAGCTGTTGCCGACCGGTTTCCGTTTGCAGGTTGCGAAAAGTCGTATTGTGTTCGGAAGGAATTATGCTTACTTGTATATTTTTGAGCGGAGCCAGGTCGAGCTCTGGTGAACAGCTGGTGAGGACACCAACCTGGTGCCCGAGTGCAGCTGCAGTCAAGCCGGCATAGCTTGCTGTGCCACCTAAGCGCCAGGAATGGTCATCGATTAAGTCCTGGGTAACATGCCCTACGATCAGATAATCGATAGGTTGTAGGTTATTCGTTGACATTGGCTCCAATAATTCCGCAATGAAGGTACCAGAATTGTTTAAGTTAATAACTCCTGAAAATTAGCCGCATTAGAAAAGGGTTACTTGGCGTTCCTTCCACTGACGAAATTATAGCATGATAAAATTAAATGTCCTATAACTAATTGAGGTTTTTCTATGGTAGATGATTTAAACACATACCAGCAAGCCCTAACTGATTTTAGACGAGCGCGCTCTAAGGCGGCTATGCAACGGTTTTGGGCGAGCATTCAGGGAAAATCGCTCAACCTTTTGCCCTACGATAAGATTTCGAGCACCCTGCGGGCTGTCAGCCGTACCGATATCGGTTTGCAGAATGTAAAACTCAAAGACATTATTGGCAGTGTTGGGCGTGCTGATGATTTTACGAGCGATTTCTTACCTTTGAGGGATGGGGATATCCATCGATGGGCTCAGGTAAAAACTGCGATGACGAGTCCGGCTTCTCCTGGGGTTCCGCCGGTACACCTTTATAAGGTTGGTGATGCCTACTTTGTTTTAGATGGCAATCATCGTGTTTCAATCGCCAAGCAAATGGGCATGGACGAAATCGAAGCGTATGTTACTGAGTTTAAAACGCGTGTGCCCATCTCATCCTCTATTACTCCAGAAGAACTTATCCTCAAATCCAAGTATGTGGAATTCCTTAATAACACCAGGCTGGACCAAATCTTACCGGGTGTTGATTTCAGTCTTAACTATGTGGAAAATTATCCGCTGCTTGAGGAGCACATTGCTGTTCACCGGTACTATATGGGCATTGAACAGCAGCGCGAAATTGGTTACGAAGAAGCAGTCCGGGATTGGTATGAAAAGGTTTACCTGCCCGTTGTGAAAACGATTGAATCTTCTGGGCTGCGCAATGAATTCAAAGATATGACTGTGACTGATCTGTACTTGTGGGTGTTGGACCAGCAAACCTTGTTGCAGGAGGCACTCGGCATCCCGATTAGCACTGAACATGCTGCTGAATATATGGCTATGTACGAAGGCAAGCTGGTCAAACCTCTTAGCAGCCGTGGGGAGCAGCATTTTGAGGAAACCGTCTTTTCAGTACAACCTGCTGAGGCGATCAATGCTTATTTGTACTCCCGTATGCAAGATGATTGCTTATTTAGAGATATCTTGGTCGCGATAGGCGACCACGACGAGACCTGGAACGCCTTAGAAGAAGCGGTTTTAATCAACCCCTGCGCTAATGGACATATTCGCGGCTTGCATGTGATCCACCCAGAAGATCGCCTTGATGAGGAAACCCATCACCAAATGGAGGTCCGTTTTGAGCAGCGCTTAAAAGAGGTTGGAATCCAAGGAAAACTTCTCATCGTGAAAGGGGATATCACCAGCCGTATCTCTGAGCATAGCTTGCTCAGTGACTTGCTGGTATTACGCTTGAACTTTCCTCCGGGTGGGCTGATCGACCGGCTGACATCAGGGATTACATCCATTCTGCGTAACGCAAGACGCCCGGTGTTGTTGGTCAAAGAGAAGGTTCTTCCACCTGAGAAAATGTTGATTGTTTATAACGGTAGCGCAAAAAGTAAAGAAGCTTTGTTTATTGGGGCGTATTATGCTGCCCGTTGGGGAACGCGGTTAGCTCTTTTTACGCTTGATGAAGACACAGAGATGTTAGAAACTGAGATAAACTATGCAAAAACTTATCTGCGAAAGCTAAATTTAGACTTCGAATACGTGATTAAGCGAGACGAACCGATTGTGGAGGCTATCTTGGAAACCGCTGCGAATGTGACTGCAACCATGATTGTCATGGGCGGCTATAGCGGAGACTCCATTTTTGATCGCATCTTCGGCTCTGAAATTGACACGCTTTTGAAGGAAACTTCTCTCCCGATTCTCATCAGCTAATTAGTGCAATTATTCTAATTGGCATTCTGAAAGGATTTCATCACCACATTTTCATCTCTGGCAGAGTAAAATAGGTGGCATGAGCCAAAAAGAAAGCCATCTGCGCATCTCCGATTTGCGTGAAGAGAATCGACCGCGGGAGCGGTTGATTAGCGAAGGAGCGCAAGCGCTGAGCGATGGCGAACTTTTAGCGGTTTTATTGGGCAGCGGCATGAGCGGTAAAAATGCCATCGATTTGGGAAATCAGATCTTAAAGGAATTGGGCGGATTTACTGGAATTCATAAAGCAGATATTGCAAATATTCAAGAGATACCCGGCGTGGGGTTGGCTAAAGCTGCGCGCATCAAAGCTGCCGTAGAGCTAGGCAACCGCTTAGCCAAGGACAATCCAGAAGAACAACTGATCATCCGCAGCCCAGAAGATGTGGTCAAGTTGGTTGGGCTGGAGCTGCGGGGCAAAGAACAAGAAGAATTGTGGGTACTGTGGCTTAATGTGCGCAATCATGTGCTTGGCATCGATCGGCTGTATCGCGGTTCGCAGGATACTTCCACTGTGCGTATAGGTGAGGTTTTCGCCCGTGCCATCCGCAATAGTGCCTACGCTATCATTGTGGTGCACAACCATCCTTCAGGGGATAGCAGCGAAAGCCCTGAAGACGTCAATCTCACCCGCGCTGTTGTCGAGGCTGGTAAGCTGCTTGATGTACACCTCCTTGACCACATTATCATTGGTCAAAGGGATTACACCTCAATAAAAAAGAACCACCCAAGCTTGTGGGCTTGAGATTAAATCTTGTTTTCGACAAGCAATAAAAAAAGCCAGTGTGAATTGCGGAGCACTGGCTTTTTTCGCTTAGTTCGGTTTTACAAAGCAGCTCGTGGAGATGACCCCGGGACCGGCGTGCACCACAATGGCTGGTGGGCAGGTATAGATAGGGATATCTGGAAGGTCTAATTTATCCTGCAGCTCGGCAGCCAGCAGTTTGGCTTGGGATTCTGCACCGCCGTGACTGATCGTTAGATGTGCGCCAGGGTTACCTTTGCAGATTTCGATATCCATTTCCACAATATTTGCAAGCGCCTGGCGGGCGGTACGCACTTTATCGAAGGGTTCAATTTGACCATCAATGAAGGTAAGGATTGGCTTGATCTGCAGCATGCTGCCTATCAGGCGTGAAGCCCCACCGATACGACCGCCTTTATATAAGTAATCCAAAGTATCAACCATAAAATAAACCCGCTCGCGTGCCATCATAGATTCCAAGTTCTGCAGTAAGCTATGGATATCCATGCCCTCATCTGCCCATTGCTTCGCTTGGAGCACCATCGAGCCTAAGCCGCCGGCAATACTCTTAGTATCAATGATGTGAATGTCTTCCGAATGAAACTCCTCGGCAGCGACGCTGGCGCTGCGAAATGTCCCGCTCAACTTTTGGGAAGGCGCAATCACTAAAGCAGTGTCCCCTGCTGAGAGGATGCTTTCGTAGATTGGTGCGTAGAGTGTGGGGGGCGGGGCAGCAGTTTTTGGAAGTTCTTTGGAGGCTAAGAGCTTTTCCATAAAAGTTTGCGTATCGAGCTCATAGTCATCGTGATAGGTTGTCTCCCCAAAAATAATGATTTGAGGGAGCACATGTATTCCTTGGGCTTTCAATTTCTCCACAGGGATTCCGCAAGTGGTATCGGCAATAATTTGGATCATTACACTCCTTAGTCAGAATATAACAACTTAAGTTTGGTATAAAACTTCTAAATAAATTAACACAGAAACTTGCATAATGATATCAGCAAAAATGCAGAATTTGGCAGCACTCAATCAAAAAAAGATTATTTGAGCGCTTTTCCACAATTCGGACAGGTACTTTCGTGTTTATCTAAAATAAAACCGCAATTTGGGCAAGTTATCGGTTGCGACTCTCCAAGCGGTGCGCCACAAGCCAAGCAGCTTGGCGTCCCTACAGGGTTAGCCGTTAGGCAGTAAGGGCAAACAAGCCTTTGGAGGCGTTCTGATAGCACGTATCCTGTACCGTGTTGACGGGCGTATTCTTCAAGCGCTTGCAAGACGTTTTCTTGCAGCTGCAAGGATTCGAGATCTTGAGCAAGGTCATCAATTCGCTCGAGTAAACTCCAAGGGTTTTTGAGCGCGCCTAGGGCTGTAATCCCCATACTGGCAGCAACGCCAAACCAAGCTTGCTTGCTGAGTTGCACGCTCACACCGTCGGATACCTTTTCCATGGTGACGGTCAATGCTGTTGGTCCTCCGGCAAGAATTTTCTCTCGGGTTGCGATTTGTACCGCTAATCGTTTACCATCTCCAATACGCTGAACTTGGTAATTACCGCGATTGAAATGCGCTGTGAGCATATTTGCCAACGCATCGGGTGTCAGATCTCCGTGAAAAATCTTTGTATCCATAGCTGCCTTTGCCTTTAAGCAGTTAGATTATAATCGGGATAATGCTTACAAAGGAAAGATTTTATGAGGTATAGAAAGACTTATTGGTTCATTGGGCTCATCGTGCTGCTTGCCTTTGTAGGGTTTTTAGGTTTGAGCATCTTGCGTGCGCCCCAAAGAACCGTGTATGCACAGTTTCCGACAGTTTCGATCCCAACGGTAACCAGTTCTCCGCGAGGACCTTATATTCGTGTTTTAGTCACCTCAACGGAATACGATCCGATTAATGTGCGTTCGGGGCCCAACTCGACCTATGAGCTGGTAGGAACCCTGCTCCCAGGGCAGGAAGCCCCTGCCTTAGGTTACTATGGCGATTATATTCAAATTGAGTACCCTGGCGGACCGGGCGGGAAAGGCTGGGTGTTTGCTAGCGTTGTGGAGGTGTATGGTGGTCCAATCCCCCTTTTGGAACCACCGCCAACTGAGACGCCGGCTGCAACCAACACTATTGATCCTACCTTAGCCGCGCAGTTTATTATCACGGTACAGCCTACCAGGTTGCCTACTTATACTGAGCCGCCGCCTTTGAACATCCCCACTTTTGAAACTGACTTGGGTACTACGGCACCAGGTGGGCTTCCAGTTGGCTTGGTCATCGTAGTTTTGGCGGGTTTGGGCGTATTTCTCACAATTATTGCCATCTTGCGCCGCGGTTAATATTTTGAAACCGCTGGAATGCTGCTCACGTCATAAAAAATGGATTGTAGTTTTCTCCTTCAGCGGTGAATTCCTCTACCGTGCTAAAATAGACGCCTATGGAAGTTAAAACTGTTGCTACCAACCGCAAAGCGCGTTTTGAATATCAGTTGTTGGAAACCTTTGAGGCTGGTTTGGTGCTAAAAGGCACTGAGATCAAATCGGTCCGTAGGGGTCAGATAAGCTTGCAAGAAGCTTATGTGCGTACGGATGGGAAGCAAGCGTGGCTGGTGGGAGCGCACATTGCACCTTACGAACACGCCAGCGCTTTCCAGCATGACCCTGACCGCGAGAAAAAGCTGCTGCTTAATAAACACGAAATTCGGGAACTCTACGATGCAGTGCGCATCAAGGGCTTGACCATTATTCCCGTGCGCGTTTACCTTAAAGGCGGGCGGGCGAAGGTAGAAATTGCTATCGCTAAGGGGAAGAAGAAATACGACAAACGCGAAGCCATTAAGAAGCGGGATTTCGAACGGGAAGAAAGCCATTTTTAGGCACCAGTAGCGACTTGAAAGCTGCTATAAGGCTTACGAGGCAATTAACCCAGTACAATGACCGCAATAAAAACACTAAAAAGGTAGAATTTAGGCATGAAATTTAACCAGAAGATCAGTCGGAGGGATTTTCTCAAGCTCAGCGGTGCGATGCTAGGCGGGTTGATGCTTCCGAGATCGAAAGGTGTGCTTTCCAATTTCTTCCCACAAGCGCAGGTCCCGCAAGGTACAAACTTAGGCCGTATTTGTGCAGGCGAAGAAGGTGCTTGGTTTCATCTGAAAACTGAACCTAACGTGAATGCACCCGATGGGAAGATTGTCTGGCGCGATGACGTGGTCATCTGGAAGCGGGAAGTGGTTGCCAACCAGTTGGACTATAACAACTATAACCAGCGTTGGGTGGAAACCCCGGATGGATATCTCCATGTCTCTATGGTGCAGCCGGTCAAAAACCTGCCCAACCAGCCGCTGACAAGTTTGCCGGTCAATCCAGATGGTTCTAAAGGCATGTGGGTGGAGATTACCGTGCCTGTTGTCGATATCAAACCCACGCGGATTCCCGCGGTTTCTTATTGGATCCGTGAGGTGAATAAGCCGCGTATCTATTACAGTCAAGTCTTTTGGGCTTATGACGTGCGCCAGGAAAATGGAACCTGGGAATATTTACTCATGGAAAAATGGGGAGCTGAACCGGATTCTTACTGGGTAGATGCTACTGCTTGCCGCCAAATCATGCCGGAAGAAGTCACACCTATTCACCCTGATGTAGGAGATAAACTTATCAAGGTCAACATGACCTATCAGACCCTCTCTGCCTTTGAGGGCAGCAGGGAGGTCTATTTTTGCGAGGTCTCAACCGGCGGTCCTGATGGTACACCTTTGGGTAATTTCCCGATTTGGCGCAAGATGATCTCGACGCACATGAGCGCCGGCGGGATGGTTGCTTATGATACTCCTGGCATTGGCTGGACCACGCTCTTTCATGGCGAGGGAGCTGCGATTCACGCTGCATTCTGGCATAATAATTTTGGCACAGCGCTTTCCCATGGCTGTATTAACTGCCGACCGGAAGATGCCAAGTGGATCTGGCGATGGACTAACCCGCAAGTGGGCTACTTCCCCGGCGAATGGACGTCCACTGATGGCGGGGCAAGCTCAACCCGAGTGGAAGTTTCCTATTGACGAAAAGCTTTGGTAAATTGAAAGTGGAGCCTTCTGGGAGCGCTAAAAGATGATGCAGGTGGTTATTTATACAGCAGCTGGCTTGCAGGAAGATACCAACCGCATGGAAGCGCTGCTAGCCAGTTTGGCGCAGAAATATCCCCATAAATTGACGATTGTTGATCTCAGTAATAATGCGTTCCTTGCCGAAGCGTTTGCTGGCAATCTGCCCAACTTGGAGATTGGGCAGTTCAACTTCAACTGTCAGGTCCGCCCAGATGCGCTTGAGCAGGCATTAGAACAGACGCAATATCTTCTAGAAACAGAGAAGAACACTAAAATTAAACAACCACTGCGCGTAGCAAGCGATCCAGCGAATTTCAACGCTTGGAATCGATTTTCGCTATGGTTTAGCAAGTATTACCTTCAAGTTGTTATGGGGTTCTTGATTTTGGTAGTTGGGTTAGCTTTCCTTGCACCGGTGCTGATGGAATTGGGTTTGCCTGATGCAGCTCAGAGCATATACAGTCTTTATCATCCTTTTTGTCATCAATTAGCCTTCCGCTCGCTATTTCTTTTCGGGGAGCAAGCATTTTATCCGCGAGAATTAGCCAATATTGAGGAGTTGATGACCTATGGAGAAGCGACCGATTTTTATGAGGAGGATTTTGTTGCGGCTTCAGCATTTCTCGGCAACCCAGAAATGGGGTATAAAGTGGCGCTCTGCCAAAGGGATATCGCGATTCAATCGTCCCTGCTGATTTTTACGCTGATCTTTGCGCTTGCTCGGCAAAAAATCAAGCCTATCCCGATTTTTATTTGGTTTATTTTCGGTCTCTTACCGATCGCGCTAGATGGCGGTACGCAGCTGCTCAGCCAGCTCGGTTTGCAATGGCTGTTATGGCTGACACCGCGCGAGAGTGCTCCTTGGCAGCGCCTTCTCACTGGTGCGCTATTTGGCTTATTTTCAGCGTGGTTCATTCTTCCAATTCTGCGCGAGAGCATGCTGGAGACCCGCTTCGCACTGGAAAAGAAAGCTGTTCTTGCGCTGCAAAGCAAGGCGAACGAAGGGCTTGCATGATTGAGCATAACAATAATGGCTTGCGCTATTACACTTTTGAATGCTTTCCAGCTAATCGTGTTGACCATGGGCTTTATACCCGCTTAGGTGGTCAGAGCCAAGGACCCTATCAGGCACTGAATCTTGGCGGCACCGTTGGCGATAGACCAGAGGACGTGCTGGCTAATCACCAGCGGCTTTTTGAGAGCTTTGGCCGTCCGTTCGAGAGCCGCTTTGACGTCTGGCAGGTGCATGGAAAAACTATGCTCACTGCCGATCAACCCCGCCCGCAAAACCAAAAGCACCAACCCGCGGACGGCATTTTTACGGATAATCCTGAGGTTACGCTCCTCCTGCGTTTTGCCGATTGTGTTCCACTGGTGTATTACGATCCGATTAAGCGCATTGTCGGATTAGTACATGCCGGCTGGCAGGGGACGCTCCAGCAGGTTGCTGCCGAAGGGGTGCGCCTGCTGCAGGAAAAATATAATTCAAATCCTAAGGATGTAATTGTCGGGATCGGACCTTCAATTTGCGGGGAGTGCTACCAAGTTCGCGAAGATGTGTATCAACAATTTCTTAGCGCGTTTGGGCAAGATGCGGAGGAATTTTTTAGCAGGCGTGAGAGTGGTCTGTATTTAGACCTTTGGGCAGCTAATATTTACACGTTGAAACAAGCTGGTGTGCGTCAGATTGAGAACGCGCACTTGTGCACCGCGGAGCATATCGACGAGTGGTACTCGTATCGTAAGGAGAAAGGCGTCACCGGTCGCTTTGGAGTTGTGATAGCATTAAAAGCATGAAATCTGTTAGCCCTGAGCTTATCTCTGTCATCAGTCAAAGGCTGAACCAAGTCAATGAAGCAATAAATGTTGCTTGCAAGCATGTGAGGCGCAACCCTAATGAAGTGACTCTGGTTACCGTTTCTAAGCGCCAGCCCGTTGAACTCATCCGTGCAGCTTACGCCTGTGGACTGCGCCGCTTTGGCGAGAATTATGCTGAGGAAGCTGTGGCTAAGATGGATGCCTTGGCAGATTTGAAGGACATCCAATGGGAAATGGTTGGGCATATCCAAAGCCGCAAAGCGAAACTTATCGCCAGCCGCGTGGTGAGAGTGCACTCGTTGGAGAGAGGCAAGTTAGCTCGCCTTTTGGATCAATTCCGAGACCCAGAGCTGCCGCCCTTGCAAGTCCTCATGGAAATTAACATTTCGGGTGAAGCCAGCAAGGAAGGCATACCTGGAGATGACCCAGCACGCTGGAGTGAAATTTTGCCCTTGGTGGATGAGGTGTTGACCTATCCTCGGCTAAAACTTACCGGCTTGATGACGATGCCTCCACTGCAGGTTGAGATGGAAGCTAACCGTGCTTATTTCAGACGCATGAGAGAGCTGCAGGATTATATAAATGCGCAGCGGCCGGACTTAAATCTCCATGAGCTTTCAATGGGGACGTCGACTGATTTTCCAGTTGCCATCGAGGAAGGTGCAACGATCATTCGCTTAGGCGAAGCCATTCTAGGCCCTAGACCTACAACAGAGGAACAATAATCCGTGAGAATCGCTTTAATTATTATTCAAACACTAGCACAGGTGTTGAGTGTGCTGGTAATTATTCACAGCTTGCTGAGTTTTATTTTGCCCTTCGATCATCCTGTCCGGCTGGCGATTGGTAAGATCATTGATCCGATGCTTCAGCCAATTAGGCGGATGGTACGGCCAGTAGGCGGCTTGGATTTTTCCCCAATGGTTTTGTTGTTGTTAATTTACGTGGTGGAAATTCTGCTCCAACAGTTGATTGTGGCGATTTTTTAGGCGGACTTCCTTAGGCTTTGTAGAGGATGCGCCCGCAAGTTTTACAGTGCGCAAGGATATTTGGCGAGCGGGCGGCTTGCATATCCGCGGGGGAGATGGTCATCCCGCAAGATTCACAACTTTCCTCAATAATTGCTGCCACTGCTTTGCCGGCTTTCGTTTTGAGCAAAGATTCGTAGTGGGCTAATACATCCGAAGGCAGCGTTTGGATCAACGCTTCGCGTTGTGCATTCAAGCCAGTTAAGTCGTTTTCAAGTTGATGTTTTTCCCCTAAGAGCAGAGATCCTTGTGTGGCTTTATTGCTCAGGCATTGTTGATAAGCTTGTTCAGCTTCCTCCAAGGTTCGTTGCGCGATTTCAAGCGCGAGCATCACCTCTAATTGCAGGTCTTCTAGCTCTTGGATTGACTTACGCAGAAAGTCAGCTTCAGTTTGCAAATCCTGGAGGTCCTTAGGGTTGCGGATTTTACCGCCAAAGAGTTGATTTTGGTTTAGCTCTAACTTCATCCGTTTTGCGGCAACTTGCTGAGCTACATCACGCAACTTGCTCTGAACTTGCTTTAGCTCCTGTTCAGCCTGCTCTTTAGCTTTTAGGCAAGCTTGGATCGCTTCATCGGAAGCTAAGTCGGCTTCGATTTGAGCGAGGCGCTGGGTGATCTTTTGCCGCTGAGTATCTATTGTTTGCAGACGGTACAGGCTAAAAGAAAGGTTCATCTCTCCCTCCACGGAGGTACTATTACTAATAAGGACATTTTATCATCTCAATTAGGTGATTTGTTTTATAGTTTGCATAAAAGAACTAAGCTAAAGAATCAGAATGATATGATTGAGGGTAGAAAAGACCGATAATTATGCTGGTTATATATATTCATGGAGGTGGAAAATGACCATAAAGCGCTTAGGTTACATTGGTTTGGGCAGGATGGGTAAGCCTATGGCAATTAATCTGCTGAAGGCGGGCTACCCGCTGATCGTTCACAACCGATCGCAGGGAAAAGTGCAGGAATTAGTTATTTTAGGGGCACAGGCAGCAACGTCCCCAAGGGAGGTGGCTGCAGAATCCGACGTTGTTTTTACTAACTTGCCGGATACGCCTGATGTGCTTGAGGTGGTTTTGGGAAAAGACGGCATTATTGATGGCGCACACGAAGGATTAATATATATCGACAATTCCACCATCAAGCCTTCTGCCAGCCGCGAGATATATGCCACGCTTAAGCCGTTGGGCGTGAGCTGCTTAGATGCTCCCGTAAGCGGTGGGGATATTGGCGCGCAGCAAGGAACTCTGGCGATTATGGTAGGTGGGGATGCCGAAACATTGGAAGAAGTTATGCCTATCTTGCAAGTGGTCGGCAAAACCATTACCCATGTAGGTGGACCTGGCAGCGGGCAAGTGGCGAAAGCAGCCAACCAGATTATGGTGGCGGCACAAATGGTAGCCATGAGCGAGCTATTGATTTTTGCCCAAAAAGCTGGTGCCGATCCGCGCAAGGTGGTGGAAGCAATTAAAGGCGGGGCAGCACAATGCTGGACGTTGGATGTTAAACCTCAAAGGCTCTTTGCTGGCAATCGCGAGCCTGGCTTCCGTTCGGCTTTGCAGGCGAAGGACCTCAACATCATTATGGAAACGGCGCGGGAATATGGCTTATCACTCCCCAGCGCTGCACTCGATGCTCAACTTTATGCTGCTCTGTGTGCGATGGACTTAGGTGAGCTGGATAATTCCGGCGTGATCAGCGTTATAGAAACCTTAAATAATGAAGATTTGCGCATAGATAATAAATAATTTGACAATAAATACATGAAAATTTGGGTATCAAGAGTATAATAGGTCAAAATTGGTGTTGAGAATAATAAAGGAGAAATTATGGACTTTGAAACGATAAAGCCCCTTCTGAGAGAAGGTCAAAAATCAAAGATTGTTTTACTGGTCATGGACGGCTTAGGTGGCTTGCCCATGGAAGCAGGCGGGAAGACCGAACTTGAAACTGCGCGCACCCCCAATATGGATGCATTAGCTGCCAAATCCATCCTGGGCTTGCATCACCCCTTACCGCTCGGAATGACTCCAGGCAGCGGCGCAGCCCATTTGGGTTTATTCGGCTATGACCCGATCAAATTTGAAATTGGACGCGGGGTGCTCTCTGCCTTAGGTGTGGATTTCGACTTGCAAAAAGGTGATGTGGCTGCCCGCGGTAATTTCTGCACGGTCGATGAAAATGGCGTGATTACTGACCGGCGTGCTGGGCGTATCCCCACTGAAATTGGCGAGCGCTTATGTAATTTGCTGATGGAAAAAGTGCACATACCGGGTGTGCAGGTAATTTTACAAGCGGAAAAAGAATACCGCTTTGTGTTGGTTTTGCGTGGTGAAGGCTTGAGTGGCGAGGTGAGTGATACCGATCCTCAGATGGTAGGGAAAAAACCGTATGTTGCCCATGCAGTGGTCCCTGAAGCTGAAAAGACAGCTGAATTTGTACGCGAATTTGTGCGTCAGGGGACTGAAATTTTGGCTCACGAACATCCAGCCAATTGTTTCGTCTTGCGCGGCTTTGCTCAGCTCCCCAACTGGCCTACCTTTAATGAGGTTTGGGGGGTCAATGCTGTGGCGATTGCGCAATACCCCATGTACCGCGGCGTAGCGAAAGTGGTGGGCATGACTGTGCTGCAAGCAGCGTCTTCTATGGAAGAAGAAATCAGCATGCTCGAGCAAAACTGGGATAAGTTCGACTTTTTCTTCGTACACATGAAAAAGACCGATAGCTATGGTGAAGATGGCAACTTTGATGCTAAAGTCGGTATCATCGAGCAGGTTGATGCCTTAGTGCCGCGCATTTTAGCGCTCAACCCAGATGTGCTCATTATCACAGGGGATCACTCCACACCTGCTAAGCTGCGTTCCCATTCTTGGCACCCAGTGCCAGTGCTGCTCTACTCTCCGGATTGCCTGCCGGATGGCATCACCAGCTTTGGTGAACGGGCTTGCGCACATGGGAGTTTGGGCTCACGGTTTGAAGCGACCGACCTGATGCCTTATGCGATTGCGCACGCCCAACGTTTGGATAAATTTGGCGCATAAGCGCATAGATTAATTCTAAAGAGGCTGGCACAAAAGTCAGCCTCTTTTAGTATTTATTTTGTCCGATTCTAAAGCAAATAAGTATCTGGGCGCCGATCCCTGAAAAGGTTGTTCTGTGGGGTGAAGAACTTATCACTTGCTTGCTCCGGGTTAATCTCAACGATCTGCAAGTTTGTGCCTTCTTCGGGGGCTGAAGTTAATTTATGCCCTTTAGGACCTATAATCTGGGAAGAACCTGTGAAATGGAGGGATTGCCGCGCGGTCGTCTCACTGCCTGTGCGGTTGGCAGTGATGCTGAACACGGCGTTCTCCAAGCTGCGCGTGACCATGGCTGCTTGACTATAAGGCAAGACTAAGTTGGCAGGGTGGCAGATGACCTGGGCACCTTGCAGAGATAAGGTACGAGCAGCTTCTGGGAAAATCCAATCGAAGCAGATCATCATCCCAATGCAGGTTGACTGGAATTCGAAAACCGGGAATCCAAGGTTCCCTGGAAGGAAAAAATCCTTTTCGGTGTAGAAAAGATGCACTTTGCGGTAGAGCGCTAAGACGCCATTTTCCGTAACTGCCGCAGCGGAGTTGTAGAGACCTTCTGGCGCTCTTTCGGCAAAGCCGCAGACGATGCAGGCATGCTGCTCAGCAGCTAAGCTAATTAAGCCGGAAAGAAAAATACCTTTTCCATCGGCGGGCTCGCTCACCATTTCCAGTTCTGCGCAGTTCTCGAATAGATAACCGGAGTTTGCCAGCTCTGGTAAGACCAGCAAGTCGAAGGTACTCCCAGCTATGGCTGATTGGATCAATGAGAGGTTGTGAATGGGATCTAAACGAGTTGGAGCAAATTGTAAAAAGCCAATCTTCATGTTACTCCAGTGCTACAATAAATGTAATTAGTCTTAGTGTATTGCAAGGAAGATAAGATGTCAAAACTTCATGAAGCGCTGTTATATGAACAATTGCCAGAAAATAAGGTGCGTTGTCATTTGTGTGCGCACAAGTGCCTCATTTCCGAAGGCCGCAGAGGGATCTGCCAGGTGAGAGGCAATCACGGCGGCAAGTTATTCAGCTTGACCTATGGAAAGTTGATTGCAGCGCATGTTGATCCCATTGAGAAAAAGCCGCTGTTTCATTTTTACCCTGGCAGCAGTTCGTTTTCGATTGCCAGTGCAGGTTGCAACTTCCGCTGTGAGTGGTGCCAAAACTGGGAGATTTCTCAAGAATATGGCGAGGAATCCATCGATGGCACCCCGGAAACCCCGCCTGAAGCGGTGATTGCTTCTGCCAAACGCTCGCACTGCCAAAGTATCTCCTATACTTATACGGAGCCGACAGTCTTTTTCGAATATTCCTATGACGTTTCCAAATTAGCCCATGCTGCAGGGCTGAAAAATGTGTATGTGACTAACGGCTACATGAGCCAGGAAATGATCGACCTATACGGTCCGCTGCTCGATGCTGCGAATGTAGATATTAAAGCCTTCACAGATGAAGCCTATCGCAAGTATATCGGGGCACATTTGCAGCCAGTTCTGGATGCCTGCATTGCGCTCAAGCAAGCCGGCGTGTGGCTGGAAATTACCACGCTGCTTATTCCAGGCGTCAATGATGATGAATTGCAATTGAAGAACCTCGTGCAGTTTATTGTCGAGAATCTTGGTGCGGAGACGCCTTGGCACGTCAGCCGTTATTTTCCGCATTACAAATTCAACGCGCCAACCACGCCTTTAGCGAGCATCGAGAAAGCGATTGAAATTGGGCAAGCGGCTGGGCTAAAGTATATCTATGGCGGTAACTTTCAGGGCGCAGCTGATACGATTTGCCCGCAGTGCCAAACTGTGTTGATTGAGCGCTACGGGATGAGCGTCTCCCGCAATCGAATCAAAGAAGATAATACTTGCCCGGTTTGCGGTTACAAACTCGCTGGTGTAGGGATGAGCGGGAAATAAGCCTTCAATTTGGGTGTTGAAGCGGCGGGACAAGCGCCACAAACTCACCAGCCCTAACCATTGCAATCAGGCGGTTGAGGTAAGGGTAAAGCAGAGCATCTTCAGGGAGGAAGGGAACCTGCTGACGCACCAACTGATAAGCCTGAGCGCTGATCTCACCGAGTTTCAGCCCTGGCTGTTTTTTAAGCCGGAAATCCACAGCCTGGGCAGCGCTCATCAGCTCAATAGCCAGGATCACAGAGAGATTTTCGAGGATATCGCGTACATGTCGGGCGGCATTAGGTCCCATGCTAACATGGTCTTCCACATTGCCTGAGGAAGGGATATTATCTGTGCTGGCGGGGTGAGAGTAAGTTTTGTTCTCTGAGGTGAGGGCTGCAGCAGTGTATTGCAGCAGCATAAAGCCCGAGTTGAGCCCACCGTGCTCCGTTAGGAATGGGGGGTAAGGCAATTCTGCTTCGGATCTATCGACTAATTTGGCAATGCGCCGCTCGGACATGTTGCCGAGATCGGTGAGGGCGATGCCCAAGAAATCCAGAGCCAGGGCTAAAGGCTCGCCATGGAAATTTCCTCCAGAAATCACCATCGGTTCGCCGGATTCATCTTCGAAAATGAGCGGATTATCTGTAACCGAGTTAAGCTCAGTGCTCATTACTGACTTGGCATAGTCAATGGCATGCTGGACAGCGCCATGCACCTGCGGGATGCAGCGTAGGGTATAAGCATCCTGGATATTTTTGGAGTCGTCCGGGCGGGTGAGCTGGCTGCCAGCTAAGATGGTGCGTAATTGGGCAGCGGTTTCGGCTTGACCTGGTTGCGGGCGCAGATTGTGGATAGCTGCATCAAAAGCCCGCAAGGTGCCATTTTGGGCTTCAAGCGTCAGTGCTGCCGCCAGGTTAGCTGTTGTCATCAGTACCTGCGCCTGAGCCCAGGCTTCCACACCCATAGCGGTCATCAGCGTGGTGCCATTGGTGAGGGCTAAACCCTCTTTGGCGGAGAGTTTGATAGGAGCCAACCCCAATTGTTGCAGTACTTCTGCTGCGGGCATGCACTTGCCCTGATAAAGCACTTCTCCCTGACCGATGAGCGGCAATGCCATGTGAGCTAAAGGTGCTAAGTCGCCACTAGCGCCCAAGGAGCCTTTCTCAGGAATGAGCGGCAAGATATTGCGATTAAGCAGCGCTAAGAGCAGCTGTAGAGTCTCTAGGCGGACGCCGGAATACCCGCGGGCTAAGGTATTAGCACGGATGAGCATCATCGCTCGGACGGTCGAAGCAGGTAGTGGTTCGCCAACACCAACCGCATGGCTAAGCAGGATATTTTCCTGCAGCTTTTCAACCTCATTTAAAGGAATCAAGCGGTCTTTAAAGGCGCCAAAACCGGTGTTGATGCCGTAAGCTACCTCGCCCTTTGCCAGCAAGCGGTCAACTGCCTGGGCAGAAGCTTGAATAGCTGGGATGGCATTCGCAGCCAAGCGCACAGTGATTTCTGGGTGATGGGCAACTGTAATGACCTGATCAAGCGTAAGGGTGGTTCCATCGATGGTGAGTTCGTGGATCAAGGGGTTCTCTCCTTTGCTTGAAGCCTTCTTAGGCTTCCGAAATAATCACGGTGAGGAGTTTGATGGCTGGAGCATTCAGTTGGCTTGGATCGCGAGGGGGGATCGAAAGCAGCACGTCCATCCCAGAAGTAACCTGACCAAAAATCGTATGTTTGCCATCCAGCCATGGGGTGGGGACGTGGGTGAGGAAGAATTGGGAGCCGTTAGTGTTAGGTCCGGCGTTTGCCATCGAGAGAATGCCAGGCTTGTTGTGCTTGAGCGAAGGGACGAATTCGTCCTTGAAGTGATAGCCTGGTCCACCTCGGCCGGTGCCGGTTGGGTCACCGCCTTGCGCCATAAAATCTTTGATCACGCGGTGAAATATGGTGTTATCGTAGAAGCCTTGGCGGGCAAGGAAAATGAAATTATTAACGGTATGTGGGGTTTTATCCGCAAAAAGTTCAACAACAATGTTGCCTTTTTCGGTGTGAAAGGTTGCTGTGTACTTTTTGGTTGGGTCTAGCTGCATTGCAGGTTCAGATTTCCATTGGAGCATAAGGTATCGCCTCTTTTTAGGCAATTGTAGCATCATAGAGGTTTTAATTCAGCATCAATATGTTTTGAAGTGAGAATTAATAAGCGGAATTAGCGATGATCTAGTTGCTATCCTTTTACTGAACCCCCCAACATTCCCTGGATGAAAGAACGCTGGAAGAAAATATAGATCAGCACTGTAGGAAGGGCGACAATGAGCGCACCCGCCGCAAGCAAGGGAATATTGGCGGTGTATTTGCCTTGGAAAAATGCCAAACCCACAGGCAGGGTGCGCAAGGCTTCATCTTGGACCAACACTAAAGCAAGTAGAAATTCATTCCAGGTCCACATGAAGATGAGCACGATGAGCGTGGTGACCGGTGGACCCGAGAGTGGCCAAAGCACTAACCAAAGAGTTTGCCAGCGGTTGCAACCATCAATTGTGGATGCATCGATTAACTCCTGCGGAGCGTTTTCGAAAAAGGAAGTCATCCAGAGCGTGCCAAACGAAACGCTCAACCCAATCTGGGGTAAGATCAAAGCCCAAATCGTATCGCGCAGGTGTAAGGCGTCCATAAACTGATAGAGAGGGATGATCACCGCTTCTAGAGGAACCATATAACCAATTAAGATTAGTGGGAAAAGCCATTTTCTCCCTGGAAGCGGCAGTACGCCAAAGGCATAACCGTTGAGGATAGATAAAAATACACTAATGATGACCACCGTGACTGCCACGATGACGCTATTCTTGAAGAAAATGTTAAAACGACCGACTTGCCAAGCTTGGATGAAGTTATCGAGCCGCCAAGTTTCTGGCAGGCTGAAGGGTCCTTGAATCACTTCGATATCGGTTTTAAAGGCGCTGAGTACCACACCGGAAAGCGGGATAAGCACTGCCAACATGAAGAGCGTCAGCAGCAAATAGCGCGGAAGGAGGGTTTTCCAGTGAAGGCTCATTCCAGCTCCTCATTCCGAGATTGAAAGTGACGGATGATTAACGAAATTGCTAAGATGATCAACATCAAAACGGTAGCCATAGCGGCTGCATAACCAGTTTGATTCTGCAGGAAAGCAGCCCGGTAGATCACAATGCCAGCTACGAGGGTGGAATTTCCGGGACCTCCGCGGGTGGTGACGTATACGAGATCAAAAACGCGCAAGGCTGCAACGATTGTCGTGATCATTGCTACGCCAATTTCAGAGCGCAAACTGGGGATAGTGATGTGAATCAATTGTTGGAAGCTGCTCGCGCCATCTAAGCTGGAGGCTTCGTAGTATTCTTCGGGTATATGCTGCATGCCGGCTAAAAAGAGGATCATGCAGAAGCCATATTCCACCCATGTGGCAATCGAACCCACGGCAGGGAGGGCTAGAGTGAAATCGCCTAACCACGCACGCGTTAGGTGTTGTAAACCAAGAGCATTAAGCGCCAAGTTTAATGGGCCAAAGGTGGGGTTGAAAATCCAACGCCAAATCACCCCTACGACTACCATGCTGATTACTTGAGGTAGGAAAAGGATCGTGCGAAAGAAGTTCATCCCTGGCAGCTTGCCGCGCCCGAGCAGTGAAGCGAGGGCTAAACCGATAAGTATGGGAATTATGCAATAGAAAATGATGAAAACCAAGTTGTGGAAGAACGCGCCGAGGAAAACGTTATCGGTGATTAAACGCGCATAATTTCCTAATCCGACGAAGAATTTTTGGCTGCTAAATCCATCCCAGCGATAGAAACTCGTGCGCACGGTCTCCAGAATGGGGATAAAGGTGAAGACGAAGTAGACCAGCAATCCAGGAAGCACATAAAGCCATCCCTTCCACTTCTTTTCTCCTGGGTATGCTCGGTTGGATCGCATGGTCAAAAGAAAAGCTGGCGCACTTTAAGGCGCCAGCTGAGGTATTCGCTATTTTATTGAATCCAGATAAGCGGCGTAATCCTTTTGGACAGCGGCGGTAAATTCTGCTGGGGTGCTCATCCCACCGAGCAGTTTTTGAAGCTCTGCCACCAACGTGTCGTAGAAGGTCGGTGTAGCCCAATCTATATAGTGTCCGACTGCGTTATTTTTGTTGATCGTCTCCCATGCTTTGAGTGTATCGCCAAACAGATTATCGGTTTCAATGCCGGCGCTCTCGGGCAGTGACATAGCTGGCAGCATACCAGCTTTTGCCCACAGCTCCGCAGCGCGCGGGCTGACCATCCAATTAAGATATTCGGCGGCTAAATCGGCTTTATCCGTAGTTTTACGGATAGCGAAAGGAATGCCCACCCCGCCAATCGCCATGCCGGACTTGCCTTCGAAGGGTGGCAGCAGAAAGAAACCAAACTGCTGGTCGGTATCGGTCACTAACTCACCCGCCAACCAAGAGCCAGTGATGGTCATGGCGCCGTTGCCCGCTTTGAAGAGCAAGTTACTATCGTCATAGCCAATGCCAGCGTAACCTTCGGTGAAATAACCGGAATTAGCCCAATTGAGCAGGATTTCAGCTGCTTTTTGGTTTTCGGGAATATCGAAGGAGACATTGTTCACACCGTAAACTAGGTTATTGATGTACTCGGGGGTGACGAGCAAATGCTGAATGGCACTGAACTCATGAATGGCATTCCAGCCATCTAAGCTGCCAAAGGCGATAGGCGTGATGCCAGCGGCTTTAATTTCTGCTAACAGCGTCTCAAACTCTTCAAAAGTTTGTGGGATTTGCCAACCATGCTCGGCAAAGATGCCTTTGTTGTAGTAAACACCTACAACCTCGGCGGTTGGGCTGACGCCATAGAGATTGCCTTGACCAAAGGTTTTACCATCGGGCGTGAAGCTGTTCCGGCTGGTGACTGAAGTCGAAAAAATATTAGCCCAGCCATATTGCGCGCTATAGTCGTTGAGGGGTAAGAGTAAATCGGCTTGAACCATGGCACCCATGTCACTGCGGCCTTGATTAACCTGGGCGACATCCGGTCCATTGGGTTCGCTGAGGGCTAACTTGAGGGTCACTTTGAGATCATCCAGAGTTTTAACCACGCGCTCAATTTTGACGCCGGGATGAGCTTGTTCAAACTCGGCATTGAGCGTTTCCATCACGTTGCTTTCCACATCGCGGTAGAACTGATCCCAGACAACGAGCGTGGTCACCGTGGATGAAGATTCATCCGTTGGTTCTGGACTCACTGGAACTGCGCTGCCGTTGCATGCAACCAACAATAATGCCGTAATGATCACAATGAGGGTAAGAAAATGAAATCTTCTCATTTTTCTCCTTAATGTTAAGATTGAATGCACATAATCTTACCAGAAGGGCCATTTTTAGATGTGAAAGTGTATAATACTAATTATTAACAAGATGAGGAGTGTTCCATTGCGGCGATACGTCGTAAAACTAGAGCCTCAACACATGCAGAATATTATTCTGCTTCGTTTTCCCAATAAATTGCGAAGTATAGTTTTTTGGTTCGGCTCAGCTTGAGTTAAACCATGGCTATTAGCAATTAATCCTACTCACCAAAAAAGGAGAAAAATGGAACAGGAACAAGGTAGAAATAGCCTTCAGGATGCGTTTATGCACCTCTCGTGGCAACTTCTGGAAGTAACCCAGAACGCTGCCATAGCTGCAGCCCGAAAAGCTGGAAAGGGGGATAAAAACTTAGCCGATCAAGCGGCTGTGGATGCAATGCGCAGTACGCTTGATCACATGACGGGTTTCCAAAGTAATATCAAGATTGGTGAAGGGGAGCGTGATGATGCCCCGATGCTCTTCATTGGCGAGCGATTAGGCAGAGGACATATTAGTATTGATATTGCGGTGGATCCGCTTGAAAACACGAATGCAACCGCTGACCTGAAGCCTGGGGCGGTGTGCGTGCTGGCAGCTTCGGCACAAGGCGGGTTGATCGAAGCCTCGGATACTTATATGGACAAGCTTTGCGTGGGGAAGGAAGCTGCGCCCTATATCGATATTTTGCAGCCACCTGAAGAAAATATCTACCGCATCGCCAAAGCCTTAGGTCGCGAAGATCTCTCACAGCTCACAGTGACCATCCTTGACCGCCCGCGGCATGAAGAGCTGATCCGCAGGGTGCGGGCGACGGGTGCACGGGTCAATCTCATTGCTGACGGTGATTTGATGCCCTGTATATTTACTTGTTTTAAAGGTGCTGGGGTGCACGCGGTGATGGGAATCGGCGCGGCGCCAGAAGGTGTTATCTCGGCAACTGCCATCAAGCTGCTGGGCGGCGGGATGCAAGCTGTCTTCAAGCCTAAAAATGACGCTGATCGGGAGCGTTTACTGCGCATGGGTATCAAGTTGGATCAAGTTTATACACCGGAAACGCTCGCCCCCGGTAAAAACCTGATTTTTTGCGCCACTGCGGTGACACCGATTTTGACCACAACCAAAGCAGTGCTGGAAGGGGTTAGCTTTTTCCCTGGAGGGGCAAAAACCAATAGTTTAGTTATATCCAATGGCTTCATGAATTTCGTACCGACCACTCACGTGCTGGATGGGGATACTTTTGTGCGCCAAGGAAGTGAATTTCGTTTGTGGTAATCAACGCATTTGGTCTCTGCCTGTTTTGACAGCTTTTAGCGGGATGGTATACTTGCGCTGAAAATTTTAATGAGGTTTATGATGAAAACAGCTTTAATTACGGGCATTACCGGCCAAGATGGCTCCTACTTAGCCGAGCTGTTGCTCAGCCAAGGGTATGAGGTGCATGGCCTTATCCGCCGTGCGAGCACTTTCAATACCCGGCGCATTGACCACCTTTATCACGACCCACATGGCAATGGGGACCTTCCTAAGTTATTCCTCCACTATGGTGATATGGGTGCTACGGACACCTTATTGGATGTGATTTACACGACCAAGCCCGATGAGATCTACCATCTCGCAGCGCAGAGCCATGTGCGCGTCAGCTTTGATATGCCCGAATATACCGGCAATATTACCGGCATCGGCACTACGCGCATTTTGGAAGCTATTCGTAAAAGCGGTTTGAAAACGCGCTTTTATCAGGCTTCTTCCAGTGAGCTTTTTGGGGATGCCAAACCACCGCAAAATGAGGAAACGCCTTTCCACCCGCGCAGCCCGTATGCTGCAGCCAAGTTGTATGCCTATTGGATGGCAAACAACTATCGTGAAGCTTATGGCATGTACACCGTTAATGGTATCCTTTTCAACCACGAGTCGCCCCGCCGGGGGGAGACCTTTGTGACGCGTAAAATTACGCGGGCTGTGGCTGCAATACGAGCTGGTAAGCAAAGCAAACTTTTCTTGGGTAATTTAGATGCCAAACGGGATTGGGGTTATGCCCCAGAATATTTAGAAATGATGCACTTGCTGCTGCAGCAAGACGAACCTGATGATTTTGTGATTGGTACTGGGGAAGCACACTCCGTCCGCGATTTTCTGGATGAAGCTTTTGGTTATGCAGACATGGATTGGCATAAGTATGTGGAAATTGACCCGCGATATTTCCGACCCACTGAAGTAGACTATTTACTCTGCGACCCGACCAAAGCACGCACAAAACTAGGCTGGGAGCCAAGAGTGAAATTCCACGAGTTGGTGCGCATCATGGTTGATGCCGACCTTGAGCTGGCTGGTCTGAGCATCCCTGGGGAGGGCAAACGGATCGTAGATGAAAAGTTTGGAAATTGGCACCGCTGGGAAGACCAAGTGATTAGTATGGATCAATTAACCACTGGATAATGAGTATGATATAATAATGCACACGGAGGAGTAATCCGGGCTGGCTCACAGAGATGGATGGGAAAGGCTGAGACTATCCAGAGCACAAGGACCGAGATGAAGTCGCCGTGAGAGCAGCTGAAGAAATCCTGAGAGGAGAGTAGAACAGCTCGGGAGCGCCCGTTAACGCGCAACCCAAGTGCACTGGTATAGGCCAGTGAATTGAGGTGGTACCACGGAAGCAAACTTTCGCCCTCAACGTGCGAAAGTTTTTTATTTAAATTTTTGAAGGAGGCATCATGACAGAACTGCCAAAAGCTTATGATTTTCATGATTACGAGGAGAAGATCTATCGGGATTGGGAGAGCAAAGGCTACTTCAAGCCTTGGAACGACCCGAATAAACTTGGGTTCGACCCAACGATTCAGCCGTTTGTGATTGTAATGCCGCCGCCTAATATCACAGGCGCGCTGCACTTAGGGCATGCTCTTTTCGTTGCCATGGAAGACCTGATGATCCGTTACCACCGCATGAAGGGTGAGCCGACGCTTTGGGTGCCAGGCACCGATCATGCGGGAATTGCTACACAATTGCAAGTTGAAAAGCAATTGGCGAAGGAAGGCTTGACCAAGGCAGATTTAGGGCGGGAAGCTTTTGAACAACGTGTTTGGCAATGGAAAGAGCAATATGGCAGCCAAATTACCCAGCAGATCCGGCAATTAGGCGCCAGTTGTGATTGGGAGCGTGAGCGCTTTACCCTCGACCCAGGTCTTTCGCGCGCCGTGCGTGAAGCTTTTGTGCGCCTTTATGAAAAAGGATTGATCTACCGCGGTCCACGGATGATCAATTGGTCGCCTGGGTTGATGACTGCTGTATCTGATTTGGAAGTTGAATATTCTGAGGAACCAGGTACCCTGTATTACTTCAAGTACATGTTAGCCGATGGGTCAGGGGAGTACATTCCCGTCGCAACCACTCGGCCAGAAACCATCTTAGGCGATACTGCTGTGGCAGTTCATCCCGAGGATCCTCGCTATCAAAAACTTGTGGGCAAACAGGTAGTTGTGCCCATTATTGGCAGAGCAATTCCGGTGATTGCAGATGACTACGTGGAGCGTGAATTTGGTACAGGTGCGCTGAAAATCACACCTGGGCACGACCCACATGACTACGAGATTGGTCAGCGTCATAATTTAGCGTTAATCAACATCTTAAATAAAGACGCAACCCTCAATGAAAATGCAGGACCCTACACTGGATTAGACCGTTTTGAAGCTCGCAAGAAGCTCTGGGAAGACATGCGGGCTCAAGGCTTGGTGATTAAAGAAGAACCCTACATGCTAAATGTGCCACGATCGATGCGCGGAGGTGAGATTATCGAGCCGTTGGTTTCGACCCAATGGTTCGTTAAGATGGATTCCCTTGCTCAAAAAGCTAAAGCGGCTGTGGAAGCGGGTGAGATCATTTTTGTCCCAGAGCGTTTTACCAAGATTTTTTACAATTGGATGGAAAATATTCAGGATTGGTGCATTAGCCGGCAGCTATGGTGGGGGCATCGCATTCCAGTCTGGTATTGCCAGGATTGCGGAGAAACGATTGTGGCGCGCGAGACGCCTACCCAGTGCCCTAAGTGTGACAGTAACCGCTTGGCTCAGGACCCGGATGTATTGGATACTTGGTTCTCTTCGGGGCTGTGGCCTTTCTCGGTGTTTGGCTGGCCAGATGAAACCTCTGATTATAAGTACTTTTATCCTACCTCGGTCATGGAAACGGGGTATGACATCATTTTCTTCTGGGTGGCACGTATGATTATGGATGCACTGGAATTCACGGGCAAAGCGCCTTTCCATACCGTCTACTTACACGGCATCATTCGCGATGAAAATGGCGAGAAGATGAGCAAGACCAAAGGCAACGTCATCGACCCATTAGAGCTTATGGACGCCATGGGCACGGATGCATTGCGCTTTACATTGCTGGTCGGTTCCACACCGGGCAATGATATGAATGTCTCGGCTAAAAAAGTGGAAGCCAACCGCAACTTTACCAATAAAGTCTGGAATATTGGGCGCTTCGTGATCAGTGCCATCGATAGAGCCGGCGAGAAGCCAACCGAAGAGCCAGTTTGGACCTTGCCGGATTCCTGGATTTGGGCACGCATGAAGCAAGTGGTCAATAACGTCAATGATTTATTCGAAAATTATCAATTCGGGGAAGCCGGCAGGCAAATTTATGAATTCCTCTGGAATGATTTCGCCGATTGGTACATTGAGATCTCAAAGCGGCAGTTAGCGCAGGGCGGCTCACGGGCATACTTTACCGCTTTTGGATTGGCGCGGGTACTGGATAATATGTTGCGCTTGCTCCATCCCTACACTCCATTCGTTACCGAGGCGCTGTGGAGTTATCTGAAGGAAGCCTGTATGAATGCAGGTTTACCAGCTATTTCGACCTCTGGCTGGGAAGAAGCATTGATTGTTGCAAAATGGCCTGAACGCCACGTTTTGGATGGTTGGGATGAAGAATTCATCAAGGATTTCAGCTTGATCCAAGAGATTGTCCGCGGTATCCGCAATATTCGTTCAGAGTATAAGATCGCGCCGGCACGCAAGCTGGAAGCTGTTTTAGTCTCGGAGAATTTACAGATATTGCTAGAGTCCCAAAAGCTGGTCCTTTGCGACTTAGCTGGGCTGGAAGAGGAAGAAACCCGCATATACACGCGCAAACCTGATGACTTGGAAGGCATGGTGAGTTTGGTAGTTAACGAGGTGGAGGTTTTTCTCAACATTGCTGGCGGCGGGGATGATGAGGCTGAGCGTACCCGGTTGGAAAAAGAATTACAGGAATTAGAGAATCAAATTGCGCGCTTAGAAGCTCTACTTGCGGGTCCATTTGCCCAAAAGGCGCCGGCTAAAATCGTCGATGCGGAACGCGAAAAATTAGAAGGGTATCGCGTTAGTGCGCAAAAAATCCGTGAGCAGCTTTCTCAATAGAAATAGAGAAAATAAAAGTAGGAGATGTGTTGGTCGCATCTCCTACTCTCTTTTGTAACTATGGCTAGGCAGAAATTCGTTGCGATTCGAGCTGCATGATCCGCCGTAAGACAGCGAGCGAAACCCCGTAAGTTGAATCCATACCGAAGTAAGAGAGTGCGCCTGCACCCAAGTTTCTCCCTTTGGTCATGGGGGTATCAGAAGCATAGTGCAGGATTCCTACGTCAAAGGGTATTTTATGGAGGTTGACTATTTCATTTACTGGATGGCGTTGGGGGCGAAAGAGCTCATAGACAGCAGAAAGATAAGGACCAGCCTCCATCTCGATGTCGGTATACCCCTCGCGGTAAACTACATCCATTATTGTGGCGTTTTGGAGGAAGGTTCCCCAAACGGAGACTGCTTTTTGGTTATCTAAAACGGTTCCGAAGATGAGGTAGGGTGAAACATCAGCAGCTTGGAAAGGATTATTAAAGAGATAGGTATTCTTGCTGTGTTCATCGTAAACGACATTTGGTAAGATCACATCGCCGCGTACACCATTGAGGCTGGCAGCTTTTCCCATGACGTAAATTCCTAAAATCTGGCTCGTATTTTCAGCAATCTTGGTGAGAAGGTGATATGCCCCAAAGCCTAAGGGGTAATCGATATTGATGATGATGGCATCGCTTTGCCTGAGGAATTCCCACTCCGCGCAACCAGGCTGTGCGCAAGGCGCAATGCGTGGGTCAATACTTTGTGGATCCAACATGGAGAGATCAAACACTTGTGCTTCGATATCAAAGGCATGCACGCTGGGAAAACGGAATATGCCTCGCTTACGTTCAAAGGCGATTTGTTCTTGAATCAGGGCTTTACCTTTAGGCGTAGATTGATACTTCTTCATGACGTAATAGAAAAAGTTTTGCTGGCTTACTGGTACCGTTTGGTTCTTGATATTCTCCCATTCCTCGTGTAATGATTTTTGATCGGCTTCTTCAATGAAATCGATAAGTTCTTCTTGTTTGCTCAAGGCAAAGCCGGAAAGGATGTTTGCAAGGCTGTGAGTATTAGAGGAAACGAAGTAGATGGGGCGGCTGTTTATTTGAGGGTATTGGCTTTCCAGATTCTCCCACCAAATTTCGGTAGCCTTGCGGTAATCATTGAGAGAGCCGCTCAGTAGTTGTAACTGGAAGTCGCTCCTTCGAGTGGCAAAGTTTCCTAAAACCTGGTTGAAGCGATCTTCATAAATCGAATACAAACGACCTAGATCACCCACGGACATTTGCAAAAATTCTGCTAATTTTTGAAAAGCACTGGGTTGTGCGGGAGTTGCAGTCATGTAAAGATCGCGTGGCGTAAAACTAAGCAAATTATTGAGCTTGTTCCATTCGATTTGGAGTGCGGTAAGCGTTGGCACCACATCGTCGATATCAGAGCGGGAGGCAATGTAACAAGCCATCAGCTCACCGCCATCGTAAAAACAGCGCCGCCGGCGGGCACGCGCTGCCACTTCCGTCCACTCTTCCACATCGCCATAGCCGTGTTGGATGAAATTGGTTTTAGTTTGCCCTAGTATGATTTTCTTTACTTGAAAAATGCAATCCGGCAAACGCAATAAGCTATAAATCAATGCGGAAGTATCCGGCAAGGGATCGCGGGCATAAAGATGCAGTGAGGAGTTGATGCTTGAGTGGACCTCTTCCAAGGAGCGGATTTGGATTTCAGTTGTGGAGCGCAACAGCGAATAAATCGTGCGCAGGTAGAGATCGATTTCTTCAGATGAGCGGACGGGAACAGTTCTTTCCATTAATTTTCCTATTTTCTCTGTTGGTGGAATAATTCTAACATGTTGCCAATCAGTTAAATTTAAAGGTTGTGTCTACAATTATTACCTTATCTGATATACTGAATGCAATTTGGTAAATCGTCACCTTTTGGCTAAAAGTGACGAATTACGAAATATAGGAAGATGATGAACGAGAAAGAACAGATAGATTTAGCAAGACAAGATTTAATTATTAAATTTGCTGGTAGAAATTACGTATATAAACCTGAGCTACGCGAGTTTTACCGACTTCGAAATCAGACACTCTCAGAGCAAGCCTTTCGGCGAATAATGTACGCCCTAGAAAGGGAGAAATTTATTCTACCCCTAGGAGCTGGAGTATACGGATGGCTAAATCCCCCAAACCCTCAAATGGTGAGAAATAGATTTTTCCCAAATCTTTCTCAGCCTTCAGAGAACCTCGGACATTTCATGAGGGAGAATTTTCTTTATTCACAATGCGTTTTATGGGAAACTCGAATATTGCATGAGCTCATGACCCATCAGCCTGGTCAGAATCAAATCATTTTAGAAATCGAAAAAGATGTTATGGAGCCGGTTTTCAATAGAATGAGGGACGCAGATTATCAGAATGTTTTTATAAATCCAAGCAAAGGAGACATCCAGCATTATTCAATTAATATACAGGAAGCTATTTTAATATTTCCACTCATTAATCAGTCACCTAAAATGAGGGTTAATCAGTTTGATGTTGCTCGTTTGGAAAAGATCCTCGTAGATGTTTTTTATGATGAGGAGCATTTTTTCATTTATCAGGGCCAAGAACTCATCAATATCTTTGAGAATGCATTCTCGTATTATTGGATAAACCCAAGAACTTTATTTCGGTATGCAGGAAGGAGAAAGGTTTCTGATAGGTTGGAAAAATTCATTACAACTCAAACGCAAATAAAAACGTTATCTAATAACGAGAAAATGTCATGATTTCACCTCAATCTCGAACTAAAAATTGGATCTTAGGAATTCGAGAACAAGCTTCTCGGAAAGATCCAATTCTCATCGAAAAGATGATCATGGCGTTAACCTTGGCTGAAAATTTAAAGTTAGCCGGCTTAGATTTTACATTCAAAGGGGGAACTGCTATGTTATTGCTTCTACAGACCCCCAAACGCTTCTCTATTGATATTGATATAGTTACTAAATCGTTGATCGATATTGATCTTTATTTAAAGAACGTACTAAACCAAGGTGTTTTTACTTATTACACAGAGAATTTGCGTCCCGGCTCTTTACCTAAACAACACTTCAAATTTTATTTTGAAAGCGTCATTCAGCAGAAAGAAAGTTATGTTTTATTAGATATCCTCTATGAAGAAAACTTATATCCAGAACTCATCCCTGTAAAAATTCAATCACCGATATTATTGCTTGACGGACATGCGACGACGGTTTTCTGCCCAACAAGAGAAGCCCTCATAGGCGATAAGTTAACTGCATTTGCGCCACATACAACGGGGATACCCTACAAAGCTGGAAAAGAGTTAGAAATTGCAAAACAGCTGTTCGATATTGCTTCCCTTTTTGATCAGATAGAAAGATTGCAGGCGGTAAAAGATTCTTTTGAAACTATTGCGCAAAAAGAATTGAAATACCGAGCTGCAGTTAAATTAACGACCAATGATGTGTTATGGGATGCGTTCAAAACATCTGTCTTAATTGGATTGCGGCAAGAATCATCAGGTGAGTTTTTAGAGCTTAGTCAGGGTATAAAAAAGTTGTCTGCTTATCTATATACTGGCTATTTTTCCATAGATACGGCTATCCTTTGTGCCTCGAAAACGGCATATCTATGTTCCTTATTATTAACCAATTTGACAGTCATAGATCGATTTCAAAAGAAGATTACTAATTTGGATGAGGAAATACAAGCTCCGCTATACCAAAAATTAAATAAGCTTAAGAAAACTAATCCTGAGGCGTTTTATTATTTTCATCATGCATTAAGCTTGCTGGATTTAAGCAAAAGAAAATAACTCTTTTAGAATTGATTGCTCATATCGAAAATAAATATTGTGCGAGGTCTTATGCTTTTTTTAATCGCAACGCCAATTGGCAATTTGGGTGATATCACTTATCGCGCTGTGGAAACACTCAAACAGGTTGACCTTATTGCCAGCGAGGATACTCGCAAGACGAGTATTTTGCTCAAGCACTATGAGATTTCCAAGCCGCAGGTTGCCTATCACGTCATGAACGAAGCAAAAATGGCACTTAAATTGCTGGAAAAGCTCAAAGCAGGCGAGGATATCGCCCTAGTCACGAATGCTGGCACGCCAGGGATTTCGGATCCAGGCTATTCCTTGGTACACGCCGCCCTCGAGGCTGGTGTCGAAGTGACTTCACTACCAGGCCCTTCAGCCGTGATAACTGCGCTCACCTTAGCCGACCTGCCGCTGCACAGCTTTACGTTCAAAGGTTTCCCGCCGCATAAGGAGGGACCCCGAAAGCGCTTTTTGGAAATGGAGAAGGATTCTCCGCATACAATCGTTTTTTATGAGAGTCCTTACCGTTTGCTGGCTTTTCTTCAAAATGCGCTTGAGATCTATGGCGATCGGCGTGCAGCAGTGGCGAATGACCTGACGAAGAAGTTTGAGCGGATTTATCGGGGCACACTCAGTCAAATTGCTGAAGAATTAGCCGAAGCTCCTATTCGCGGAGAGTATTGCATTTGTATTGAGGGTTTTACGTCTAAAAAAACAGGGGCGTGAGGTCTTTTAAGTCCGAATAAGCATCCAGATTTTCTTCCTTTTTGAGTTTGTTCGTGATCCAATAGGTAACGGGTGTCATCAACACCTCTATGGCTACTTTGAAAAGGTAGTTGGTCAGGGTGAGCGTGAGGTACAGCCCCCAAGGAAAGACGCCCGTGAGCGATGCGATCGCAATAAAGATGGCTGTATCGACTAACTCCCCAACAATGGTGCTGCTAATCGTGCGCACCCACAATTGCTGACCGTGCGTGATGTGCTTGAGCAGAGCCATGATGATTGCGTTGGAGAAACTTCCACCCAAGTATCCGAGGACGCTAGCCGCTACGATTCCTCCGGAGCTGATTCCCCCTAGCACCAGGTCATAAGCCTCTTGACCAACATTAGCCTGCCAGGTGGCTTCACTCGGGAGCTTCTGAATGAGCAAAAACATAAGAAAAGTGAAAATCAACCCGATAAAGCCGATCCAAATTACGCGGCGCGCGCGTGCAAATCCATAAACTTCGGTCAGAATATCCCCAAATATGTATGCGATCGGGAAAAAGACAGTACCGGCATCAAAGGCTAAGGGTATCCCCGCCAAAGAAACCTTCCAATCGATAATTTTTGCGGAGGAGGCAATGTTGCTCAACACCAGCACCAGCGTAAAAACTACCGTGATGATGTCCAGGTATTTATAGGGGCGTGATTCAGTTTCAGGCTTATTTTTGGTCACGACCAAAGTATAACCTAATCACGGTATACTTCTGGGCATGATGAGGCGAGGCAGCCTAAACCGCTTTTTTGTGGACCCTTCTGCGATCTCGAGTGGGCGGGTGGTTTTTCCGCTGGAACTTAGCCGTCAAATTCACAAAGTCTTGCGCTTAGATGTGCAAGCAGATCAAGTATTGGTTTTGGATAACTCGGGTAAGAGCCATCTTGTGCAGCTGGCTGGCTGGCAAGGTAAAAATCTTACAGGGAAAATTCTTGAAACTTACCTGCCGGAGCAAGAAGACCCGTTGGAGTTAGAGCTGGCTTTTAGCCTGACCAAACGCGAAAAAATAACCTGGATTTTACAGAAGGGAACTGAATTAGGCGTAACCCGATTTCGTCCATATGTGGCGGCGCGCAGTTTGGACCGTACCCTGCAGCCTGAACCGAGCCGGATGCTACGATGGCGGGCGATCATTCGAGAAGCTGCAGAACAATCCCGCCGAGGACGGTTAGCGGAAATCGAAGCGCCCTCGACTTTTGCCGATATGCTAAAAGTAGTGCCTCAAGATGGGCTCAAACTGATTGCTTGGGAAGAAGCAAATCCGCAACAGCAGCTTTCTGCAGGTTTTCTTACCCAAATTTCGGCTGAACCTACTCGCTTGGTCAGTGTACTAATTGGACCTGAAGGGGGTTTTAGCCCTGAGGAAGTGGCGTTAGCACAGAGCTTTGGCTTTATCCAGTTTTCGCTCGGCAGGCGTACACTGCGCATGGAGACTGCTTGTTTAGCAGCATGTGCAATCCTGACTAATTTATTTGAGAACCAAGCTTAATTTGAGAGCAGGCTGCGGCTGGGTAATAAGTTGCGCAGGCGCTTAGGCAACGCCTTGCCGGCACCTAAATTACGCCCCAATTTATCCCGAACAGCTACCACAGTACCCATTTCGATGCCCTCAAGCGGCAACCCGCGCAAATCAGCGCCACCTAACCACTCGTGAAAGTATTCATCTGGTAAAACGTAGATATTTGCGTTGAATGCATCTCCAAACCGACTCACCATTTCAAAAGAAAGCTCCAGCTTGTTTGCAATCAGCTTGCCGAGAGGGAAGCCTAAAAAGGCATAAGGAAAACTGCTAAAACGATTGAGGTATTGCTCAGGGATGAGCCACACCTGCGCCGCCCGTTGGTAAAGCGTACACTGATACGTCTCGAGTACCGCTTCTAAGTCGAATTCGTATAGGCTGTGGACTTGTTTGCACAACTGGTTAGTTTGGGAATCTGAAAGCTTGCTTAAGCTAGTGTTCGCAAACTCTCGGGTTGGCTGCTTTACCTCGATGGAGGGCATTGCGCCAATTTTGGTTATTAAAGCAGCAAAAAATCCATTAGTCCCATAGAGGTGTGGCCAGAAGCGCAGGCTGCCAGCCACCTGAGGATCAAAAGCTTTGCCATTAAAGAAAGTTAAACCAGGCGCGTTTAGCTGGCGGGAAGGGCTTGGCTCAACCTGAATAACACCGGGATGGGCTTTGAGGAACGCATCCAACACGGCTTCGTCTTCTTCTGGGGCGAGTGTGCAAGTGGAATAGACAATCTCGCCGCCAATGCGCGTCGCAGCGACTGCTGACTCGAGCAGCGCTAGCTGCCGCGCTGCCAAGCGGGAGCGCTCATCAGGTGTAATTGAGCGGTGCGGGTGGCTGGGCGAAACGCGTAAGCTTTCCATGCTGCAAGGCGCATCCAGCAAGACACGATCAAAAGTTCCAGGGAACCAAGCACCCCATTTTTCTCCCGGATAATTCGTGATGACCGTATTGAGCGAACCCCAGGTTTGCAAAACTACCTTGAGAGCTGGCAGACGGCTGGTACTGGCATCGTTTGCGATCACCAAGCCATGGTCTTGATTGAGATCCACCAACTGGGTGGTCTTTCCACCTGGAGATGCTGCCATATCGAGGGTTAAGCTCGGTGTATTCGAAGGAGAAAAAAGTGCTACTGGTAGCATCGAGGCGGCATCTTGTAAGTAATAGTACCCAAGCCGGTGCTCAATGGTTTGGCTAGGAGGGGTGTTATAGCCTTTTAGTTGGAAGCCAGCAGGGCAAAATGGCACTGGAGAAGTCTCCCATCCATACCAGTTAGTCCACTTTGCCAGTGCTTGGGCAGGGGCAGGACTTTTTAGTAAATTGACGCGTAAGGCAATCGGAGCTGGCTCGTAAATTACAGTCAACAACGCTTGGTAATCCTCTGCAGAAAGATATGGCGCATAACGTTCCAAGTTAGAAATATTAGGGTCGGAAATGGGAGTGGGTGTAGGGTTCATTGTTTATGTATAAAAAATATAAGCTCATTGCAAACCTGGGTTTGCTCTAACTCCCATGGCAAGCCGGCAATCGCCTCTTTGATCAGCTGGGTGTGATAGGCTACAAGTGAATGGTGCCCGCGTAGGTCTTCAGCTGGCAGGCTGACGATTATAAGCTTTACTGGCAGTGCTTGGAAAAAGCTTCGATTGCAACCGGGAGAACGTTTTTCGAAACGATGAGCTTCCTTGAAGAAAAAAGCACAATCTGCCGGCTGAGATGGCGGATTGACGAGAATATCTTGTTGGATGGCATGCGCCGAGGGATAGGCGCGAGCAAAAAATGCGTTGAGGAAATCTAACCGAGGTTGGTGAATATCATAAGCCAGGAATTCTGTTTCATTTGGGAAATCTAACCAAGGCAGGAGCAATGGGTCCAGCGCGCAAGCCAGATCGAGGATGCGATCGGGTGTGCTGATATGCCCGTGCAAGCATTGGCAGAAAGCCTCGATATTGGGTAGGCGTTCACGGGTAGAAGCATGCTTTTGCATTACGCTGAGTGCCCAGGCTTTCACTTGGTCTTGTTTGGGATTTACCTGAAAGCATGCCTTCATCCTTTCCGTTTCCTGCGCATAGTCAATATTTTCTAAATAGGGGGCGATAACGTTATGCAGCTTTTTACGAAAACGTTGGATAACTTCTGCTTTACTGCCGCCTAAGGCAGCTTCGGCTGTGAGCATGTCTCGCAACGTCTCCTCCGGTAAATTAAGCTCGCGATATTTGCGTGACTTGCGTGTATGCTCAATAATGTCTTCAAATTCAGCTTGATCCATACTTCACCGTGAAAGCAGGAAAGCAATTTCAGTGGGGAAGGTGAAAGCCTCAACTTTGAAGTTTAAACCTTCAATCAGATGGTAAAAAGCGGTAGTGTAGTTAGCTGGCATGCCCTTTGATCTTCCACCTAAACTCTTAGCTGGATAAGAAACCAGAATATGCTCAGCGTGAATACCTTCGAGCAAACGACGTCTGAGGGTTTTATCGATTTGATCCAGCAGCGGAAATGTCTTCAAGAAGAATGCCACTTGTACGCGATGGTCGGGGATACAGCTGGTGAGATCGCAGGCAAAAGCTTGCCCGTTAATACGATAGCTTTCAAAAAATGCGTTCAAAAAGTCAATCATCGGCTGAAGGACGTCACAGGCTAAGTAGGTGCAATCTTCTGCGAGAGGCATCCAAGGCAGTGCCAAGGGGTTCAAGCCACACGCCAGATCTAAAATAGAATGCACAGGGCTGATGCTTGCCAAGCATGTGGCATAAAAGTTCTCCAAGAAGGGCAAGCGTTCAGCGGTGGAGGCGTGCAAACGTAGCATGCGCTGGCAAAGCTCGTGTTTATCTTGAGCTGGATCCCTAAAAAGTGCGCTCCACTGCGCGTAGTCTACCTTTGCAGGAAGGTACGCACCGGTCAGCTGGTGTAATCGGCTGCGCACTGCTTTGACACTTTCTGCAAAATTGGACCGCTTCTGCAGCTCCTCACGGGCAATGCGTTCGACCAGGCTTGGAGCAATTTGTGCATACTTTGGGGATTGCTGCACACTTGCGATTAGTTGGCTGAGTAATTCTGGATTAATCTCATCCATTCCGCAAGGTCTCCATCAGCTGGGTCATAAAGCGCAAGTTGTGCTGGCTGGCAAGGCGCTGGTAAGAAGCATCTTTCATGCGGTATAAATGATTGAGATACGCCAAGCTATAGTGCTGACATGTTGGGCAGTCGCAGCCTGGCGAAATTGGCTCAGAACTGCGCATATAAATATCGTCACCGATGTAGACGTAGCGGAACCAGTCTGAACCGGCGTCAGGAATTGCTCCGGCGTTGCTCAGGGCATACAAGCGTCCATGGCGGGCATCGCGGGTCGGCATAGCGCAATCGAATAGCGCATAGCCTAAGTGATAACAGGTGGAAACGTTAAGTGGATGACCAATGCCAAGCGCATGAATCGGAAACTGATTAGGAATGAGCCTGCGAGTATACGCCAGTATATCTGTCAGTAGCTGTGATTGGTCATCTAGCGGCCAGCCGCCGAAGCCAAAACCATCGAAGCCTATCTCGAGCAAGGCTTCAGCACAGCGCTTGCGCAGCTCGGGGTATCCTCCACCTTGAATAACTGCAAAGAGTAATGGTCGGTCTTCAGGGGATATCTGCCGCGCGGTTAATTGTTTTTCGAATGTATCTTTGCAGCGCTTTGCCCAGGCTATCGTGCGCTGCACAGAAAGCTGCTGCTCTTCAAAGGGAGCATCCACATGCGTGCAATCGTCTAAGCAGAAGAGCACATCAGCGCCAAAGCCGAGTTGAAGCTGAATGCTTTTCTCTGGCGTGAGGATCAACTTGCGGTTAGAGCCTTCTGGTCGGAAGATAATTCCATTTTCGTTCAGGCTGCCAAATTTTGGGTTTTGACGGATGAGAGAATACGCTTGAAAGCCTCCGGAATCGGTCATAATCAAGCCATCCCAGCCAGAAAAACAGTGCAGCCCGCCCATGGCTTGAATAACTGAGGAACCCGGTTTCTGCATCAGGTGGAAAGCGTTCATCATCACTGCTTGCACGCCAGCTTCACTCAAGTCGGTACTCGTTAGGCTGCGCACGTAGCCGAAAGTTGCATCAGGTAAAAAAGCTGGTAAAGGCAATGTATGTTGCCGAACTTGGAGAGTGTTCATGGGGGTTAAAATGGCTTTTTCTGCGGACGGTCAAGGATCAAAATAAATTCAGATTTGCGGTTTTGTATCTTCGTAAGAATTTCATCGACCGGACCAAGGTAGAGGTGCTCTTCTGGCATGGTTAAATCGCAAGCTAAGAAAATATTTTGCTTTTTACCAAAAGACTGTTGAACTTCCTGAAGTAATCTTTGCAATCGGTAAGGTGTATCCATCAACACAAGCGGATAATTGGAATATTTCAATTGAGAGAGCTTCTTCTGGCGCTGGTCTGTTTTGACCGGCAAGAATCCAATAAAGAGGAATTCTTCCAGGTCAAATGGGCAGACGGAAAGCGCAGCCATCAATGAGGAAGCACCAGGCAGAGGCGTGACCGCAATATTCATCTCATAAAGCAGCTGCAGGAGCTTTTTGCCCGGATCAGAGAAAACTGGTGTACCGCAATCGGAAATCAACGCTAAAGTTTGACCTTGGGCAAGCATCAGCAGAACTTCCTGAATCCGTTCTGCTTCGTTGTGTTCGTTGAGCTCCAACAAAGGCTTCGCGATGCCAAGACTTTTGAGCAAGCGCGAGCCATTTCTATGCTCCTCACACAGGATCACGTCTGCATGAGCCAGGGTTTCTATAGCGCGTGTGGTTATATCGCCGGCGTTTCCGATCGGTGTAGCCACCACATAAAGCTTGCCGGCTGGCTTTGCAGTGGTGGAGTTTGCGTTCAAGGTCATAGCTAGGTATGATTATACCCTACGGGTACTTTACCCTACGGGTACTTTACCCTACGGGTACTTTACCCTACGGGTACTTTACCCTACGGGTACCTTACCCTACGGGTTGATATTATAGGAATGCTGTTTGTAAATTGGAAGCATACTTATTACAGAGGCTGAAAATCACGCTTCAACATGAGGATGGATGAAAAAGTTTAGCCGTTTATCTCAAGTATCGCTGTTACTCGCTGTTCTTTTCACTGTGGATAAGCTCTTAGGGGTTGCACGCCAGATGCTGATTTCACGGCAGTTTGGACTCTCGGCGGAGTTGGATGTCTTCAACGCAGCCAATAACCTGCCGGATATGCTTTTCATGCTTATATCCGGCGGGGCTTTGACGATTGCTTTTATTCCTGTGCTTACCGAAGTGCTGAACAAAGATGGCAAGAAAGCAGCCTGGGAGTTGTTTTCCAACGTCCTCAATTTGGTATTTTTAGTCACAGCAGCTGTTGCTATTATTTTTGGAATTTTTGCGCAACCCCTGGTGAGCAGCCAACTTGGCGTAGCACCAGGCTTCTCCGCTGAGCAGATGCAGCTCACTGTGCTTCTACTTCGTCTGAATTTAGTTGCTACTTTAGTTTTCTCGGTCAGTGGCTTGGCGATGGCAGGATTGCAAGCCAATCAACATTTTTTATTGCCAGCTTTAGCGCCGATTTTTTATGACCTCGGGCAAATCTTTGGGGCAGTCATTTTGGCACCGAGCGAGCCTTATCATCTCGGCAGGATCGCCTTGCCAGCTTTAGGCTTGGGCGTGGAAGGACTCGTTTATGGCGTTATTATCGGTGCCTTGCTGCATTTGCTCATCCAAGTGCCAGGGTTGCTCAAGTATCAATTCCGCTGGCAGCCCAGCCTTAACCTGAAAGAGACAGAAACCCAAAAAGTACTCAAGCTCATGGGTCCGCGTGTACTGAGTATGCTCTTTATCCAACTGATTTTTATTGTGCAAGATAATATAGCCTCGCGCCTGGCAACTGGCTCAGTGACCGCATTAACTTATGGCTGGTGGATTATGCAAGTGCCGGAAACGCTCATCGGCACAGCGATTGCTACCGCAGTGCTGCCAACGCTATCTGAATTTTTCAACCAGGGAAAAATGGAGCAATTTAAAACACAAATTGAAAAGGCAGCGCGTAGTATGCTGACGCTTACCATTCCAATAGCAGTGATTGCTGCGGTAGTTATCTTGCCGGTCATACAAACCCTGTTGGGCTTCACGTTATCCGATGCCACTTGGGTAGCAGCGGTGACGCGGATATTCTTATTGGGTATCGTAGGGCATGCGCTTGTAGAATTATTTGTGCGTTCGTTCTATGCGATGCAAAAGCCACGCGTTCCCCTTTTGGGTTCAGCTTTAACGTTCGTTATGTTCTTGGGTATAAGCTTGCTTCTGACGCCATCCATGCAAGCTGCCGGCATCGCAGCAGCGAATACTATTGCGTACACCCTCCAAGCAGTCTTGTTATTGGTGTTGCTCAACCGTGAGCTCATATCAACGCAAAAACTTTCTTCAGAGCTGAGGCGCAGTCTGCTTGCAGCACTCTGCGGAGGCTTAGCTGCAGCCCTGGTGATGCGCTATCTACCGGGGATGGGTGGGGGTTTCATTGCAGCAATTCTCGCAGCAATAATTGGTTTGGGGGCTGCTGGGGTAATAGTTCGTAAAGATTTGCGTAATTTGGCAAGCCTCTAACCTGGTGTATAATTCTCAACCTATGGACACGGAAAATAACGATCAATCAAACGACATTCAGCAAACTCCACAGGAGTCTGAGCCAGTAAGCGTTCCCCAAGAAGCAATGGTGGAATCGGAACCGCCATCGGAACAGCCTGGCAAACAAAAACAGCGCAAAACGCCTTGGATTTTGTTTGCGGTGATTTTCTTGATTTTAGCGCTCGTGTTGGGAGCTTATTTTGGCTATCGCAATGGCATCGCTCGCCGGTTAGAGAAAGAAAAAATTACTGTTGTCCAGGTTGCCGCTGAACAATATCAGTTAGCTTTCCAGGATATTGCAGCAGGCAATTATGAAAATGCTAAAACACGGATTGAATATGTGATCGAGATTTATCCGCAATTCCCTGGCGCGCCGGAGCTTTTGCATGATATTCTCCTGAATCTCGAGCAACCGACGGCAATGCCAACCCTGATCGAAGAATTTACGCCCACACCGGCTGTAACCAGCACCCCGGATGTCCGCGCTGCTGAGCAGATTTTTACGGAAATTCAACAAGCAGTCATGGCAAAACAATGGGATCAAGCCATTCAAGATATCATTGCTATCCGCGAGGTCAATTATGACTATCGCAAAGTGCAGGTTGATGGCTTTTACTACATTGCCCTGAGGAACCGCGGTATCCAAAGAATCCAATCCGGACAGCTCGAGCAAGGATTGTTTGACCTTGCCACCGCCGAGCAAATTGCCCCCTTAGATGGTGAAGCAGACGGCGTTCGAACCTGGGCGCAACTTTACCTGAGCGGTGCCAGTTATTGGGACGTCAATTGGCAGCAGGCGATTGATATCTTTGCTCAAGTCAAGGATGCCTACCCGTACCTGATGGATTCCTCTGGAATGACCGCGATTGAGCGTTATCGCGTCGCGCTATACCTCTATGGGGATCAGTTTGCCGCCTCAGGAGATTACTGTAAAGCTCATGAATACTATCTGCAGTCCTTAGCCGTTGGACCGGATCCAGACGTCCAAGCTACAGCGGAACGCTACGCAGAAGCGTGCCAGAACATGCAGGCAACTCCCGAGCCAACCGAAGAGCTTACCCCTATCCCAACTGAGCAAACGCCTCTTCCGCCCACAGAACCAACACCGGAACAAACGCCAATACCAACAGAAACGCCATAGCCATAAACCTTATCAGAGAGTTGATAGCCTGACGATGTTTTCACCGCCAGGCTTTTTTCTAATTCCGATATAAGCTTTTT
Organism: Anaerolineaceae bacterium; assembly: GCA_040766895.1. Lineage (GTDB taxonomy): Bacteria > Chloroflexota > Anaerolineae > Anaerolineales > Anaerolineaceae > Mesolinea. The sequence goes on along the minus strand of JAXGPR010000001.1, from coordinate 17,898 downwards.
AGAGGACTTGTCCGAAAAGATCATGCTGCATCGCAGCCGTAATGCGCACAGGGAGGAGCTCGCCAACATCACCGGTACCTTCTGCAATCACTAATCCATCGATTTCCGGCGCATCACGGTATGTGCGCCCAATCAAGACACCATTTTCTTGGTCCACGCCCTCAACTAGCATGTTGAGCACTTTTCCGCACAGTTTTTGGTTTTTCTGATAAGAAATGCCAGCCTGCAATGTCATGAGTTCTTGCCGGCGGGCTTCTTTGACCTCTTGAGGTATTGGGTCGCCCAAGATTTGGGCTGGTGTGCCATTTTCCATTGAGTAGGTGAAGACCCCGACGTGATCAAACTGCATCTCCTCGAGGAAATCCTTAAGCACTTGAAAACTATGCTCGGATTCTCCAGGGAAGCCGACGATAAACGTTGTACGAATGACGAGGTCAGGCAGTTTGGCACGCATCTTTGCTACCGTATGGCGAACCCAATCGACATCGCTAGGACGGCGCATCAATTGTAGGACTTTAGGGTCAGCATGCTGTAAGGGGATATCGAGGTAAGGCAGCAGCTGTGGAAATTCGACCATCATGTCGATAAGGCGGTCGCTGAAATAACCGGGATAGGTATAAAGCAGACGAACCCAAGGTATGTGGGGAATAACTGGCAGGAGATCGGCAAGCAAGTTAGGCAAGCCGTCTTGTAATCCAAGATCTTGACCATAATCGGTTACATCCTGAGCAATGATATTAATTTCCTGGACTCCAGCAGCCTGCAAAGCATGTGCATCCTTTAAGATGTCATCTTTTGGTCTACTGGTTAGCGTGCCCTTGATGCCTGGGATAGCGCAAAAAGCACAGGAACGCCGGCAGCCATCAGCAATTTTGAGGTAGCTGCTACCCCCCTGAATCATGTAACCAGGGAGATCAGGGTGATTAACAATGTGTGCATGCTCTGGAAAATAAACCTCGCTGTGTGGCTGGGAATGCTCATTGAGAGTTCGCATCAGAGGGAGGATGTCCGCTAAGTCGCGCGTGCCCATCAAACCGTCGATGCCTGGAACGCTTTCGAGCAGCTCAGCTCGATAGCGTTCTGTTAGGCAGCCAGCAGCAATCAGTTTCTGCCCCCGGCGTTTATTCTCAGAAAACTCTTGCAATGCCTGGAGCGATTCCTGCCGAGCGTCGTGGATGAAGCCGCAAGTATTGATAATGATAAACTCTGCTTGGTTAGGATCTTCCACGAGGGTAAAGCCTTGTTGAGAGAGTAAACTCCATAAGCCCTGAGAATCGACCAAGTTCTTTGCACAGCCCAGGGAGATGAGGTGAAATGTGTTTGGTATTATTTTCATGGCAGAACCGTCAATGTGGGGGTTGGTTGGAAAGGAGGTGTGGCAGAAAGGTCCTGCATGCCGTTGGCGTCAAAGCGCAAACGTAAGAGCTGACCAACGCGGCTAAAAGGATCTAATTGCGTTTGGTTGTAGACAATTTCTAGGGCGGCAGCGTTTCCAGCTTCCAACTCTAAGTATTCCTCGGCTGTGTAAGCTTCCACACTGCCAGCAGACATCCTGCCTTGATAAACCTCTTTGTCATCTGCGCTCACCTTGACCCAAACGGATTGGCGTGCGTGAACGACTACTTGGATCGGCGCAGTGGTATCAATGGGCACGGTGAGCGGTGTAGCGGTGGGCAGTTGGAAAGCAGGTGCTTCTTCGGTGGGGGTTTGGGTTAGTTCTATACCCATCGGTGTCTGGGAGCCAATCAAGATCTCTTGAATTTCGGGGAGGTTGGTTGTTTCAGTTTGGGGTTCAGGCTGGTTCATCAACTGAGCAGCCCCCCAAACCATGAAGAATATAATGCCACCCACGAGCAAAGTCCCAAAAAAAAGATCTAAGGTGAAAAAGCGCCTAAGTGCGACCCAACGCGGAGAAAGCAGCCTGGCGCGCTTGCGCGGTTTGCTCTCGGCGGCAGCTTTTTCTGCTAAGCGTTCCTGCAGCGCATCGGCAAATTGCACCAATAATAAATCAGTGTTGAGGTTTAAGAAGCGCGCATAGGTCTGCAGCAATCCCTTAGCTTCGGCGGGGCTAGCAAACGCGTCTAAGTTACCCTGCTCCAAGGCTATCAACTGGGCTCGGGGAATGTGAGTCTGTTCGACGAGCAGATCCCACGGGATATCTAAGTATCGTCGGCGGGCGTTTAGCTGTCTGCCAATGTCATCCAGCATTTGCTGGGAGCGCGATACCGGCAGAGGTGATAAAACTTCAACTGCTTTATTATCCTTTGGGGCTGTTCCCGTTTTGTTTCGGCGCCTGATGCGCTTAGGCTCCTTCTTTTTTGATGATTTTACTTTTGGTGGAGGTATTACTTCTGAAGGTGCTTTCAAATCTTCAGCAGATTGATTGGTTGATGCGTCTGATATTGGTGCTTCTTCTGCTGTTATCAGGGGAGCAGATTCTTCCAACGGAACGCCAAGAAAATCGGCGTAAAGCTTGAGGAAGCCGCGGATTTGGACGCGAGAACCCAAATCTGTATATTCGTCATTCTCCAGATCCTGCAAGATGGAAAGGCGGATGCGGGTGGATTTCGCAACCTGCTCGAGGGGAATATGCCGTTCTTCGCGGATCTGTTTTAGCTTTGAGCCAGAAATTTCAGACATGTGCTCATTCTAACAAAACCGACCTGGTCTGCCAAATCAGTGACGCGATCAGGTCGGAATATTGAAGATTAATTAAGACGCCGCGGGTTTATGCTTCGGCTTCTGCTTGGATTTCTGTTGAAGTATCGACAGCTTCTACCTTAGTTTGTGCTTCAACGCTCTCGGTGGAGGGAGCTTTAGTGGACTGAGGTTTTACGGCTTCACCTTCTCGGCGTACGATCACTTTGATTTGCGGGATGAGGTCAAGCGTCAGGTGAATCGGAATATCGAATTCACCCAGCGTACGGATAGGTTCGGTTGAAATTTGGTGGCGGTCAATCTCCAATTCTTTCAGCTCTTTAATCCGATCTGCGATCATTTGGGGGGTTACAGAGCCATAAAGTTTGCCGGTCTCACCAGCTTTTACGACGAAATCCACCTCGAGGCCAGAAAGGATATCTGCTACGCCCATTAGTTCGTTACTGAGGATAGCGCGTTTTTCATTTGCCTTAGAAGCAATGGATTCGGCTAACGTCATGGTCTTTTCGGTGGCAGGAATTGCCAAACCTTGCGGGATTAAATAGTTGCGCCCATAGCCATCAGCAACCTTCTTGATATCCCCCGCTCTACCTAATTTATAAACGTCCTTAATTAATAAAACTTTCATCACAAGCCCTTTCTGCTGTAATTTATTTTTTTACTTCACGTGAAGGGTACAACACGCGAGCGGCAAGTATTTTATCACATTCCTTGAGGCGTCAAGGTGAAAAATTAATCCAACCCTCAGAGCTTTGTAAGTTTAATTTTCTAACCAAGAGCGCAGATAGATTATACTTATAGCCGTTGAGCAAAATTAGATTGGAGAGAAATCTATGCCTGATCAAGAAAACTATAATGACTGGTTAGATAACATCTATCAGCCCACAACAAAAAAATATCCTGAACGCAAAACAGAATTCAAAACCTCATCTGGGATCCCCCTGCCCGCGATTATTCCTCCAGAGCAAATTAATCCGGACTGGTTTGATCTGTTAGGATTCCCCGGAGCTTACCCCTTCACGCGGGGTGTACAGCCGACCATGTACCGCGGCAGGTTTTGGACTATGCGGCAATATGCTGGCTACTCGAACGCTGAGGAATCTAACCGACGCTACCGCTTTTTGCTCGAACAGGGGCAAACTGGGCTCTCAGTAGCCTTTGACCTGCCCACGCAGATTGGTTACGATGCCGATGACCCGATTGCGTTGGGCGAAGTGGGCAAGGTAGGCGTTTCGATTTCCTCCCTTGAGGATATGGAGACACTTTTTAGCGGAATTCCGTTGGATAAAGTTTCCACTAGTATGACGATCAATGCCCCAGCGGCTATATTGCTGGCAATGTATATTGCTGTAGCAAAGAAGCAAGGCATTGAGCCACAAAAGCTGCGGGGCACAATCCAAAATGACATTCTCAAAGAATACATCGCGCGTGGGACGTATATCTTCCCGCCAGATCCGAGCATGCGCCTGATTACGGACGTTTTTCAGTATTGCCGAGATGAAGTGCCCAACTGGAACGTGATTAGCGTTTCCGGCTACCATATTCGAGAAGCTGGCTCTACTGCAGTGCAAGAGGTTGCATTTACACTTGCTAATGCCATTGCTTATATTGAAGCAGCCCTGAGGGTTGGCATGGAAATTGATGAATTTGCCGGGCAGATATCCTTTTTCTTCAATGCACACAACAACTTTTTTGAGGAGATCGCCAAATTCCGTGCGGCACGGCGATTGTATGCCAAGTTAATGAAAGACCGTTTCCATGCTCAAAAGGATGGATCTCAAAAATTGCGCTTCCATACCCAAACTGCCGGCTCAACGCTCACCGCGCAGCAACCGGAGAATAACGTTGTGCGCGTTACACTCCAGGCGTTGGCTGCTGTGCTGGGCGGGACGCAATCGCTACACACCAACAGTATGGATGAAGCCTTGTGGCTGCCCACCGAGAAATCTGTACAAGTCGCGTTGCGTACCCAGCAAATTATCGCTTATGAATCCGGTGTGGCGGATAGTGTTGACCCACTTGCCGGCTCTTACTTAGTTGAATACTTGACGGACGAGATTGAAGAACGCGCGCGCATATATATCGAGAAGATCGATGCGATGGGCGGGGCGATGCGTGCTATTGAAAATGGGTATATACAAAATGAAATCCAAGATGCTGCTTATGCAGCGCAGCGCCGGCTGGAAAACGGCGAGGATATCGTCGTGGGTGTTAATAAGTTCCAGCAAGATGAAGAGATCGTACTCGAACCGCTCACCATTGACCCAGCGGTTGAGATTGAGCGCCGCCGCCAATTAACTGAATTGCGCCAAAACCGCGACCAACAAAAGATTATTGAACTGCAAAATCGGTTAGAAGTTGCAGCTAAGGGGGATGAGAACCTGATGCCGCTCTTTATTGAAGCCGTTGAGCATAAAATGACTCTCGGAGAAATCTGCAATGTTCTCCGAGGGGTGTGGGGCGAATATCGCGCGCCAACATTTATCTAAGGATGAAACATGAAACCAATCAAGATCAATCACGTTGCTATTGTTGTGCAGGATATTGATGCAGCACTCAATTTTTGGGAGCAAACCTTCGGGCTCAAGCTAGACCATGTAGAAGATGTCCCCTCGCAAAAGTCTAAAGTTGCTTTTCTGCCCTTGGGTGAAAGCGAAATCGAGCTGGTGCAGCCTACCACTTCTGATTCGGGCTTAGCTAATTTCCTGGAGAAACGCGGTGAAGGCATGCACCATATCTGCATTGAGGTTTCGGATATCGACGCAACCCTGGCTGAGCTTAAGAGCAAGGGTGTGCGGCTAATCAACGAAGTTCCCGAGGAGCTTCCAGGCAGGAAGATGGCGTTTATCCACCCCAAAGCGGCTAACGGCGTCTTGGTGGAGCTCTATCAGCTGACGGAAAATAATTGAGCCGACGAATTGTATTTCTCTGATGTAAGGTATATGAGCTGAGGGTAAACAGCCAGACTAAGGCAGTTTAGTCAATCATCAAAGGAGAGCGGATGATAATTACCAACACAAAAATCATCACCTGGGGGAAGCCAAACCAGATTTTAGAGGGAAAAGCATTGCGGATTGCTGATGGCAAAATTGCCACCATTGGCGATGCTTCGGAAATCCAAAGGCGATACCCTGGGGAAGAGGTGTTAGATGCAGGCGGGCAATATGTTATGCCGGGCAATATTTGTGCGCACACGCATTTTTATGGGGCTTTTTCTCGTGGGATGGCCATTCCAGGACCCGCGCCGGCGAACTTTGTGGAAATTTTGCAGAGCCTGTGGTGGAAACTCGACAAAGCGTTGGATGCAGAGAGCATTAAATATTCGGCATTAGCTTGCTTGGTAGATGCAATTAAATATGGCACGACCACCCTTTTTGACCATCACGCCTCGCCCAACTGCATTGATGGCTCGCTGGATATCATCGAGGAAGCTGTTGAGGCAGCCGGCGTGCGCACCTCGCTCTGTTATGAGGTGACCGACAGGGATGGTAAAGAACGCGCTCTGGCGGGAATTCGAGAAAATGAGCGTTTTATCCAAAAAGTCAGTCGAGGGGAGACTTCGCACAGAATTCGGGCTCACTTTGGGCTGCATGCCAGCCTGACGGTTTCGGCGGATACCCTTGAGCGTTGTCTGCAAGCCAATCCTAACCAAGCTGGTTTTCATGTGCATGCTGCTGAAGGCAAAGCGGATCAGGACGATGCGCTGCAAAAATACGGTAAGCGCGTAGTCGAGCGCTTTGAACAGGCTGGTGTCTTGGGACCGCGAACGATTTTAGCGCATGGCGTACATACCGATGCGCATGAGCACGAACTTTTGGCGCAGACGCACACTTGGCTTAGCCATCAACCGCGCTCGAACATGAATAATGCTGTGGGCGTTGCACCGATCCCTGAAATGCTTGCAAGGGGCGTACCCGTCGTGATGGGTAACGACGGCTTTTCGAATGCGATGTGGTCTGAATGGCAGGCAGCGTATTTTATCCACAAAGACCACGCGCACGATCCTCGGGTAATGAATGGCTTTGAGGTGCTGAAAATCGCTGTAGAGAATAATGCCGATCTGGCTACGCAGACCTTTGACGGCTTGCGCATCGGCGAAATTTGCGAAGGTGCCGCGGCGGACTTGATCTTGGTGGATTTTCATCCCGTTACTCCGCTAACGACGGAGAATCTACCTTGGCAGATCCTCTTTGGTTTCCGCGATGGGATGGTAACCGCCACGATGGTGGATGGCAAGCTGTTGATGAAAGACCGCCAGCTGCTCACCTTGGATGAGGAAGAAATTGCGGCTAAGGCGCGTGAACAAGCGCAAAAAGTTTGGAACAAAATCAATTAATTTAGAGGAGTTTTATGGCATATACGATTGGGATTATCGGAGGTACCGGCAGGGAAGGCAAAGGTTTGGCATACCGCTGGGCGAAAGCTGGGCATCACATCATTATTGGCTCACGCTCGGAGGAAAAAGCTCAGGCAGCGGTTGCGGAGCTGGCTGCGAAGTTGCCAGAAGGTGTTACGATAGAAGGTTGTCTCAATCAGGAAGCTGTGGAAAGGGCTGACATTGCTGCCATCACGGTGCCTTTTGCAGCGCACGCTGAGACTTTAACAGCTCTCAAGCCTGCTTTGGAGGGCAAGGTTCTGATTGATGTGGTTGTTCCGCTCAACCCAGCCAAGGTAACGCGCGTCTCTATGCCGCCAGAAGGATCTGCCGCGCAGCAAGCTCAGAAAATTTTGGGGGAGGGCGTCCAGGTGGTGGCAGCCTTTCACAACGTCTCATACGAAAGTTTATTAAAAGATGAAGAAGTGGCGTGTGACATTTTGGTTTGCGGTGGAAATAAAGATGCCCGCCGGCAAGTACTTGGCTTAGTCCATGATGCTGGCTTGTTAGGCTGGGATGCCGGGCCGATCGAAAATGCCATGGTTGTGGAAGGACTAACCTCAATTTTAATTGGCATCAATATTCAATATAAAGTTCCTTCAGCCGGTATAAAGATAACCGGCGTACGAAGGTAAGATGACGATACCACGCAGCCTGACTTTAACCGCCATCCCTGGCTTACCGGAAGTGAAGCCAGGGGATGATTTAGCTGCCCTGATTGCAACAGCCATCGAAGGAAGCGCTCTGAGCGTCCAGGATAATGATATTTTTGTGATTGCCCAGAAAATCGTTTCCAAGTCCGAAGGCAGGTTAGTCAACCTGAGCACAGTTCAGCCCAGCCCAAGGGCTCTGGAGATTGCCAAGACGGTAGAAAAGCGCCCGGAACTCGTGGAGCTTATCCTGCAAGAGAGCAATTCCGTCTTGCGCATGCGGCCTGGAACGATCATCGTCGAGCATAGATCTGGGTTTGTGTGTGCCAATGCCGGCATTGATCACTCGAATGTACAGGGAGCTTGGGGAGACCCGTCTGAATGGGTGTTGCTGCTGCCTGAAGATTCCGACCACTCCGCACAAGCCATCCGCGCAGGTTTGGAAGCGCATTTCGGCAAGCACTTGGGTGTGCTCATTATTGATTCTTATGGCCGTGCTTGGCGGAATGGCATCATCGGGATGAGTATCGGGCTTTCGGGGATGCCCGCTTTGGTGGATATGCGCGGGAAACAGGACCGCAATGGGTACGCCTTACGCGTGACGGTGATAGCGGCTGCTGATGAACTGGCAGCTGGGGCTTCGCTGATGATGGGACAAGCTGCAGAGGGTACGCCAGTGGTTTTAGCGAGAGGTTTTCCCTATGAATTAGCAGAAGATCAGGCGAGTCGGCTGGTACGTTCCAAGCAATCCGATTTGTTCCGTTAAATCAATGACAACAGATTTCAAAGCGATGAGGGTTACTGCTCTGGCTGGTGGTGTTGGGGGTGCTAAGTTAGCCTTAGGACTGCAACTGGCTCTTGCGCCTGGCAACCTGACCGTCATCGTCAACACGGGCGATGATTTTGAGCACTTTGGGCTTGCCATCAGCCCGGATGTGGATACGGTGTGCTATACCTTGGCAGGAATGGCGAACACGGAAAAGGGTTGGGGCTTACAAGGAGAAAGCTGGAATGTGCTCACAGCATTAAAAGCTCTTTCTGCGCCCACTTGGTTTCAGCTTGGAGATCAAGACCTTGCGACTCACCTGGAGCGTACGCGTCTGCTCAAAGTAGGCTGGAGCCTAAGCCAGGTTACGGAGCATTTTTGCAAGCTTTGGCAGGTGTCCTCGCATGTGCTGCCAATGAGCGACCAACCCTTTCGGACGCTGATTCGGACCCAAACGGGCGAGTTGCTTGCTTTTCAGGAATACTTCGTGCGCGAACGCTGCGAGCCGTCGGTGGCTGAGATTATCTTCCAGCACGCTGAAGGAATTTCCCCTGCGCCACAAGTGCTGTCATCCATTGAAGCTGCTGACCTGGTTGTAATCTGCCCCTCTAACCCCTGGGTGAGCATTGATCCCATATTAGCTTTGCCCGGAATGGTCGCGGCGCTCAAAAAGAAGCCGGTTATTGCAGTTTCTCCGATTATTCAAGGGAAAACAGTAAAAGGACCCGCTGCAAAAATGGCGCGGGAATTAGGTTTGGAAGCAAGCTCTGCTGCGGTTTTAGGGCATTATGCGGATTTCATAAATGGGTTTATTTACGACCAACTCGACGGGGACATTTTCACATCTGATGCGTATCCAGGTATAATTAAAAAAGCGACAAATACAATAATGAAAAATGACGAGGACAAACTTAGGCTTGCAATTGAAACCTTAAAGCTTGGAGAATTCCTCATAAACAACACAAATCACCATGATTGATTGGGCTCTCATACCGGTAAAAAGCTTTGACGTAGGGAAATCCCGATTGCGTAAAGTATTTTCGCTACAGGAGCTAATTTTGCTTAATATTTCTCTCTTTCAGTCAACTTTTCTGAAAGTCAAAGATAGCGGGCAATTTGATCACGTCTTGGTGGTAAGCCGAGATAAGAACGCGTTAGCGTGGGCAGAAGCTAACCTTGGAGAATGCCTGCTTGAAGAAGGAGATGAAACCCTCAATTCTGCGCTTACTCAGGGTTTAGCGTGGATTGCTTCACACGGAGCGGGATCTGTCTTGATTCTGCCGACGGATTTACCTCTCTTGACCGTGGACGATTTAACTTCGTTATGTGCCTATCAGCCAGAAGATCCGGGCATGTTGATCGTCCCTGACCACGCACAATTGGGCACGAACGCACTGATGCTCACTCGACCAGATTTGCTCACGCCTCAATTTGGCGCAAACTCATTTCAGCTACATTGCAAACAAGCCGAGCAACTGCATTTACACCAAATCATCTATTTGAACCGGCATCTTCAGCAGGATATTGATACACCGGAAGATTTAGTGCTTATCCAGAAATCATATTTACTCAACTCACCCATTGCGAGTTAAGAAAGGAACCTTAAATGACTGATCGCGTTGCAATTTATTTACAGGATGCGCATGATTTGCGCGAAGGATTAGATATCGTGCGCTACGCCGAAGCCAAAGGCTTTGAAGCCGTCTGGCAAGCCGAGAGCCGCTTAGTACGCGATGCCATCGTGCCGATGGCTGCCTATGCTGCTGTGACTGAAAGGATCAAAGTCGCTTCGGGGGTAATCAATAACTGGACGCGCAATATAGGTTTATTGGCAGCGACCTTTCTCACTTTAGATGACTTAGCTCCTAACCGCGTGATTTGCGGCATTGGGGCTTGGTGGGATCCGCTGGCGAAAAATGTGGGCATCAACCGCACCAAACCGCTAAAAGCCATGGAAGAGACCGTGACTGTTCTACGCCGGCTGCTCAATATGGAGCGGGTAACCTTTGAAGGTGAGTTTGTAAACGTGCACAACATTGAGCTGGACGTAGTGCACGGGCGCAAAGAGCCGCGCAACGTCCCGATTTACATTGGTGCCACAGGCGACAAGATGATGGAACTTGCTGGCAGGATTGCTGATGGCGTAGTGATGAATTATTGTGTACCCGTGGAATACAACGATATTGCCATTGAGCAGCTGATGGTTGGGCTGAGGCAATCCGGGCGCAAGCTCGAGGACTTTGACCGCCCGCAGTTGGTGGTGTGCTCGGTGGATGAGGACCACGATAAAGCCATCGATACGACCCGTGAACTCTTGTGTCAATATTTGGCTCAGCAGCCCCATATCGCCAAAGCATCGGGCGTTTCTAAGGATGTGGTTGAGAAGATCCAGGCAATTTTAGGCTGGCCAGCCACCCATGAGCAAATTCAGAAAGCCAAGCATCTGGTCCCAGAGGATCTCATTGACCGCATTACAGCCAGCGGGACGCCCACCGAAGCGAAAGCAAAGGTCCAGGAGTACATCGATCATGGCTGTACCTGCCCGATCCTTTACCCTGTGGGTGGGAGTGCTACTTTGCTGATCGATACATTTGCTCCAGAGGTTGGATGAAAAGGTTAGCCGACAGCTCAAACTGCTTTGTGTGCGGACGTGATAACCCTTGCAGTTTGAAGATTGCGTTTTACTTGGAAGAAAGTGGAGAGGTGGTCTCACATTTCCAGCTTTCGGATCATTATGAAGGTTATCCAGGCATAATGCATGGCGGGGTTATTGCAGCTATCTTAGATGAAATCTGTGGACGTGCTGTTACCAGCCAAGAAGACGAATTTATGGTAACCAGCAGACTGGAATTACGCTACCGCAAGCCGGTGCCTATCAATCAGGATTTAGTGGCAAAAGCGCGTCGTATCAGCCGAAAAGGAAGAGTTGGGATTGCACATGGAGAGATTTTGGACTCGCAAGGCATACTTTTAGCTGAGGCTGAAGGCGTGTATGTGCAAATTCCCGAGGAAAAAGTGAAGGAAATGGACCCACAAAGGTCTGGATGGAGGGTTGAACCCGATGAAAAATGAGATATCGGCTTACTTTCGGCCGAAAACTATTAGCGAACTTGAGGAAATCCTGTCGATGGTTCAAGGAGAGGTTAATTTCCTCTGCGGAGGAGACTATAACTTTGCCAGTTTAGACCAATCCGCACCCTTAGTTGATGTACAAAGCTTAGGATTGGACCAGATCATTTCTGATGGCACTGCAGTGGAGATTGGAGCACTGGCTACTTTGGAACAAATCAAGGAAGCCTTCCAAGGTTGGGATAGCTTGCAAGAAGCACTTTCTATAGAAGCTGGGCTCAATGTGCGCAATAGCCTGAGCTTAGCCAATTTTCTCAGGACTGCGGACGGTCGTTCACCTTTTTTGTGTGTATTATTGGCGTTCGCGCCGTCTATTGCGTTGCTGCCTTCCCACCAAAGTATGACGCTCGAAACTTATCTTGCCTCAAGGCAGAAAAAACCAACCGAATTTATCTCTGCATTAAACTTAGCCTTGCCTAAAGGCTTAGCATTTGAAGCTATCGCTCGAACGCCCAAAGACCGACCGATCATTTGCATGGCTGCCGCTGTTGATGATTTAGGTAATTTGCGTATAGCTTGTGGAGGCTTGCAAAACTCACCGCAAGTGGTAAACATATCAACAGAGCCACAAAGTGCTATTGACCTGGTCCGGCAAGCTTACCAGCAGAGCGATGATGCTTGGGCAAGTGCGGAATACCGCCAAGCGATGAGCCAGGTGTTGCTGAAACGGCTCTTGCAGAGCCTTGGGCTCTCCAATTAGGACTGGAGGAACGATGAAAATCCAGCTTGAAATAAACCATCAAACTGTTGAAGTCGAAGTTGCGCAACAAGCACCGCTGTTAGACGTGCTGCGTCAGGTTGGCATTCTGAGCGTGAAATCTGGTGGCTGCCAGCGTGGGGAGTGTGGCGCTTGCACGGTGCTACTGGATGGAAAACCCATAAATAGTTGCATGCTTCTGGCAGTGCAAGCTCAGGGGCACGCGATTTCGACCGTCGAGGCAGAAGGAGAATATGCCGAGCAAGGCTGGAAACAAGGCGCTGGCTTAAGTCCGTTGCAGCGCGCTTTTGTAGAAAATGGCTCTATTCAATGCGGCTACTGCACCTCAGCCATGGTTCTAGCAGCTAAAGCACTGCTCGCGCGTAACTCTGATCCAAGCGAAGCAGAAGTACGGGAAGCGCTTTCGGGCATTTTGTGCCGCTGCACAGCTTACGTCAAGCCAGTGGAAGCGGTCTTACGCGCAGCCCAGCTAATACGGGAAGAAAAAGACCAACCCGTTAACCCTTTGGGTACATTAAAAATCGTTGAAGCCGATGAAATTCCGGAGACAACGGTAGTTGGCAAAGCAGTCCCTAAAGTGGATGCCAGCAAACTCGTGCAGGGCAAGCCAGCTTTTACAGCGGATTTTGTACCTACCGGCACGCTGGTGGCAAAAGTACTGCACAGCCCGGTAGCACATGCGCGCATCAAGCGCATCGATGCTACCCGTGCCCGCGCTTTACCTGGCGTAGCAGCTGTGCTTACTTGGGAGGACATCCCGCGTGTGGTTTACTCCACAGCAGGGCAGTCTGACCCCATCCCTGGACCATTGGATACTTTTTCTCTGGATTACAAAGTGCGCTTTGTCGGGGACCGCGTGGCTTTTGTGGCGGCAGAGACCGAAGCGATCGCCGAAAAGGCACTACAGCTGATTGATGTGGAATACGAAGAGCTGCCCGCCATATTAGATGCACGCGAGGCGATGAAACCTGGCGCTTCGGTGATTCATGACGAGCAAGAATATGTCAATTTTGCTGATTCCGATCCAGCGCATAATAAAGCAGCAGCCATCCGCATCGATATTGGTGATGTGGAACAAGGCTTTATTGAAGCTGACCGTATTTACGAACAGGAGTATGAGGTCCCCAAGGTACAGCAGGCGCATATTGAGCCGCATGTGGCACTTTCTTACTGGGATGCCGATGGACGTTTGGTGATTTACTCCAGCACACAGGTGCCTTTCCATGCCCGGCGCATGCTAGCACCTTTGCTCAAGCTGCCAGTCAAACGCATTCGCGTGATTAAACCACGTATTGGCGGAGGATTTGGCGGCAAGCAGGAAGTGCTGATTGAGGATGTGGTCGCCCATCTGACTATCGCGACTGGAAAACCCGTGCTTTACCAGATGAGCCGTGAAGAAGAATTCATTGCTTCCCGCTCACGGCACCCAATGCGCATCAAGATGCGTACTGGCGTAAAGCGGGATGGCACAATCACTGCCAACGAGATGATCGCGCTTAGCGATACCGGCGCTTATGGCTGCCATGCCCTCACCGTCACGGGAAATACCGGGCAGAAATCTATGGCGCTTTACGTGGGCGATGGAAAGTACCGCTTGTCTCCCAACATCCGCTTTTATGCTGATATTGTCTATACCAACACACCGCCAGCTGGCGCTTACCGTGGTTATGGTGTGCCGCAGGGCTTTTGGCCTGTTGAGCGGCATATGGAGATGATTGCCCGCGACTTGGGCTTGGATCCGCTCGCCTTCCGCCTCAAGAACGCCTTAAGGTCTGGTGAATACCAGCCTTTCAGCACCGCCTGGAATGAGGGACGCGAACCGCGCCCTGAAATTGTGGAAACTGTTGGGCTGGAAGAGTGCGTGCGCGAAGGCGTGCAAGCTATTGAATGGGAGCATAAGTATGGAAACCCTGAATGGCACGAGGTCCCGGGTAAACCGCACTTAAAGCGCGGGATTGGTGTTGCCATGGTCATGCAGGGCACCGCAATCCCATATCTGGATATGGGTGGAGCCAGCTTAAAGCTGAATGACGATGGCTCTTTCAACCTACTCGTGGGAGCAACAGACCTGGGTACGGGCAGTGATACGATTTTAGCCCAGATGGCAGCGGAAATCTTAGGCGTAAACACAGAAGATATTATCGTGTATTCTTCTGATACGGATTTTACGCCTTTTGATAAGGGTGCTTACGCCTCCTCGACCACTTATATCTCTGGTACTGCAGTCATCAAAGCAGCAGCAGAGGTTAGCGAAAAGATTTGCGCACGCGCGGTAAAGATGTTTGCTGCAAATGGTAAAACGGTAGCAGCAGACGAAATTACACTCAAGGAGGGCTGTGCTATAGCCCCTGATGGCAGCAGGATACCATTAGCAGAAATTGCTTTGGAGAGCTTACACCATGCTGATCAAGAGCAGATTATGGCAGTTGCTTCTTACGTTTCGCCTAGCTCCCCACCGCCCTTTGCTGCACAGTTTGCGACCGTCCTGGTCGATACGGAAACCGGGCAGGTGAAGGTGGAAGATTTAGTAATGGCTGTGGATGGCGGTGTGATCATTAATCCAGCTACGGCTTCTGGGCAGATTGAAGGTGGGATGGCACAAGCATTAGGCTACGGTGTCTGTGAGGAAATGCGTTATGACGCCCAAGGTGTGGCACGCGAAAAGGATCTGGTGGATTATCATATCTTCCGTGCGGATGAAATGCCCAATATGAAGACGATATTTGTGCAGACCTACGAGCCTACGCATCCTTTTGGGGCTAAAGCCGTGGCTGAAATTCCAATGGATGGAGTAGCTCCTGCAGTTGGCAATGCGGTATTAGATGCTTGCGGAGCACAGATTTACGCTAACCCGATAACGCCAGAAAAGGTTTGGGAATCTCTGAAAAGAACAAAGAGAGGTTAATTCAATCGATGCCTATGTTCGGTAATTTTCAAAAAACCTCTGATCGTATTTTTGTGATTGGGCATATTAATCCAGATACAGATACGGTTGCTTCCGCGGTCGGTTATGCTTGGCTGCTCAGTGAACGGGATGGGTTGAATGCTATTCCAGCTAGGGCTGGTGCCCTTAATCGTCAGACCTCTTTTGTTTTTCAGCTCTTACAACTAGACGTTCCCGTGTTATTAACGGATGCTTCGCCGCGCTTTGAGTCGGTGATGCGCCGGCTTGATGTCGTTACCCCTGAAAAATCACTCAATGAAGCTTGGTCGATCCTTACGCGCACCGGTGGGATTGCGCCGGTGGTCAATTCTGATGGCACCCCGTATGGAATCATCACCGGATCGAGCATTTTTGACTTCCTGCGCGATTTGATGGGACCGCACCCACGTTATAAGGATATGACCTTAGAGCAGCTCTTAGATATCCCCTGCCGGGAGGCTGCAACGACAGACATCCCAAAATTCCCCGCAGGCACGCGTATCAAAGATGTGATTAACCGCCTGCTGCGCATGGAGCAAAATGAATATTGGGTTGTGGATGAGAATGGGCGCTACTTAGGTGTTGTACGCCAGCGAGACTTGTTGAATCCGCCAAGGATTAAGGTTGTCTTAGTAGATCACAATGAGCCGCAACAAGCTATTGCATCGTTAGAGGAAGCAGAACTGCTTGAAATCCTTGACCACCACCGCTTAGGGAACCAGTCAACACATAGCCCGATTAAATTTACGGTAGATATTGTTGGAAGCACCTCAACTTTGGTCTCCGAGCAAATCGAAGACGCTGGTTTGAGTGCGCCTCCCTCAATTGCGGGTTTACTCTTGGCAGGGCTACTTTCGGATACGCTTATTCTCAGTTCTCCAACGACGACAGATCGCGATCATCGAGCGGCTGAAAGATTGGCTCGCTGGGCATTTGTACCTGGTTCACCACTGGAAGGCGAGGATATTCGCTCGTATGGCGAGAAAATAATCAAAGCAGGAGCAGGGCTTTCCACCCAAGACCCAGATGAAGTGGTCAGAACGGACATGAAAATCTACGAAGCAGCTGGGTACAAGTTTGCTATCGCCCAGGCTGAAACTTCGGATATCTATGAAATTGGGGATTACATCGACAAACTTAAACAAGCCTTGCAAAACCTGATAAACCAGAATGGCTTAGATTTTGCTGGCTTGATGGTCACGGATGTGGTGATGGGGTCCAGCCGGCTGATATTTGTCAATGCGCCAATAGCACTGGAAGAATTGCCTTATAGACCCCTGCCAGATGGTACACTTTTTGCTGAAGGCGTCGTTTCACGTAAAAAGCAGCTTCTGCCAATTGTACTTTCGCTCTTAGAGGTTTAAATGGATGAAGTTCTAGACAAATTAGCAGAGTGCAATCGACACGGGAAGCCAGTGTGCTTATGTGTGATCGTGAAGACCGAAGGTGCAGTACCGAGGCATGCTGGCAGCAAAATGTTGGTTTTCCCCGATGGAGAAACCATAGGAACGGTTGGGGGTGGCGGAGTAGAAGCAGAAGTGACGCAGGCAGCGCTGGAAGCTCTGCGGAGCGGCAAACCTGCTTTGCTGCACTATTCATTAAAAGCCCAGAATGAAGGCAGTGTTGGCGTTTGTGGAGGGGAAGTCGATATTTATCTGGAACCATTCCTGGCTAAACCCAAGCTCTTGGTCATTGGAGCAGGGCATGTGGGCAAATCCGTGGCTAAATTTGGTAAGTTGCTTGGTTTCCAGGTGATCGTATCGGATGACCGCGCTGAGCTTTGCACACAAGAAGAATTTCCTGACGCAGACCAGCTCTTACCCGTTCCGATGCAAATGATCCCTGAACAAATCGAAATTGACCCCCATACATATATTGTCATAGTCACGCGGGGCAGTGATGTGGACATGGCTGGATTACCAGTGCTGTTAAGGACCCAACCAGCTTACATCGGCTTGATTGGTTCGCGCCGGCGATGGGAAGCCACCCGCCAAGCCTTGCTTGCTAATGGGGTAAGCGAAGACGACCTGAAGCGTATTAAATGCCCAATAGGTCTGGATATTCATGCCGAAACACCAGATGAAATCGCAATCAGCATTTTAGCTGAGATCATTGCGCGAAAAAACGCGCCGAAAAATTAACCTTCAGCGTGAAGGAGTTTTTATGTGGAAAAATTATCGCATTATAGAAACAACTGAAGAACTTACCCAAGAATTGGCTCACCATCAAGGCACAACCCGCATCATCGCAGGCGGGACGGACCTCATGGTTGAGATTCGTAATGGAAAATGGGCAGGTTTGGAAACAGTTTTAGATATATCCAGAATCAGTGGCTTAGATCAAATTGGACGAGATGAAAGCGGGCTAATTCACATTGGTGCCCTGGTTACGCATAACGATGTGCTTCGCTCACCATTGCTGCGAGAGTATGCTTTTCCGTTAGTTCAGGCATGTGCGCGTGTGGCAAGCCCGCAACTTCGCAACCGCGGCACCATCGTCGGCAACTTGGTGACTGCATCGCCAGCGAATGATACGATTCCGCCGCTCATGGCGATGGGAGCAAGTTTGGTTTTAGCTTCTCATGCCGGAGAGCGTGTGGTGCCATTGCGTCAGTTTTATATCGGCGTCCGTCAAACGGTACTGCGACCAGATGAATATGTGCGTGAGATCATTGTCCCG